>JAIPCT010000097.1 GCA_021738065.1 Burkholderiaceae bacterium
GGCTGCCGCAGCCGCGCCCCGGCCGCGTCACGCGTCAGTTCGGCCAGTCCCTGCCCCAATGGCGACATGAGCAGCACGGAGTCGCTGGCATCGGTGTGCTCCCAGCGAAAGCGCAGATGATCGCGACGCTCACCCTGACGCAAGGAAATTCGCCCTTCGGCAAGATAGCCTTGGAGCGCGGGGCCGAGCGCCTGACTTGCCTCGGTTGGTCCCTGCATCTCGGCACAGGCTGCCAGCAACAGGGCAACAAGGCACGCCAGACAGAATCGCATCAGGGTGCGAATCGCTTGACGGTCGCCGCCAGTGCCTCGTTGGTCGGATGGGTCTGGGTCGCCTCGCGCCATATTTTCAATGCCTCATCGCGCCGACCGAGACTCCATAACACTTCCCCGAGATGGGCGGCAATCTCCGCATCGGGTCGCTTGGCGTAGGCTTTTTGCAATGCATCCAGCGCCGCAGTGTTTTTCCCCTGACGGAACAAGACCCAACCCTTGCTGTCGAGGATGAAGGGGTCGTCCGGAGTCAGCGCCAAAGCCTTGTCGATCAACTGCGCCGCTTCTTCGAGGCGCAGATTGCGGTCGGCCAGCGAGTAGCCGAGTGCGTTGTAAGCTTGCGGCGAGTCCGGCTGAAGTTCGATCAGGCGCCGCAAATGACGCTCGAGCACGTCCAGATGACCCAGCTTCTCGGCGGCTAATGCGGTCTCGTAGAGCAGGTCAGGCTGATCCGACTGGGCTTCCAGCGCCTGGACGAGAAACGCATAGGCTTCCGCGTGACGTCCGGCATCGCGCAACAACTGTGACTCCGCCACCACCAGGCGAACATCCCCCGGCGCATTCTCGCGCGCCGCCGCAATCCGCTGACGCGCTTCGTCGAACTTGTTCTGGCGCAGCAGTATCTGGGCCGCCCGCACTTTGGCCGGTACCGTGTGCTCACCTGCAACGACCTGGTCGTACCATTGCACGGCCTCGTCGACGCGCCCCGCCTGTTCGGTGATCTGCCCCAGATAGAAGCGCGCCGGATTCGGATCGCCACGCCCGGTTTCGATGAATCGCTTGAGTTGCTGCTCGGCGTCGACCGTGTCGTTGACCTGCAGCGAGAGTATGCCTACCGCGTAGATCATCTCGGGATTGTCGGGATTGGCCAGCAGCAAGCGCCGAAACTCGATCCGTGCCTCTTCGTAGCGCTTTTCCGCGACCAAACCCCGCGCATAGCCCAAGCGTACGTCTTGCGCACCGGGGTTTTCAAGCAGATAGTTTTTCAGGAACTCCGTCTGGGCCGCGCCCTTCGGCAGCAGATCGGCCTTGAACAAGGCCACCAGTTCCCAGTTCGGACGCAGTTCCAGCGCCCGATCAATTTCGCGCTGTGCGCTCTCTGTGTCACCGACGCCATGCGCCGCTTGCGCGCGCACAAAGTGGGCTTCGGCAAGATTCAGATAGGGCTCGGTCACCCGATCCAGCAAACTGCGCACGGCGGACTTGTCCGGGTATCGGGTGAAGGCGCGCACAATCTTGATCAAGGCGGAGCCGACGTTTTGCGGCGCCTCTGCCGCCAGATCACGGACCAGGCTGGCGGCCAGTTCTTCCAGGCGGCCGCTGGCAAGCAGCAAGGTGGCCAGCATCTGTTTCGCCTGCGGCGATTCGGGCTCGAGGCTTTGCCAAAGTCGCGCCGCTTCCAGTGCGGCATCGTACTGGCGCGCATGAAAGGCGATCTCCGCCGCGCGGCGCACGATGCGCGGATCGCGCGTGCTGGTCGCCAGTTCCAGATAGGCGCTGGCCGACAACCCAAACTGGCCGCGCTGGGCGGCGATTTCGGCAAGCAGGAACTGATACAGGATCTGCCCGGTGAGCTCCTGCTTGGGCAGCCGATCCGTGGCCGCCGGAGCGGCTATCGGTGCGGGAGCAGGTGCCGGTGCGGGTGCGGATGTCGGCGCAGGCGCGACCGGTGGGGCTTGTGCCGTTGAGCAAGCACTGGTCAGCGCAAGAACCTGCACCAGGACAATTGGGAGAAATTTCATGGGTGTCGCACCTGAGAAGCTCTGAGGTCAAACCTAGCCGTCAAACTCGGCTGTCACATACAATGCGGCGATGTTAGCAGTTTCGCCGATTGTTTCGCACGCGTCGCGGCATGCCTGAACTGCCGGAGGTCGAGGTCACCCGCCGCGGCATTGCGCCGACGCTGACAGGAGCGCGCGTCACCGGCGCAATTTGCAGGGTTCCCGCGTTGCGCTACCCGCTGCCGCTTCGGTTGCACCAAGTGATCGACGGATGCGCCTTGCTCGCCGTCACTCGCCGCGGCAAGTACCTGCTGCTTGATTTTGGCCGCGGGCAACTGCTGATCCATCTCGGCATGTCCGGCAGCCTGCGCCTGGTCAGCGCCAAGCTCGCGGCGGAGAAACATGATCACTTCGATCTCGTCTTCGATATCCGCGGTAAGGCCGTGGCCTTGCGGCTGCGGGACCCCCGACGCTTTGGCGCGGTACTCTGGCTCGAAGGCGATCCCTTGCGGCATCCACTTCTGGCGGTGCTCGGGCGGGAGCCTTTGACCGAGGAATTCAGCGCACCCTGGCTGAAAAACATGCTTGGCGGCCTCTCGGCGGCAATCAAGCCGACCCTGATGGACAGTCATCGCGTGGTCGGCATCGGCAACATTTATGCATCGGAAAGCCTGTTCCGCGCCGGTATCGACCCGCGCCGGGCGGCGGGCCGGATTTCCCTCAAGCGGCTGGAGCGTCTGGTGGCAGCGATCAAGACCACGCTTGCGGCCGCCATCGAAGCGGGCGGCAGCAGCCTGCGCGACTTCATGCATTCAGATGGCAGTTCCGGATACTTCCAGCAACAGTATTTCGTCTATGGCCGCGGCGGCGAAGCCTGCCGCATCTGCGGTACGACTATCCGGGAACTGAGGCAGGGACAGCGCGCGACTTTCTTTTGCGCACGCTGCCAGCGTTAACGGCGTCGGGATTGTCTATCCCTATTTGGTGGCAGTGAGCTGCAGGAACTTCGCCATCAACTGATCCTTCGATTCGACGTGATTCGGATCGTCCGGTATGCAATCGACCGGGCAGACTTCCCGGCATTGCGGCGTATCGAAGTGACCGACGCATTCGGTGCACTTGTTCGGGTCGATGATGTAAATCTCGTCGCCTTGCGATATCGCGTTGTTCGGGCACTCGGGCTCGCAAACGTCGCAGTTGATGCATTCATCGGTGATGATCAGGGACATGGTTCTTCCTTTGAAAAATTTCTAAACAGTCATTTACGGAACTGAATCTTCTCGGCCAGTCGCTTCTGGACCTGCTGAGGAACAAATTTGGAGACGTCGCCGCCGAGTGTGGCAATTTCCCGCACCATGGTCGCCGATACAAACATGTACTGATCGCCCGGCGTCAGGAAAACGGTTTCGACATCAGGGTAGAGATTGCGGTTCATGCCGGCCATCTGAAATTCGTACTCGAAATCCGATACCGCGCGCAGGCCGCGCATGATCACGCTGGCGCCGTGCTGGCGCATGAAGTCCATGAGCAGGCAATCGAAACCGTGGATTTCTATGTTGGGATAGTCGACCAAGACTTCGCGTGCGATCTCGACGCGTTCGCTCAGCGAAAACAGGGGATTTTTGGAGCGGCTCTCGGCCACTCCGATGATGACTCGCTCGAACAGGCTCGACGCGCGCCTGACGAGATCTTCGTGTCCGCTGGTGAGAGGATCGAATGTCCCCGGATAGACGGCGATACTTTTGCTCATGCCTGCTCCAGCAGATGAAAGAAAACCTGTCCGGCCCGCCCCGCTTTGGTCACCGACCAGCGACCCAACTGCTGCAAAGGCTTTTCGGCCTCGGCGTATAGCTTCGCATTCGGTGCCGCCAAGTCATCCAGCCGGGGTGCCAGACGGTCCAGCCAGCCTTGTCCATATGGCGGATCGAGAAACAACAGGTCGAAGCGCCGCGCGGACGAGGGTGCGAATTTTAGCGCATCGCAGCAAAACAGTTCCAATCTCGGGCAATCGAAGCCGGCAGCATGCTTTTGCAGCGCCGCGAAGGCGGGGCGCGATCGCTCCACCATGGCGACATAGTCGGCGCCGCGCGACGCGGCTTCAAAGCCGAGGATACCGCTGCCGGCGAACAGATCGAGGCAGCTCATGCCGCTCAGATCCTGCCCCAGCCAGTTGAACAAAGTCTCGCGCACGCTGTCCGGCGTCGGCCGCAATCCGGGTGCGTCTGTCACATCAATCCGGCGGCTGCGCCATTCACCGCCGGTAATGCGGATGCGGCTCAAGATTCAATCGGCCGCTACGACAACCGTGACCAGGTTTTCAGCCTTGACATGGCGCGCAAACGCGGCCTTGACTTGGGCGGCGGTGACCGCATTCACCCTGGCCGGAAAATCATCGAGGTAGCTCAGCGGCAAATCGTAAAACCCGATGGCGGAAAGATAACCGAGCAGCTTGGCATTGCTGTCCATCCGCAGCGCCTGACCGTCCACCATGTTTTTCTTGGCCGCCGCCAGTTCCTTCGCCGTGGGCCCCTTGGCGATGTAGTCGGTGAGGACCTCATCGACCACCTTGAGTGCGTCGCCGACCTGATCGCGCTTGGTCTGCAGTCCGATCTCGAACGGACCTTCAAGCTTGCGCGGTGAGAAATAGGAATACACGCTGTAAGCATAGCCGCGTTTCTCCCGGACTTCTTTCATCAGCCGCGAAACAAAGCCGCCGCCACCCAGGGTGTAGTTTCCCACCAGCAATGGAAAGTAGTCGGCATCGCTGCGCCGGATCGCCGGCAAGCCGATGTGAATATGGCTTTGCACCGCCGGGTGGGGAAGCTTGATCGTCTCTCGCTGCGGCAGCTTAACGGCGGGCGGCACCAGCGCCGCGCCACCCGCCGGCAAGGCCTCGGTCAGATGCATGGCGATCGCCTCGGCTTCGGCCCGCGACACGTCGCCAATAATCGAAACAATGGCGCCCTTGGCGCCGTAGTGCTGCCGGTGAAACGCCACCAGGTCTTCGCGCGTGATTGCCGTGACGCTGTCGACGCTCGGGCTGTCGCCATAGGGATGGCCGGGATAGATTGCCGCGGCGAACCGCTTGGCGGCAATCGCATCGGGCCGCGTCTCCGCCTCGCGAATGGCGGCGATGGAGCGCCCTTTTTCCCGCTCCAGCACCGATTGCGGAAAAGTCGGCGCTGACGCGACGGCGCGCAGCAACTCGAGCGCGGCTTCGCGCTCGGTCTTGTTCGACAGCGTGCGCACCCTGATACTGGCGCGGTCGCTGTCGGCCCCTCCGCTCAGGCGGGCACCGATATCCACCAGGCGCCCGGCGATTTTCTCTTCATCCATGTCGCCCGCACCGGCTTCCAGCAGGCCCTGCGTCAAACCCGCCACACCTGATTTGCCGGCAGGCGCAAAGACCCCGCCGGCGGCAAAATCGATCTGTACGTCGAGGATGGGCAGCACGCGTGTTTCGATGAAGTACACTTTCGCGCCGGTCGGCGCAATCCAGTGATCGATCTTGACGCCCGCCAGGGCGAGTGACGACGTCAGGGCGGAAAGAGCTAAAACAATCAGGGTACGCATCAGTGCCTCACTGCCCCGGAGGGCTTCTTCGGTTGGCCCGGCTCCAGGGCTTGCGGATCAAGCACGGCGATGGTCAGGGTATCGTCCGTGAAGTATTTTTTCGCCACGGCCTGGACCTCTTCGGCGGTCACGCTTTTAAGTTTTTCCAGCAGGGTATCGATGTCGCGCCACGACTGCCCGGCAGCCTCGGTGCCGCCAATTTCCATGGCCTGCGCCATCAACGAATCGCGCTTGTAAATCTGCGCTGCAATCGACTGCGTCTTGACCCGGGTGAGTTCCTCCGTCGACACGCCCTCATCCTGAATGCGCTTGATCTCGGCGCGCAGTGCGGCTTCCAGTTCGACAATGGTCTTGCCTTCGGCCGGCTGGCCGTCGACGATGAAGCTCGCTTCGCCGCGCAACGTCCCGTCATAGCCGGCGCCGGCCGACTGCGCGACACGCGTGCCGCGCACCAGGTTCTTGGAGAAGCGCGATGCGTCATGGCCGTCGAGCACCGACGCCAGCACGTTCAGCGCATACGGGTCGCGGTCTTTGTTGACGTCTTCCAGCCGGGGCGCTTTCCACGCCATCGCCAGATAGGGCAGTTTGGCCGGCGCCTTGACGCTGACCCGACGTATGCCTTTCTGTTCGGGTTCGTTTTGCGGCTTGCGCTCCGGCAACGCGTGGGCCTTGGCCGGTCCGTAATACTTCTTGGCCAGGCGGAAAATTTCGCGATGATCGACATCGCCGGCGACAACCACATAGGCATTGTTGGGCGCATACCATTTGCGATACCAGTCGCGCGCATCCTGCCAGCTCATGTTCTCCAGATCATCCATCCAGCCGATGATCGGCCGACGGTAGGGGTGGGCCTGAAACATCGCCGAGTTCAGCGCTTCATACACCAGCCCATGCGGGTTGTCGTCGGTACGCAGGCGTCGCTCTTCCATGACTACCTTGATCTCGGCCGCGAATTCCTTGGCGTCAAGCTTGAGGTTTGTCATCCGGTCCGCCTCAAGCTTCATCATTTCGGGCAACGCCGCCTTCGGCACGATCTGGAAATAGGCCGTGAAGTCGCGGCTGGTAAATGCGTTGTCGCGTCCGCCGGCTTCCGCGACGAGCTTGTTGAACTCACCCGACTTCAGGTTTTTCGTCCCTTTGAACATCAGGTGTTCGAGCACGTGAGCTACGCCCGAAGTGCCATCCTTTTCGTCCATGCTGCCGGCGCGATACCAGACCATATGCACGGCGGTCGGTGCGCGGTTGTCTTCCTTGACGATGACGCGCAAGCCATTGGCAAGCTGCATCTCATACGGATTGGCAAAAGTCGGCGCTGGCAATACGGCGACAAACAGTACGGTACAGGCGGCAAGCAATGATTTCATGGCATGTAGTGGCAATTTCCGCGATTGAGAAACAGTATGACAACACTGGCCAGTGCCCGCGACAGCGGGCTTCCGGCCGGAATCGGATGGGGGCATCTGCTAAAATCAGACCACGCATCTTAGCGCGGCTTCTGTTTCCGACCGCTTCCCGCATGTTTGGTTTCCTCAAGACGAAAAACGATTCCACCGACCCGGTCGGCGCACAACCCGTGCCCCGCCCGGCGTGGAGCGAACGCCTCAAGGCAGGCCTTTCGCGCACTCGCGATACCCTCAACACGCCCCTGACCGAGCTTTTCAGCCGGGCCCGAATCGACGATGAGCTGCTCGAAGAGCTCGAAACAACTCTGTTGATGGCCGATTGCGGCGTCGAGGCGACCCACTGGCTGCTGGCCGAGCTGAAAGCCAGCGTAAAACGGGACAAGCTTGAAACACCCTCCCAACTCCGCGCGGCATTGGCCAAAGGACTCGAAACCCTGCTTGCGCCGCTGGAACAGTCGATTGAACTTGGCGCGCATCAACCCTTCGTGATCATGATTGCGGGTGTCAACGGGGCAGGTAAAACGACCTCGATCGGCAAACTGGCGAAGCACTTCCAGAGTCAAGGCAAGAGCGTCCTGCTCGCGGCAGGCGACACCTTTCGTGCCGCTGCCCGCGAACAACTGTCGGCATGGGGCGAGCGCAACGACGTCACCGTCATCGCCCAGGAATCGGGCGACCCGGCTGCCGTGGTGTTCGACGCCATCAATGCCGCCCGCGCACGCAAAATCGATATCGTTCTGGCCGACACGGCCGGACGCTTGCCGACACAACTGCACTTGATGGAAGAGATCGCCAAGATTCGTCGCGTCATCCAGAAGGCCGACGCCTCGGGTCCGCAGGAGGTTCTGCTGGTGCTGGACGCCAACATCGGCCAGAACGCAGTGCAGCAGGTCAAGGCCTTCGACAAGGCGATCGGCGTCACCGGCCTGGTCATCACCAAACTCGATGGCACCGCCAAGGGCGGCGTACTCGCGGCCATCGCCCGCCAGTGCCCGAAACCGGTACGTTTCATCGGGATTGGCGAAGGCATCGACGATCTGCAAGCCTTCCGCGTCGGCGAGTTTGTCGAAGCGCTGTTGGGACCGGCCTAGTGATTCGTTTCGATCGCGTTGGCAAGCGCTACCCCCCTGGCGCCGACGCGCTTTCCGACTTGAGTTTTGAAGTTGCGGAAGGACAAATGGTGGTCGTCAGCGGGCACTCCGGTGCGGGAAAGTCGACCCTGCTCAAGCTCATCGCCGCCGTCGAGAAGCCGAGTTCGGGTACGGTTCTGGTCGGCGGCCTGAATCTGGGCGGACTGGCACGCTCGGCCCTGCCGTACCTGCGGCGGCGTATCGGCATCGTGTTTCAGGACCAGAAACTGCTTTTTGATCGCAATGTCTTCGACAACGTCATGCTGCCGCTGTCGATTGCGGGGTTCCCGCCCCGGGATGCTGCCCAGCGCGTGCGCGCGGCACTCGACAAGGTCGGCCTGGCATCGCGCGAGAAAGCCTTGCCTATCATGCTGTCCGGCGGCGAGCAACAGCGCCTGGCCATCGCCCGCGCCGTGGTGAATCGACCGAGCCTGCTGCTCGCGGACGAACCCACCGCGCATCTTGATCGCGAGACCGCAATGGATGTAGCCCGCATATTCACCGAGTTTCACCATGTCGGCGTCACCGTGCTGATTGCCACCTATGCCAACGAGTTGTTCCCGGCAACCCGGCATTTGCGGCTGGACCACGGAAAACTGCTGCCATGAGGGTATGGCTCGCCCACCACCTGGACGCGACCCGACGCGCGCTGCGCAAACTGGCGGCTGCGCCAATCAATACACTGCTATTCCTGTTGGCCATCGGCGTCGCTCTGGCGCTGCCGGCGGTCGGCCAAATGCTGCTTGCCAATGCATCGCACTTGACTGACTCGACACCCTCCGCACCCCAGATCTCGGTTTTCATGACGCATGGCGCCGAGACTAGGGCTGTGGCTGAAGTCGAAGGCAGGCTGCGCAAGCACGCCGGCGTAAAACAGCTGCGATTTCTGCCCAAAGACGAGACTCTGACGCGACTGAAGAAGAATCCGGATCTTCGCGATGTGATCAACGCCTTGCCGGGCAATCCGTTTCCCGATGCGTTCATTGTCACCCCCGGCGATGGCAGCCACGCCGCAATGGAAGGCCTTGCCATTGAGTTCCGCCAGTGGCCGAAAGTCGAGCATGTGCAACTCGATTCGGACTGGGTACGTCGCCTCGATGCCCTGCTGAAGCTCGGACGTACGGCGGTGATGCTGCTGGCGGCTCTGCTCGGCTGCGGACTGGTTGCCATCAGCTTCAGCATTATCCGCATGCAGATACTGACCCATCGGGCGGAAATCGAGGTGAGCCAGTTGCTCGGCGCGACCGAGGGCTACATCCGGCGGCCCTTTCTCTACTATGGCGTGCTGCTCGGATCGGGCGGCGGCTTCGTCGCTTGGCTGCTGGTTGGCGCCGTGGCGCTGTGGTTGCAGGGACCGCTGAGCGAACTGGCGCACTTGTATGATCTTACGTTCGAACTTCAGACCTTGAATCTGCGCGACTCGGCCCTGTTGCTGGGTTTGTCCGCTACCTTGGGCTGGTGCGGCGCGATGGTCTCCCTTCGGCAGCAACTGGGGAAATTCCGGTGACGCAGTTTTGGAAAAAACCCACATTGTGGCCGGATCAGGCGCCAACATTGAATAGGAACGCCCTATTCGGGCGATAATGCGACTATGAGCGAAGAACAATCCAATGATCAGGCGACGGAGACGGAAGCTGGAGACCAGCCGACACCCAAAGCCGCACACAAGCATTCCCCCGTCGCAGACGCAACAGACAATGATGGCTCGACTCCGGAAGCGACAGCACCGGAAACCGCGCGCAATGAACCGCCACCCCAGGATCCGCGGCGTCGCCTGCGGGAGTTGCTGGCAATCCCGGATCACCAGCGTACCGACGCTATTTGGGACGAGATTATTGAACTGGAAATCTCCCTGGCGCCGGGTAATCGCATCCAGGGAGCGCAAGCCGAGCCTGGTCGACGTCAAGGCGCCGGTCAGGGACACGGCCAGGGACAGGGACGGCGGCCGGAGCAGCAGCGGCGACCAGACCAGACACCAGGCGCCAAACCGTCAAAACGGTTTTTCAAGAAGCCCAAACGTCCGCAAGGAACGCCGCCGAAAACCTGAGCAATATCAGGGTCGACAATTCCCGACTATTTTTATCGGGAACTTCTCCAGCGCTTAGCACTCTCAGTAAGGGAGTGCTAAAATCAGCTTAAGGAGGTCGTACCATGAACCAAAACGCAACGCTTGACCAATTTCCCATGCTTGCCGCAGGCGGCAGCATTGAGGCCTACATCTCGGCCGCGAATCGTGTGCCCATGCTGAGCGAAGT
>JAIPCT010000098.1 GCA_021738065.1 Burkholderiaceae bacterium
CGCCAGTCGGAGAAACTGGATCAGCCGGGAGGATTCGCGCGCAGCATCGAGGATCTCGCCTTGCTGGGCGAGGTATTGTCGGCTTACGACCCGGACGAACCTGCCATGCGTCCCCGCGCCAACCAGCCGATGCGGAAGGTATGTGCCGAAGAACCTCCGTTGCCGCCCAAACTGGCCCTGATAAAAACTCCGCTTTGGCCTCAGGCCGACACCGATGTTCATGAAGGACTTGCCGAACTGGCGCAACATCTGAGCGCGCATGTCGGGGAATTCGCACTACCCGATTCAGCCGCAAAAGCACTTGATTGGCACAAGATCGTCATGGAGACCGACATTGCCTTCAACTACGACGCTGACTATAGACGCGGTGGCGACACGTTCTCCACTTCACTGCGCGAGCAGATCGAGCGCGGACGCCGGGTAACGGCGTTCGATTACCTGCAGGCCGTCGAACGCATCCCTGTGGTCACCGAAGCGCTCGACGACATCTTCGATCGCTTTGATGCCATCCTGACGCCGGCGGTATCGGGCGCCGCACCGCACGGCTTGACCTCAACGGGCGATCCAATGTTCTGCACGCTGTGGACGTTTTGCGGCATGCCTGCCATCAGTCTGCCACTGCTGCAAGCCAGCAATGGCCTGCCGCTGGGGGTACAACTGGTCGGCCGTGTCGGCGACGACGCCCGGCTACTGCGTACTGCGCGCTGGCTGGTCGCAGCCGTTGCCTGAACGGCATGGAATAAGAAAGCGAGGACTCAATGAATTTCAAGGTATTCGCCGGATTGATCGGTTTGATCATGTTGATTGCGTTTCTGGCGCCTCCGGTGATCAAGTTGCAAAAACTTGCATTGGCCGTGGTCGTTCTGATCGGCGTGGCGATGGCCGCCTACGAGTTCTTCGAGAACGTAGGCAGCAAAGACGACTGAAGACGAGGCCACTTCAATGAATTCCAAGGTATTGGTCAGTCGGTCCGTGTTTCCTGAAGTCATCGAGCATTTGGCCGCCCATTTCGAGCTTGACTATAACGATCAGGATGCGCCATTGCCCCCGGCGCAACTCGCGACGCGCCTGACCGGCAAACAGGGCGCCCTGACCATGATTTCCGATCGCATCGATGCGACGGTTCTGGCCGGAGCCCCCGATCTAAAGGCGGTGTGCAACGTCGCCGTCGGCTACAACAACTTTGACATCGAGGCACTCACCAGCGCCGGCGTCATGGCCACCAACACGCCCGGCGTACTCGACGACACAACCGCGGATATCGCCTGGGCACTGCTGCTGTCGTCAGCACGACATATCGTGGCTGCCGACAAGTGGGTGCGCGCCGGTCAATGGAAGGGCTGGAAGTTCAACGACAAATGGTTGGGCGACGACGTCCATCACGCAACGCTGGGGATTCTCGGCATGGGCCGCATCGGCCAGACCGTGGCGCGACGTGCCGCCGGCTTCGAGATGCGCGTGATTTACCACAACCGCACACGACTCCCAGCAGCCGACGAGCGCAGCTGTAATGCAGAATGGGCAAGCAAGGAAGTCCTCCTGAGCGAGGCGGACTTCGTGGTGCTGATGTTGCCCTACTCGCCGGCCACTCATCATGTCATCGGCAAAACCGAACTGGCATTGATGAAACCCACCGCACACCTGATAAACGTTGCTCGCGGCGGCATTGTCGACGATTCGGCGCTGATCGAAGCTTTGCGGCAGAAGCGCATCACCGGCGCAGGGCTCGACGTGTTCGAGAACGAACCGGCACTCGATGCGGGATACTTTGAACTCGACAACGTCGTCCTGACACCGCATATCGGCTCCTCGTCGCGGGCCACCCGCTTGGCCATGGCCATGCTTGCGGCGGACAACCTGATCGCGGCCCTATCGGGGCAGCGACCGCCCAACCTGATCAATCCGCAGGCCATCCGCGCCTGACGCCGTCTCGACCAACTACTGTTTTTAGACACTGACCAAGGAACTGTCATGGATATCGGATTTATAGGACTCGGACTCATGGGGCGCCCGATGGCGCTGCACCTCGCCAAGGCGGGACATTCGCTGCATCTGTGGGCCCGCCGTCCCGATGCGCTGAAAGCGTTTGCGGATATCGACGCCAAAGTCCACGTCAGCGCGGCGGAAGTCGCGCGCCATGCCGCAATCGTTTTCACCATGGTGGCCGACGCCCCTGACGTGCAAGAGGTGATATTGGGTACCGGCGGAATTATCGAGGGTGCCAAGCCGGGATGTATCGTGGTGGATATGTCCACCATCAACCCCAACGCCGCACGCGGAATCGGGGCGGCACTGGCAGCCAAAGGCATCGACTTTCTCGACGCGCCCGTGTCCGGCGGCGAAACGGGCGCCATCAACGCGGGTCTGACCATCATGGTCGGCGGCAAGCCAGAGGCATTTGAAAAAGTAAAGCCGCTGTTTGAAAAACTGGGCAAGTCGATCACCCTGATTGGCGGCACCGGAGCCGGGCAGGTTGCCAAGGCCTGCAATCAGATCCTCACCGGCGTCGGCGTCGCCGCGGTCGCCGAGGCCTTCAATTTCGCCAGCAAGAGCGGCGTCGATCCGGCCAGAGTGCGCGAGGCGCTGCTGGGTGGCTTCGCCTATTCCCGGATACTCGAAAACCACGGTCAGCGCATGCTCGATCGCAACTTCAAACCGGGTTTCAAAGCTTGGATGCACCAGAAGGATTTGCGGATTGTCATGGAAGAGGCGCACCGCCTCGGCTTGATGCTGCCCTCGGCGGCGGCTACCGCGCAACTCTTCAATGCGATTGTTGGCAGCGGCATGGGCGAAGAAGATTCCATCTCCGCACTCAAACTGCTTGAGTCGCTGACGTCCCTAAAGGACTGATTCGGACCCGCGCTTGCGCTAAACATGCGGACGCCAGGACGCCCGCCACGATAGTATCGAACCTGCTATTCTGATCGCCGTTGATCTCCCCGGTCAGCCGGCGCCCGAAAAAGGTGCACAGCAGCTTGAATAGACGCGGCAAGCTGGTTTCATTCAGGTTTCCGGTGGATAGTCTCTTATTGGTTTGACAGCCCAGGGCAGGAATCATGTGGCGAGACACTATCGAGCGCGGTAGCAAGACAGAGAGCGACATGCTGGAAGGCGAGATCGCCCAGCAAACGGTTCGCGCCGGATCATTCTTCAGCGCCGTCTCAACGGGCCTGTTCGCTGCCGTCTATGCATTGGGCGGACCACTGGAGTTCGTGGCACCGCATCTTGTCGCCTGCGTTCTTCTTGGCATCATTGCCGGCGCTCCAACCGGCTCGACCACTGTCCGGATATACCTTGCAGTCACGATCGGCTTGCTGCTGTTCGGCTATCAACTACTGCTGCTTGGTCGCATCGACAACGGGATTACGCTCTGGTTCCTGGTCCCGTTCGTCGCTGCAATGATGCTGGGCATGACGAGACTGGCGCTGTTCAGTGCGGTGCTGACGCTGATTGAAGTCATCGGTGCCGTGGTAGCGGCACGTGTCGGCTGGTTGCAGCCACGGGTGCTCATGCCAGATCCGGGCCTGATCATGCTTCTGTCCCTCATTGGCGTAATGACTCTTTGCGGCATTTTTGCGCTGATCACCCAACGCGCGCGCGCGGGGTTGATGAAAGACGTTGCAACGCGCACCCAAGCGCTTGAGCTGGCACTGGAAGACACCGACCGGGCGCGCAATGCGGCGATCGAGGCGGCGCGCGCAAAAGAGCAGTTTTTTGCAAATCTCACGCACGAGATCCGCACACCGCTCACCGGCATCGCCGGTACGGCGGAACTGCTTTCCCAGACGGAACTTTCCACCGCACAACTGCCGCTCGCCAAGGCGCTGAAGGCCAGCACCCTGAATCTCGCCGAACTGGTCAATGCCATGCTCGACCACGCCAAAATGCGTGCCGGGTACATCGCCGTTGAATGCGCACCAGTCAATCTGCGGGATTTCGTGCGCGACTTGGAGGATTTTTTCAGTGTGCGCTCGGCGGACAAGAAACTTGCGTTCGTTGTCAGCGTCGATAGCGATACACCAGACTGGATCGAGACCGACGGCATAAGGCTGCGCCAGGTCGTCACCAATCTGCTATCGAACGCCGTCAAGTTCACCGCGAACGGTTCAATCGATCTCAAAATGCACTGCACCGATGGCGCAGGCGCAGGCGCGGGTGAGGAGAAGCGTCTGATCATTGAAGTCACCGATACCGGGATGGGCATCCCGCCCGAGAAGATCAATTTCATCTTCGAGCCATTCGTTCAAGGCGACGCTTCGATCTCCCGGACCCACGGCGGCACCGGTCTCGGGCTGGCTATCGCGCTCGAGCTGGCCAAGTTGCTGGATGGCAGTCTGCGCGTCGAAAGCCAACCTGAGAAGGGCAGCACATTTACCCTGGAAATCCCGGCACGAATTGTCGATTCACTCGAGCATCCCGCCGCTGCCACCACCGCGGCATCGACCCCACAGCGCGCGGTGGTGGCGGACGGCGGGAGTCTTCGCGTGCTGCTCGCCGAAGACAACAAAGTCAATCTGCTGGTCGCCACAACCATGCTCGAGCATCTGGGGGCAAGCGTCGTTGAGGCCGGCAACGGCTTGGAAGCCGTCGCCAGGGCAACAGAGGGCGGCCATCATGTCATTTTCATGGATTTGCAGATGCCGGAAATGGATGGAATCACCGCCACTCGAGAAATCCGGCGAATCGAACGCGAGTCGGGCAGAATCCCTGTCCCGATTTTTGCCATGACCGGAAACTCGCGCGACGATTACGGCGCAGCCTGCATCGAGGCGGGCATGAGCGGCTTTCTCATGAAGCCGGTCACCCTCGATCAACTCCGTATCGCGCTGGCCGAAGTCAGCGAACCGGGATAGGGCGTTGAACGCGGGCTTGAAAGCCCAATCGAAGCCTGTCGATCGATGGCTTCGAAGACGCCCGCCAGGACCCTCGCTGCCGCCCTATGCAGGACAATGTTCCTGACTCCAATCTCTCGCAAAGTCGGCGTTGGCGATACGGCGGCGATCCGTCACCCGGTCGCGGATCGCCTTGTGTTCAACGATCCCGATCCAAGTCCGCAAGCAAGTCCCGCTCACGGAATACAGGTCTGATGATCACCACCAGTGAGCCACGCCGGTTGCCTGACACTCGAACCGGATTGGCAAGCTATCTGATGGTTCGGGACACGCCGACAAGCTTGAAGCCGGCTCGCGAATCGCGGTAATCCGGAATGCCTGGCCGACGCCTGACGGTTACAATCGCGTCATGAATGCAAAGTTCAGAGGAGGCAAATGCCTGCTGCATCAGGGTTAAGCGAAGCGGCCGTAGCCGGCACCGCTTTGCTGCGCGGCGAAGACCTGCGCGCCATCGAAACCCGCCACGCTGCCGCTAAGCCGGCGCTGATGGACCGCGCCGGGCAAGCCGCCGCGCGCTTCGTCACGGATCGTTTTGGCGCCGGTCGGGTGCTGGTCTGCGCCGGCCCGGGCAACAATGGCGGCGATGGCTTCGTCATGGCCGGCGAACTGGCGCGCGCCGGCATCCCCGTCAGCATTCATTTCGATGCCGATGCCGCGCGCCTGCCTCACGACGCCGCCGCAGCCTATCAGGCTTGCCGTGGCACCAGCGCCGACTTTTGCGGCGCAGTGCCAACAGGCAAGTTCGCGTTGGTGGTGGACGCCCTGTTCGGCATCGGCCTGACACGACCCATCGGCGGTGCTTACGCCGCTCTGATTGCACGCATCAATGCCTTTCCCGGCCCGGTGCTGGCGTTGGACATTCCCAGCGGCCTCGACGGCGACAGCGGGCGCGTGCTGGGCATTGCGGTGCGCGCCACGCATACCCTGAGTTTCATCGGCGGCAAAGCGGGGCTATACACCCTCGACGGGCCCGATCACTGCGGCGAAGTCAGCGTGGCCGATCTCGGTCTGCGTCTCAATACATTCTCCGGCGCCCTGCTCGACGTGAATGATTATCGCGACTGCCTGAAGTCGCGCCGGCGCAACAGCCACAAGGGCAGCTACGGTTCGCTGGCGGTGATCGGCGGCGCCAGGGGCATGAGTGGCGCCGCCCTGCTGGCGGCACGTGCCGGGTTGAAGCTTGGCGCCGGGCGGGTTTTCGTCGGCCTGCTGGAAACACTGGCCGTCGACCCGGTGCAGCCCGAATTGATGTTGCGCAACGCCGACGAGGCGCTGGCACTGGCCACGGCAGCGGTCGTCGGCCCTGGACTGGGCGGCTCCGACGTCGCAATCGAGTTGCTGCGCCGTAGTACCAGCGCCGAGTTTCCGGTGCTGTTCGACGCCGACGCGCTGAATCTGCTCGCGGCCCATCCGGTACTCGCCCGACAGATCGCCCGGCGCACAGCGCCCACCTTGATCACGCCGCATCCGAGCGAGGCCGCCCGCCTGCTGGCAACTTCAACCGAAGCGGTTCAGGCCGACCGCGTCGCCAGCGCGCTGGAACTGGCGCGACGCTTCAAGGCCCATGTCGCGCTCAAAGGCTGCGGCACCATCGTCGCCCATCCCGACGGACGCTGGCGCATCAACACCAGCGGCAATCCCGGTCTGGCCTCAGCCGGCAGCGGCGACGTGCTGGCCGGCATGGCCGGCGCGCTGCTGGCGCAAGCCTGGCCAGCCGACGCCGCCCTGGCAGCCGCCGTTCATCTGCATGGCGCCGCGGCCGACGCGCTGGTCGCGGCTGGCGACGGCCCCATCGGCATCACCGCCGGCGAATTGATTTCCGTGGCACGCACACGACTCAATCAGCTGATTCCCAAGGATGCCTGAAGGGCGTCCGTTCATCGGCATCCTGCTGATACTTGGCGCCGGCTTGTGTTTCGCCGCGCTTGATGCCACCTCGAAGCATCTGGTGCAGACCTTCCCCGTTCCCATGCTGGTTTGGTCGCGCTACACGCTGCACATGCTGCTGATGGTCATCTTTCTGGCGCCTTCGATGCGAACCCGGCTGATCGCCACCAAGCGTCCATTGGCGCTAACCGTGCGCGCGCTTCTGCTGGTGGGCACCACGGGATTCTCCTTCGTCGCCTATTCGACCATACCGCTCGCCGAAGGCACGGCCTTTCTGTTTGTGACGCCCCTGATCGTGGTGATACTGGCCAGTTGGCTGCTCAAGGAATCGGTCACACCGGCGCGCTGGATCGCGATCATTGCCGGCTTTGCCGGAGTGTTGCTGATAGCACGCCCCGGCGGCGCGCTATCGACTCAAGGGATTTTCTTCATGTCGCTGGCCGCAATCTGCTACGCGGTCTACCAGATTCAGACACGGCAACTGTCGGCTTCGGAAGACACCATCACCATGCTGTTCTACACCGCATTGATCGGCACCCTGTCCATGTCCCTGGCCGCACCACTCTACTGGCATGGAATCAGCCCGGATTGGCTGGAGGCTCTGCTGATTGCGTCGTTGGGAATATACGGCGGCACCGGACATTGGCTGATGACCCGCGCATTTCGTCACGCGCCGGCCTCGATCCTCTCGCCCTTTCTCTATGTTCAGCTCATCTGGGCGACCTTGCTCGGCTGGCTTTTCTACGACAACCTGCCTGATCTGCTCTCGATGACCGGCATGCTGGTGATTGCCGCCAGCAGTCTATCGATAGCGCTCGCGGAACGCCTCAGACAGGCACGCGTCGCAAGGGATAGGGATAGAGCATGTTGAGCGCGGTGCTGCGGCCGTCGGCCTGCACAATCCGGACATGCTCACGGCGAAATTCGCGGGCGTGGTGCAGGCCGCAACTGTGCGCGATCATGTCGATTTCCTTGTTCATGCTCGTGCAATAGTTGGCAACACGCTCGAACTTTTCCGTCACCACCAAACCGCGGTGCAGGCGCGGATTGTGCGTCGTAATCCCCGTCGGGCAGGTATTGGTGTGGCAGCGCAGCGCCTGAATGCAGCCCAGCGCAAACATGAAACCGCGCGCGCTGTTGACGAAATCGGCACCGCAAGCCAGGGCCCAGGCCGCACGCGCCGAGGTTACCAGTTGGCCGGCTGCCATCACTTTGACCCGCTCCTTGATGCCTGCCTCGATCAACGCGTCGACCACGCGTGGCAAGGCCTCGTCGATCGATAGCGACATGTGATCGGCAAGCGCTTGCGGCGCGGCGCCCGAGCCGCCCTCGCCACCATCGACGGCAATGAAATCCGGCGCGTCGGCAACGCCGCGCCTGGCCACCGCCTCGGTCAGCAGGTTCATGAACTGCCAGCCGCCGATCGCCGTCTTGAGCCCGACGGGCTTGCCGGTCACCTCGCGCACCCGCAGCACCATGTCCAGCAATTGGTCCATATTGGTGATCTCGGGATGGCGGTTGGGCGAAAACGAATCTTCGCCCTCTGGTATGCCGCGAATGCGAGCGATCTCCGCCGTCACTTTGCCGCCGGGCAAGACGCCACCCTTGCCTGGCTTGGCGCCCTGCGAGAGCTTGATTTCGAAGGCCCGCACCGACTCGTGGGCCGCCAATTCGCGCAGTTTCACTTCGGACAAGCGGCCATCCGAATCCCGCACTCCATACTTCGCGGTGCCGATCTGCATCACCACATCGCAGCCGCCCTCAAGGTGGTAGGGTGCGAGACCGCCCTCTCCGGTATCTATCCAGCAGCCTGCCTTGGCTGCCCCTCGCGAAAGCGACTGTACCGCGGGCTTCGAGATCGCACCGAAACTCATGCCGCTGACATTGACGATCGAACGCGCCAGGAAAGGCTTCTCACAGTAACCTTCGCCGATCGGCAGCGGCGGTGTCGGCAGATGGTCATCCTCCAGCACCGAAAAAGGCGCGTTGACGAAGATCAGCGCACCGGCTTCATGCAGGTTGTAGGTGGAACCGAAGCCGAGCACCCCGCCTTCGTTCTTGGCCATGCGATACACCCAGGAACGGGTGGACCGATTGAACGGCCTCTCGTCGCGATCGCCCAGGAAAAAATACTGCCGGAAGTACTCGCCAAGTTGCTCAAAGAAATAGCGCAGGCGTCCGACCAAGGGATAGTTGCGCAGGATTGCGTGCTTCTTCTGCGTGATGTCCTTGAGGTAAAAATAAATCACGAGAACCGCCAACGCGAATGCCAGCAACACACCGAGGCTGACGGAAAAGACATCGAGCATGAGAGTCAAACCTCCAGTGCTAGAATCGATCGGGACTATATTTCAACCATCAACATATCATGGAACCTGCTCTTCGGCTTGCGGCCGAGGTCGAACGCAATGTCCTCGTCGCTCTGGCGGAGGATATCGGCGGTGGCGACCTGACGGCGCTGCTCACTTCTGCGGCGCAACGATCCCGGGGCAAGGTGATTTGCCGCGAAGACGCGCTGCTTGCCGGTACAGCCTGGTTCGACGCCTGCTTCAGGCACCTTGATCCGCAAGCAAGCATCCGTTGGGCAGCCGGCGACGGCGCGCGAGTGTCGGCCGGTCAGACGCTGTGCGAGATCGACGCCAGCACACGCGCCCTGCTCACCGCGGAACGCGCCGCCCTCAATTTTCTGCAACTGCTTTCCGCCACTGCCACCGCCACCCGCCGCTACGTCGATGCCGTTACCGGCACCGCCGCGCACATCGTCGACACACGCAAAACGCTGCCCGGCCTGCGTCTGGCGCAAAAGTATGCCGTCACCTGCGGCGGCGGCCACAACCATCGCCTCGGCCTGTATGACGGCATTCTGATCAAGGAAAACCACATCATGGCGGCTGGCGGAATCACCGCCGCACTTCAACAGGCGCGCGCAATTGGCCGCAACGATGTGTTCATTCAGATCGAAGTCGAGACGCTGGAACAACTTGCCGAAGCGCTGGATGCGGAGGCAAAGATGGTTCTTCTCGACAACATGGATTTGTCACAAATGGCTCAGGCGGTCGGCCTCACGGCCGGACGTGCGGTGCTCGAAGCCTCGGGAGGCGTCAGCCTGGAAACCGTGCGCGCGATTGCGGAAACTGGCGTCGACCGGATTTCCATCGGCAGCCTGACCAAGGATGTGCGTGCCATCGATCTCTCTTTGCGGCATAGCGAAGGCTGATCTGCTAGAATTCGCGCCCTGCCCGAGCGGCAGCAAGCATCTGCGGAGAGGTGGATGAGTGGTTTAAGTCGCACGCCTGGAAAGCGTGTTTGGGATAATATCCCAACGAGGGTTCGAATCCCTCCCTCTCCGCCAAACACCTTGATTTTTAAGGTTATTTGGTAAAACCATCCACAAGGTGGCAGGCCTTAGTAGAAGCAAAATACCCGACGAAAGTCGACTTTTTTGTTCCCAAGTGTTCCCAAATTGTTCCCGGAATTCCCATCTGATCCCATCAGACCTGTTCCCGAATTGTTCCCAAATGACGTTTCGGACCTAATCTCGATGGTCATCATGACCA
>JAIPCT010000099.1 GCA_021738065.1 Burkholderiaceae bacterium
CGGAACTGGTGGTCAAGCTGGCATTGCGTCCGGAAGGCCGGGTTGGGGAAGACATTCTGGGGGACAAGGCCGAAGAAGCGCTGCGCGCCGGGATGGCGGCAAGCGGCTTGAGTTGGGAGGAACTTCCCGGCGAAGGCGCGTTTTATGGGCCAAAAATCGAATTTCACATCAAGGATGCCATTGGTCGTTCCTGGCAGTGTGGCACCATGCAGGTCGATTTTTCGATGCCGGGGCTGCTCGGCGCCGAGTTTGTGGGCGAAGACAATGCCCGGCACGTACCGGTAATGCTGCACCGCGCGATTCTTGGTTCGCTCGAGCGGTTTATCGGAATTCTGGTCGAGAACCATGCGGGCGCTTTCCCGCTGTGGCTGGCACCGGTTCAGGTGGTTGTCATGAATATTTCCGAAGCGCAAACGGATTACGCTGAAAATGTGGCGAAAATGCTGCGTGATGCCGGTCTTCGGGTCGAGAGTGATTTGCGCGGCGAGAAAATAAACTATAAAATACGAGAACATAGCTTGTTGAAGCGGCCTTATATCGTTGTTGTGGGTGACAAGGAAAAGGCTGCTGGGTTGATCGCTTTACGTGCCCGAGGCAATCAGGATCTCGGGCAGATGTCCCCCCAGGCCTTGATTGAGCGTCTGTTGCATGAACAGTGCAGCAGAAGCCTATCAGTCTGATTTTTATAATTTTTTGGAGATTTGAACCATCGCTCAGGAAAAATCGCAACGTCTCAATGAAGAGATCACCACCCCCGAAGTCCGTTTGGTCGGGGAGAACGGAGAGCAACTGGGCATAGTCCCGATTCGTGAGGCGTTGGCATTGGCCGACGAGGCTGGTGTGGATCTGGTGGAAATTGCTCCTACGGCTGTGCCGCCCGTCTGCAAGATCATGGACGTCGGCAAATTCAAGTACCAAGAGGCCAAGCGTCAGCACGAGGCCAAGCAGAAACAGAAGCAGGTCGTAGTGAAGGAAGTCAAGTTTCGGCCCGGAACGGACGAGAACGATTACCAGATCAAATTGCGAAATGTGATCAAGTTTCTCAGCGATGGCGACAAGGCAAAAATCACCTTGCGGTTTCGTGGACGTGAAATGGCGCACCAGGAAATCGGCATGCGCATGTTGGAGCGGATCAAGCTGGATCTTGAACAGCAGGCGATGGTAGAGCAGTGGCCAAAAATGGAAGGGCGCCAGTTGATCATGGTGTTGGCGGCTTCCAAGAAAAAGCCGCACTGAGCAGCAATAGAATTTGTCCCGCGTGTAAAGCACGTGGAAACAAGAAGTGGTTGCGGGTCATCAAGCGTTCCCGAGGCGGGAAACACCTGGTAGCCATGTAAAAAGGGAGAATCTTCGATGCCGAAGATGAAGACCAAGAGCGGTGCCAAGAAGCGTTTTGTGATTCGCGCTTCGGGTGGCATCAAGCGGGGAAGCGCGTTCAAGCGTCACATCCTCACCAAGAAAACCACCAAAAGCAAGCGTCAGTTGCGCGGTGTGCACACCGTGCATGCCTCGGACAGCAAGTCCGTGCGCGCCATGCTGCCCAACGGTTAAGGAGAGACACCATGCCAAGAGTTAAACGTGGTGTAACGGCGCGCGCGCGCCACAAGAAAGTACTCGACCAGGCCAAGGGTTATCGCGGTCGTCGCAGCAAGGTCTACCGTGTCGCCAAGGAAGCGGTAATGAAGGCCGGGCAGTATGCCTACCGTGACCGCCGTCAGCGCAAACGCCAGTTCCGTGTGCTCTGGATCGCTCGTATCAACGCGGCGGCACGCGAGTTGGGCATGAAGTACAGCACATTCATGAATGGCTTGAAAAAAGCTTCGATCGAGGTGGACCGCAAAGTGCTGGCCGACCTTGCGGTGTTCGACAAGCCGGCATTTGCCGCCTTGGCCGAACAGGCCAAAGCCAAGCTTTCGACTTAGACTCGACTGCCCCCGGAGAAGGAGGCCCAGACTGTTGGGGCCTCCTTTTTTGATTATGGACACCGCGCTCGATTCTGAAGTTTTCAGGCGCAAATTACTACCCAAACATCATTCTCTTGCCGTGTATCGTTCTGACCAATGAATAAGCTGGATGAACTCGTAGCTTCCGCGACGTCCGAATTTTTCGCCGCAACGGAACCGGCGAAACTTGAGGACGCCAAGGCACGCTATCTTGGCAAGGATGGCATGCTGACCGCCATGCTCAAGGGTCTTGGCAAGCTTCCCGCTGAAGAGCGCAAGAGTGCCGGAGCCGAGATCAATAGCGCGAAGGAGCGTGTCGAGTCGGCGCTGGCGACACGGCGCGATGCCCTGCGGAACGCTCAACTAGCCACCCAGTTGGCGACCGAAGCACTCGATGTCACTCTGCCTGGTCGTGGCCGCTCGCGCGGTAGTCTGCATCCGGTGATTATCAGTCTTGATCGTATCGAACAGCTATTCCGGTCAATCGGATTCGACGTTGCGGACGGGCCGGAAATAGAGACTGACTGGCACAACTTCACCGCCCTCAATACGCCGGAGAATCACCCGGCGCGTTCCATGCACGATACCTTTTACTTGCAGGGTGAGGACGGCAAGGTGCAGGACGACGTGCTGTTGCGAACGCATACCAGTCCGGTGCAGATCCGTTCGATGCTGGCGCATACCGAGCGCTACAAGCATCAGGCAAGCATGCCGGAACTGCGCGTGATCTGTCCCGGCCGGGTGTATCGGGTCGATTCCGATGCCACGCACTCACCGATGTTTCACCAGGTCGAAGGCCTCTGGGTGGGAGAGCATGTCAGCTTCGCGGATCTCAAGGGCGTGGTTGCGGATTTTCTGCGGCGGTTTTTCGAGTCCGAGGACCTTAAGGTGCGTTTCCGCCCCTCCTTTTTCCCATTCACCGAGCCATCGGCCGAAATCGACGTTGCCTTCATGAGTGGCGCGCTGGAAGGCCGCTGGCTGGAAATCGCCGGCTGTGGCATGGTCCATCCCAATGTGCTGCGCTTCGGCGGTTTCGATCCTGAAAAGTACACCGGCTTCGCTTTTGGCATGGGCCCCGACCGTCTGACCATGCTGAGATATGGCATCAACGACTTGCGCCTGTTCTTCGAGGGCGATCTGCGTTTCCTGAAGCAATTCAACTGATATGCAATTTTCCGAATCCTGGCTGCGCAGCCTGTGCAATCCCTCCCTGTCGAGTGAGGAACTCTGCCATTTGCTGACCATGGCGGGCCTCGAAGTCGAGGAACGCCGTCCCGCCAGCGCCGACTTTTCGAATGTCGTCGTGGCCGAAGTCCTGAGCGTCGAGAAGCATCCCGACGCCGACAAGCTCAAGCTTTGCGCCGTCGATGTCGGTGAATCCAGTCCGCTGCAGATCGTGTGCGGCGCACCGAATGTCTCAGTCGGCATGAAGGTTCCGTGCGCACGGGTTGGCGCCAAGCTGCCCGGTATCGACATCAAGCGGGCCAAGGTGCGCGGTATCGAGAGTTTCGGCATGCTTTGTTCGGCGCGCGAACTCGGTCTTTCCGACGATCATGGCGGGCTGTTGCCGCTGGCCGCCGATGCGCCGGTGGGCGAGGATATCCGCCGCCATCTGGACCTCGACGATCAACTGATTACGCTCAAACTCACGCCGAACCGGGCCGATTGTCTTTCGCTGCTCGGAATTGCGCGCGAACTCTCGGCGCTGACGGGCGCGCCGTTGCTGGCCCCCGAAATCCAGCCGGTCGCGGCGGGGGTTGCCGACACGCGGCAGGTGGTACTCGACGCACCCGCTTCATGTTCGCGCTACTGTGGTCGCATCATTCGTGGCGTCAATGCCGGCGCGCCGACGCCGGAATGGATGAAGCGGCGCATCGAGCGCAGCGGGATTCGTTCAATTTCTTTCCTGGTCGACGTCACCAACTATGTGATGCTCGAACTCGGTCAGCCATTGCACGCTTTTGATGATGCCGAGTTGTCTGGTGCGATCCACGTGCGCTTGCCAAAAGCCGGCGAGAAACTCCTGTTGCTGAACGAGCAGACCGTGACGCCTTCGGCGGATACGGCTTTGATTGCCGATGACGAGAAACCGCTGGCCATGGCCGGCGTCATGGGCGGCGAGCATTCCGGCATCACTGATTCGACCCGCGATCTGTTTCTCGAGAGCGCTTTTTTTCCGCCCGCCGCAATTGCCGGCAAGGCGAGGGCGTTCGGATTCAGTTCCGATGCCTCGCACCGCTATGAACGCGGCGTCGATTTCGAATTGCAGCGCTTGGCCATCGAGCGCGCAACGCAACTGATCCTCGATACCTGCGGCGGCAAGCCGGGACCGGTGATGGAAACCGTTGCTGCCGACCATCTGCCGCAGCGCCGCCCGGTCCAGCTGCGCAGTGCCCGCGCCGCGAAGGTGTTGGGCATCGCGCTGCCCGAGGCGCGGATTGAGGCGATGTTGCGCGGCCTCGGTTTGCAGGTCGAAAAGACTTCTGAAGGTTTCAGCGTGACGCCGCCGTCTTTCCGCTTCGACATCGAGATCGAGGAAGACCTGATCGAGGAGATCGCCCGCATTCATGGCTATGACAACATTCCGTCGCAGCCCCCGGTAGCCCGCATGGCGATGATGCCGGCCACCGAGTCGAGTCGTTCGCCGATGAGTCTGCGTCGCCTGGTCGCCGAACGCGATTACCACGAAGTCGTCACTTTCAGCTTTGTCGAAGCAGCCTGGGAGGCTGATTTCGCGGGCAACGCGGCGCCCATCGTGCTCGCCAATCCAATAGCCAGCCAGATCGGTGTCATGCGATCCTCGCTGATCGGCGGTTTGGTCGGTACTCTGGTCGCCAATCGCAAGCGGCAGATGGAACGGGTTCGAGTCTTCGAGTTGGGGCGCTGCTTTTATCGCGATGCCGCGGCGGGTCCCGTCTCCGGTTTTTGCCAGCCCTTGCGGCTTGCCGGTCTGGCCGCAGGCCCGGCTTTGCCGGAGCAGTGGGGCGCACCGACGACGCGCGCGGACTTTTACGATATCAAGGCTGATGTTGAAGCTCTTTTCGCGCCGCGCCAGCCCGAGTTCATCAAGGCGGAGCATCCCGCCTTGCATCCCGGCCGCTGTGCCAGTATCAGTCTGGATGGTCGATCGGTCGGTGTGATTGGCGAACTGCATCCGCGCTGGGTACAAAAATACGAGCTCGGTAACGCTCCAGTGATCTTTGAACTCGAATTGGTGGACTTTCTGACGGCGTCTTTGCCGCGCTATGCCGAAGTCTCCCGTTATCCCGCCGTGACCCGCGACCTGGCTCTCGTACTGCCTCAGAGCCAGGCGCTGGCGCCGCTGCTGGCGGCGCTGCGTGGAGCTTCACCGAACATTGTTCGCGATATTGCCTTGTTTGACCTGTATCAGGGAAAAGGGCTGCGCGAAAATGAAAAGAGCCTTGCCTTTCGTATAGTTATGCAAGATACTCAACGTACTCTCGAGGATGCTGAAGTCGAGGCGGTGATCGCCGGTTTGCTGGCGATTGCGGCTCGTGATTTTGGTGCTTCCTTGCGGGCTTAATGCTGTTGGAGCTGATATGACCCTGACCAAGGCTGAACTTGCCGATCTGCTGTTTGAAAAAGTAGGCCTCAACAAACGCGAAGCCAAGGATATGGTGGAAGCGTTCTTCGACGAGGTACGGCTCGCCCTGGAGAAGGGAGACAGCGTCAAACTATCGGGTTTCGGCAATTTTCAATTGCGCGAGAAGCCGCAGCGGCCTGGGCGAAACCCCAAAACCGGCGAGGAAATTCCCATCACCGCCCGTCGCGTCGTTACCTTCCATGCCAGCCAGAAACTCAAGGCGGCGGTAGAGGCTTTCCCACGTGGCGACACCCAGCAATAGCCGGGACGAACTACCCCCGATTCCCGCCAAGCGTTACTTCACGATTGGCGAGGTAAGCGAGTTATGCGGTGTCAAGCCGCACGTACTGCGCTACTGGGAACAGGAGTTCACCCAATTGCGACCGGTCAAGCGTCGCGGCAATCGGCGCTACTACCAGCACCATGAAGTTTTGCTGGTGCGGCGGATTCGCGAATTGCTCTATCAGGAAGGGTTCACCATCAGCGGTGCGCGCAATCGGCTTGAAGATGGTCCCGGCAAACTGCACGATGCGCCCGAGTCACTCAATGGTGGAAGTCAAGCGTCATTGCGTGCCGAACTCGTTTCTATCATCGAATTCCTCCGTGCCGCCTGACGCTGCCGCGACGCGCTGAAATCACCGCGTGTCGGGCGTTGGCGGGCGATTCCTTTGATATAATTCGCGCAGTCGGGGCGTGGCGCAGCCTGGTAGCGCACTTGCATGGGGTGCAAGGGGTCGAAGGTTCGAATCCTTTCGCCCCGACCAGAAATACCAAAGCCGTTAGTGGGTTAACCCACTAACGGCTTTATTTTTTGGTGCAGGCTCTCAATCGGGTACCAAAATTTCACGCGATTGAATCGAATAGCGGAAATCCAATAACACTCTGCAATCAATGCGGAGTGCATAACCCGGTTGCGGATAAGCGTTTGATCGAATCCATGGCGGGCAAACGCTGGCATTGCTTTCGCAGCAATAAGGCGAGTGGACAGGTACCCAAGGTGTGTGCGCCTTCTGCCATGCCGTGTCCGGGAAGAGTTCCGCAAGGACACGGCGTCTGTCGCGGATCGTCAACGAAGCACAATAGGACAGGCCATGTCGCTGAGGCTTGCGCGGCCGATTCGAGACTGGTTTTCGATCCGAATTCTCATCAGGATCGGAAGTGAAGCAGAAACAAGAGGACATTCCCTGCCAAATTCAGGACTACGGAGCGGAGGCCGCAGGCGCAGCATGTTGAAAACCTGCCGCCAAGAGGACAATCCATGCGTATCGAATCCGTCGAACTTGTTGCACTTCCCAATGCACCCGCCTGGCAGGAGAAGGTCTATCGGGCGCATCTGGATACCGGTGAAGACCTGGACTTGTTCCAGCAGCACTGGGATGTCCCTTTGCCGCCGGAAAGCCTGGTTGGCCTGACCGTTGAAGAGGCACGCTTGCGACGCAATGAGCGCATGTTCGCCATAGCCTCCGGGAATCACTGATGCAGGTCTGGCGAATGGTTTGCCGCTTGCGCAGGGGTTTCGGCTCGATACGGTTCAAACCGATAGCTTGAAAGGCAGGTGGGCCGCCGTTTCGGCTTGATAGTCCTGCATCGCCGAGTCTTCGCGCAGGATGAAGTCGGCCACAGCGCGACACATTCCGGGATGGGCAATCCAGAAAGCCGACCAAGTCGGCACCGGCTCGAAACCGCGCGCGAGTTTGTGTTCGCCCTGTGCCCCGGGTTCAAAGCTTCGCAGACCCTGGCGGATGCAGTACTCGATACCCTGATAGTAGCAAAGCTCGAAATGCAGACCGGGCAGGGCGATTTCCGTGCCCCAGTGACGGCCGTATAGCGTCTCGGCATCGCGGTAGCAGATCGCGGAGGCCACGGGCGTTTGATCGTCAAAGGCAATGAAGACGACCAACCGGTGGGCGAGCAGGGCGCCGGCCTCGGTGAAGAACTCCAAGGGGAAGGCCGGATGATTGCCGTAGCGGGCAAAGGTGTCACGATACTGGCGATGGATGATGCGCCAAAGTGACGCATCAATTTCATCGCCGTGCCGGGTTTCCAGCCTGAGTCCGGATTCGTGCACTTGACGCCGCTCGCGCTTGAGTTTCTTGCGCTTATCAGCCGTGAAGCTGCCGAGAAAACCGTCGAAATCGCCGTAGTCGCGATTGAACCAGTGGAACTGCACGCCGCGTCGCATCAGCAGGCCTGCCGCCGCCAGCAAGGCGCGGTCGTTTTCTTCGACAAAAAGGCATTGCCATGACGACACACCGAACTGTCGCGCCACGTCCAGTGCGGCATCGAGCAGCGCGGGAGCCACGGCCTCGCGAGCGACGCCTCGGCGCACCAGCAGGCGCGGCCCCGGGGATGGCGTGTAGGGAATGCCGCTGACCAGTTTGGGGTAGTAGTCGAGTCCGGCGCGTTGCCAGGCCGATGCCCAGTTCCAGTCTCTCGAGAAGTCGCCGAAGGAATGCGTGCGCAAGTAAAGCGGCAGCAGGCCGAGCAGCAGATCGTCTTCATACAACGCCAGATGCTGCGCTTGCCAGCCCATCGCCGTATTGCCAGCGCCGACTTTTTCGGCGATACCGAGAAAGGCCCGGCTGGCAAAGGGATCATCGCCATGGTCGAGCTGCGCCCAGTCGGATTCGGCAATGTCCGTTGCGCAGGCGTGCAGAATTATTTTCATTGTGCGTCATCCTACCCTGCGACCGCTGGCAAACGCCGCCATGGGCTTGAATGCGGGGTGAAGGCTTTGTCCGGTTCTGTTCCGGCCATCGGTGGCGGGCCGCGATGGGATAAAATATGAGCCAGATTTTTCTGATTTCCGGCTCCGACCCCATGCGTATTTTGCTCAGTAACGACGACGGTTATTTCGCGCCGGGACTCGCCCAACTCGCGACCAGCCTCGCCGATCTTGGCGACATTACCGTGGTGGCACCAGAGCGAAATCGCAGCGGCGCGAGCAATTCATTGACGCTGGATCGGCCGCTTTATTTGCGGCATGCCGCGAATGGTTTCATGTTTGTCAGCGGCACGCCGACCGATTGTGTTCATCTGGCGGTTACCGGTGTGCTCGACCACCCGATGGACATGGTGGTTTCCGGGATCAATCTCGGCGCCAACATGGGCGACGACACGATTTACTCGGGTACCGTGGCAGCCGCCACGGAAGGCTATCTGCTGGGCTTGCCGTCGATCGCGATTTCGCTAAACAGCTACGAGGGGAAGCATTTCGATACCGCCGGGCGCGTGGCTCACGAGTTGGTGCAGCGGTTTGGCCAGGCGCCGTTTGCCGAGCCGGTGTTGTTGAACGTCAATGTGCCGGACATTCCTTATGAGGCATTGCGCGGCATCAAGGTCACGCGTCTGGGTCGTCGCCACAAGGCCGAACCCGCGGTGAAAACCGTCAGCCCGCGCGGCGAGACCGTGTATTGGATCGGCGCTGCGGGGCCCGCCGCCGATGCGGGCGAGGGTACGGATTTTCACGCCGTCGAGAATGGCTGGGTATCGGTCACGCCCTTGCAAATCGATCTCACACATTCGGCGCAACTCGCCGATGTGCGTAATTGGCTCACGCTGAAACCGTGAACGCCGCGACGCTCAACGGCATCGGCATGACCTCCCAGCGCACTCGCGCGCGCATGGTTGAGCGTCTGCGCGAGCAAGGCATCCGCGATGCGCGCGTGCTGCACGCGATGGGGCAAGTGCCGCGTCACATATTCATTGAGCAGGCACTGGCGAACCGCGCCTACGACGACACCGCCTTGCCCTTGGGTTTCGGTCAGACCATATCGCAACCCTATGTCGTGGCGCGGATGATCGAGATATTGATCGAAGGTCGCGAGATCGGCAAGACGCTGGAAGTTGGTGCAGGCTGTGGTTATCAGGCCGCGATTCTGGGCGTACTGTCGAAGCAGGTTTTTGCCGTCGAGCGTATCGCTCCATTGCTGGCAAGGGCGCGCGACAACCTGAAACAGCTCAAGCTGTCGCATATTCGCCTCAAGCATGCCGATGGCAATCTCGGGCTGCGGGAAGCTGCGCCATTTGATACCATCATTCTGGCTGCTGCTGCTGCTGCTGCGCCACCAGCTTTGCTGGCCCAGTTGGCGCCGGGAGGACGACTGGTAATGCCGCTGGGGAGTACGCAGCAAGTCATCAATCTGGTCGAGCGCACCGAGCGCGGTTTGGTCGAAACTCAATTTGATGCGGTGCGCTTTGTGCCGCTGTTGCCGGGAGTGGAATGAATCTAGTGCGTCTGAGTCTTGTGCTGCTGCTGCCGATCATCGGCGGCTGTGCCAGCACCGTGTCGGCACCGGTGGTGGATCGCGTGGTGGTTCCGGCATCCGTGCCGCCTGCGGCAGTCGGTTCCCGAGCCGGCTATTACACGGTCAAGAAAAGCGACACGCTGTACAGCATTGCCCTTGATCATGGACACGATCACAAGGACGTGGCGGCGTGGAACAAACTCGACAACCCGAATGTGCTCAGAATCGGCCAGCAATTGCGCATCACGCCACCGGACGACGGCGCGCCGGTTGCGGTGGTCAAGCCGGTAATGTCCAGTGCGCCGGTCGAAGTCAAACCCGGAGCGGCGGTCAGCCCGTCGAATTCCGACAAGCTCAAGCGTGAACCAAAGGGCGGCAAGCTTGCCTACTCGGAAGAAGCCCTGAGCAAAGCGCGGCGGGGCACTCAGGCGGAAAAAACGGCCGAGACCAAACCCGAAGCGCAAGCGGAAAGC
>JAIPCT010000016.1 GCA_021738065.1 Burkholderiaceae bacterium
CTTGATGCCGGGGTTCCAGAAGGGTTGCAGCATCAGGCCCTGCGCGCCGGGCGGTACGGTGGCGATCAGTTCGTCGAACAGGCTTTCGGCCGAGACGCCCTGCTCTTTCGCTTGAATCTGTTCGTGCAGGCCAAACTGTTCCTTGAACCAGTTCACCATCCAGAAGCCGCGCGTGATCTGGATCTCGGTGTTGTAGTGGCCGGGAATCGCCGCCTGATAGGGCGGGATGAAGCGCGTGGCTTCGAGGTATTTCGGCGTGGTGGTGTTGATGGTCGCCGCCGTGCCGTAGGACAGGCAGGCAATCTCCGGCGTCAGGCAGCCGGCGCCGATGACTTCGCAGGCCTTGTCGGCGGCGCCGGCGATCAGCGGCAGGCCTTCCGGGATGCCGGTGTCGCGCGCGGCGGCGGCGCTCACCGTGCCGATCGGCGTGCCGCCCGGCACCAGCTCGGGCAGCATCTCGCGCGTGATCGGCAGCGCCTGCCATTTCCAGTCGAAGGCCGGCGCCCAGCAGCCCTGCTTGTAGTCGAAGGGAATGTAGCCGACCTGGCTGCCGACCGAATCGACGAAGCGGCCGGTGAAGCGATGGTTGAGATAGCCCGAGAGCAGCAGGTATTTGTCGGTGCGCGCCCAGATTTCGGGCTGGTGCTCGGCGATCCAGCAGGCTTCGGCTTCGTGGCCGAAGAATTTGATGGTGTCGCTCATGCCGATGGCACGGAAGGCGGCATTCCACCACCACGGCAGCTTCGGCTTGGCGTCGGCGCGACGCTGATCGAGCCAGATGATGGCCGGACGCAGCGGCTGGCCGTCTTTGTCGAGATTGATCATCGTCGCCCGTTGCGTGGTGATGACCAGGCCGCGTATCGCCGCCTTCGGCACCTGCGTGTTGCTCCACAACTGTTGACAGGCCTGGCACAGGGCGCGCCAGAATTCCTCGGGATCGTTTTCGACCCAGCCGGGCTGCGGCGACTGGTAGCTGTCGATCATCACCTGCGACTTGGCCACCAGATTGCCGCGCAGATCGAAAAGCAGCGCGCGTACGCTCTGAGTGCCGTTGTCGATGGCCAGCAGGTAATCGTCGCTCATCTCGGTCAGGGCCTCAGGTAGGCATGCCAGTCGGGAATCTCCGCCGGCGGCGGCAGGCTGTAATGTGCCGCTATGATTTTCAGGTAGCGTTCCAGTTCCTGCTGCCAGCGCGCATCGTCCCAGCCCAGCGCCGGCTGGCACAGGCTACGGATGCGCGGCTCGTGGTCCAGCCCGCCGCGTGGCAGCAGGATGCCGAGCCGCGTGCGGCGCAGCAGCAGGTCGTCGAGATGGACGACGGCTTCGTTGGTCGCGGCGACGTTGAGTTCCAGCCAGAGCGTGTGGGTGCCGGGAATCGCCCCCCTGTCCTCGGCCGTGGCATCGCAGCACAGCTGACCGGCGCTGGCGCCGTAGCGCGCGGCCAGCCGATGGCGCACCACCGCCGGCCAGCGCGGATTGATCGTTGAGGCGGGCGCAAAAATGGCGGCATCGCTGCGATGAAAGGGCTTGCCGGCATGGGGCGCCGCCAGCGCCAGGGGGTCCTGCGCCATGAGGCGGAAAGTGGTCAGCTTGCCGCTGGTGAGCGTGACCATGCCCATTTCATCGAGCACAACATGATCGCGCCCGGCGCTCGACGGATCGCCGCCGCCTTCATCGACCACCGGGCGCACGCCGGCGTAGCAGGCGGCGACATCGGCGGGGCCGAGATTCAGCCCGGGAAACTGGTCGTTCACGGCGGCCAGCAGGTAGGCCACTTCCGCGCCGGTGATGGAGGCTTCGCGATCCGGGTCGGCGTGATGGTCGAGGTCGGTGGTGCCGATCAGCGTCGCGCCTTCCCAGGGATAGAAGAACACCGGCCGGCCGTCGCGCGGGTGCATCAGGCTGATCGCCTGCGCCACCGGCAGGCGCCAGAACGGAACCATCAGGTGGCTGCCGCGCAGGGGCCGCAGCATCGGCTTGCCGCCGACTTGCGCGCGCAGCTGGTCGGCCCAGACGCCGGTGGCGTTGATCACGGCGCGCGCCTTGATGGTGTAGCTCACGCCGCTTGCCACATCTTCCACGGTCATGCCGACGACCCGCTTGCCATCAAGCACGGGTGAGCGCGCCGCGACGTAGTTCAGCGCGACGCCGCCATCGGCTTCGGCTTCCGCCAGCACGCGCCAGACCAGGCGCGCGTCGTCTGTCTTGGCGTCCATGAATACCGTCGCCCCTTTCAATCCGGGCGGCGCCAGGCCGGGCGCCATCATGCGCGCGCCTTCGGCGTCGTAATACACCCGGCTGCTGTGCCCGGCCATCATGTCGTAGATCGTCAGGCCGAGCTGGAACAGGCGCCGCCCCGGCTTGCGCCCGGTGCAATCGGCGAACAGGAAGCTTTGCGGCTCGATGAACTCGGGTGCCTCGCGCATCAGGCGCTGGCGCTCGCGCACCGAGTGCAGCGTCATGCCCAACTGGCCTTCCTTGAGGTAGCGCAGGCCGCCGTGCACCAGCTTGGACGAACGGCTCGACGTGCCCCAGGCGAAGTCGTGCTGCTCGATCAGCAGGGCGCGCCAGCCCAGCCGCGCCGCTTCACGCAGCACCCCCGCCCCACTGATGCCGCCGCCGATGACCAGCAAGTCCCAGTCCTCGGCGGCCAGCCGCGCGAGCTTTTCGGCACGTTGCATGGTGGGGTCGTGATTCATTTCGGCTCGCGATCCCAACTCAACTCGCCACCGCCGTCCTGCAGCAGCTTGCCCGGATTCATGATGCCCTTTGGATCGAAGTGGCGGCACAACTCGGCCAGCGTCGCCATGCCCAGCTGCCCTTTTTCCAGCGCCAGGTTTGGCGCGTGGTCGCGCCCCACTCCGTGCTGGTGGCTGACGGTACCGCCATGCGCGGCAATCGCTGCCGCGACGCGCGCCTTGTAGTTCTGCCAGCGTTTCAGGTTTTCTGCGAAGCCGCCGGGCGCGGTGGCCCAGACGAAGGTCGAGTAAATGCTGCTGCCCTGCGGGTACAGATGCGACAAGTGGGTGAAAGCGTGCACCTTCTGGCCGAACTCGGCGAAGGCCTCATGTGCGGCCGCCTCCATGGCATGCATGGTGTTCTTGACCTGCGGCCAGTCCACCGCAGTTTCGATGGTATCGGCCGAGTAACCGTGCTCCCACAGACTGTTGCGCAGGTAGGGGCCCTTGTAGCGGTTCTCCAGCCACTTGTTGCCCATGGCGCGACCGATGTACACGGCGCCATGACGTTTGAGCAGCCGCCTCGCCGTCGCCAGCGCCTGCCTTGCGGTGACGGCATCGGCCGTCACACCCAACATCAACATGCATTTGCCATCGGCGCAGCCGCGCCAGCCCAGATAGCGCTCCAGCCATTTGATCTGGCCGGCATGGCCGGCGAGCAGCAGATTGGTTCGCGTTTCGATGGCGTTGGACAGGCGCAGCATGGACAGCGGCAACTTCAACTGCGCCAGCGCGCGCACGGCGGCTTCGGCGCTATCCCAGTCGGGAAAAAACAAGGCGTGAAAACTTTCGTGTGCGGGCATGGGGCTGACGCGCATCGTGGCTTCGGTCAGCACGCCGAAGCGGCCTTCGGAGCCGAGCACCAATTCACGCATATCCGGCCCGGCGCTCGACGCCGGAAAGGTCGGAATCGTCAATGTGCCCACCGGCGTTTCCAGGCGGCCGCCGGCGAACATCTGCTCGATGCGGCCATAGCGCATCGACTGCTGGCCGCTGGAACGCGTGACCACCCAGCCGCCGAGCGTGGAATATTCGAAAGACTGCGGAAAGTGGCCCAGCGTATAACCCTGCGCCCGCAGCTGCGCTTCCAGCACCGGCCCGGTGGCACCCGCGCCAAAGGTCGCCAGTTGGCTCTTGCGATCCAGGTGCAGCAGCTGGTTCATGCGGCCGAGGCTGATCGACAGCACCGGTCGCGGACTTTGCGGGCAATCCAGATGGCCGACCACACTGGTGCCGCCGGCGTAGGGAATCACGATCCAGTGCTGCGCCTGCGCCAGATCGAGCAGTTTGCGCACCTCGCCGCTCGACTCGGGGAAGGCGACGCCGTCGGGCACCGTCGGCAAGGCGCCAAAGCGCCGGCGTATCCAGTCCGGGTAGCTTTCGCCCAGCGCCACCTTGAAGCGCTCGGCGGCATCGGTCGAGATCAATGCATGGGGTGGCAGGCGCGACGCCGGGATGCCGGCCAGCAGGGCATCGAGCGTGGCATCTTGGGTCGGCTGCGCCGTGCCGGCAAGCTCCGCCAGCATGGCGAGCGCCGATGCGTTCAGCTTCATCTCGGTTGCGCTATCGCCCCAGCCGTTCCAGCGTCTCATTGCGCCTGCTCCTTCGATTTCGTGCATCGATTAGGCGAACGGCGCCGTGTCGCCATCGCCGAGTTTCTACAGTAGCCGTAGAGTCCCCGACATTTCAATACACCGGCCGAGTGCCGAATTTTGTCGTTTTCCAGTTGACCAGGTACTTGATCAGTTTCATCTTGAGTTTGTACAACGGAAAATCGACGGCGCCAATGGCGGATTTCGACAGGTGTTCCGTCGCCTCGACGATTCCCGCGACGGCGCCGGCCACCTTGGCCAGCCGTGGCTGATCGACCCAATCAAAATCATCTTCAGCGTTGAGCAGATAGACCGGATTCGAAATGAAATTCACCAGCGGCACGCCCGACAGATACCAGTCGCCGCCGTCGGTCGGCGGATAGGGGCCGAGTGGGCCTTCGGGCGGCAGCAGAAAGGCGCGGTCGACGCCGTTGTCCTTGAGATTGACCAGCACGGCATCGACCATTGCCTGATTGAAGGGCAGGAACACGCCCGTACCTTCGCTACGGCCACTTTCGACCAGTTCGCCCGCCTCATTCTCGACGGCTTCCTTGGCGATGTGTTCGACGGTGATCTCAAGCGCGACCTTGGGCACCACATCGACGGCATGCGTCTCGATGAAAGTTCGCGTGCCGATCGAGCCATAAAAGTGCCCAGCCGTGAATAGCACGATGACTTTCCGGCACGGCTTCGCACCCTGCGCGAAGTGTCGCGCCAGCGCCAGGATCACCGCACAGCCCGAGGCGTCCTCGACTGGCGAGACAAAAGGCGAATCGTGATGACAATGCAGGATCACGGCTTCGTCGATCTCGCCCGGAATCTCGCCGACGATGTTGTGCGTCACCGCTGGCGCGCGTTCACCGGTCAGCGTCAGGCGCACTTTCGCCCCGTCTTCGGCCAGCTTGCGGATCTGTGCGCCGTCGTTGCGGCTGACCCAGAATCCGGGCAGAGGCTTATCGAGGATGTCTTTTTCCTTGAATCCGTACGGCGCATACATTTGATAGGAGCCGCCGGGCTGGTCCTTGAGGATGCCGATGAAACCGACCGCGCCGCGTTCGATCGCCTTGCGATACAAGTGCCAGCCCAGACGCACCCAGGTGGCCGGGTGCTTGACGTCCTTCAGGTTGTCATCCGGATCATGCTTGCCCATGGAAAACTTGCCAATCAGCGCGACATCGAGCACGGGAAATTCGATCTCGGTCACCACCACCTTGCCGGTCCAGTCGCCGGCGTGGCTGAGCGCACCGGAGTCGGCAAACACCAGTTGCGCCTCGATTCCGGCGGCGGGCGTGAAGCGGCAGTAGGGGATCCATTGGGCATTGAAGGGCTGGAACCCGGCGCCGGCATCGATCTCCACCCGCGAGCTGTCGGGCCGATAGTGCTCGACCGGAATCGGCTCCTTGCGGACATTGGCGAGACCGAACTCGGTGAGTTTGGCAGCGAGATAGTCCTCATTCGCCAACCCGGCCGGCGAGCCGGCACGGCGGGCACCGAAGGCCGCCATCTCGCGTATCCACCCCATCATCTCGTCGCTTGAAAACGCCGCTTGCTTGTCCACTACAGGCCCTCCCGCTGGTCAGTCTGTCGAGTCGATTCTGCGGCCATCATTCATGCATGGCTCACGCTCTATTGCTCCACCCTATTCCGTTCGCAGCGCCTCCACCGGATCCAGTTGCGCGGCGCGCCGCGCCGGCAGCACGCCGGCAGCGAGGCCGATGGCGGCCGCCAGCGCTTCGGCCAGCAAGACGAACGACAAGGGCGTATGCACCGGCAATGCCGGCACGAAGAAGCTGATCAGTTGCGCCAGGCCCATGCCCAGCAGCAGGCCGACCAGGCCGCCGATCGCGGCAAGTGCCACGGCCTCACCGAGAAACAGGCCGAGGATGGTCTGCTGCCGCGCACCCAGCGCCTTCAGCAGGCCGATCTCGTTGGTGCGCTCGGTCACCGCGATGGTCATGATGGTGACAATGCCGACACCACCCACCAGCAGGGAAATGCCGCCCAAGGCGCCGACCGCCATGGTCAGCACGTCGAGAATGCCGCCCAGGGTCTCGAGCATTTCTTCCTGGCTGACAATGGTGACGTCCTCGCTGCCGTGGCGCGCCTTCATCACTTCCTTGACCGCCGCCACCACGCTGGCCGAGGCGATGCCCTCGGCGGCGGCGACGTTGATTTCATTGAGGCCCGCGCGATTGAACATTTCCAGCGCACGCGCCGCCGGCACGAAGGCCGTGTCGTCGAGATCAATGCCGAGAAACTGGCCTTTGGGTTCCATGATACCGATCACCCGAAAGCGCAAGCCGCCGATGAGAACTCGCGCGCCCAGCGCGTTCTCGCTGCCGAACAGTTCATTTTTCAGCTTGGGGCCGAGCACCACCTGTGCACGCGCGCTGCCGACTTCATCCGCCGGCAGAAACTGGCCGCTGCGTACCTTGCCCTTGAATACGGTGAGCATGCCCGGCCCGACGCCATAGACGGAAACGCGCCGCAGGCGTCCATTGGCATTGACTTCGGCGTTGCCCCAAACGCTGGGCGTTACCGCAATCACATTGGGCAGGCGCGCCAGCGCCTCGGCGTCTTCCAGCGAGAGCGGCTTGGCGCTGCTCGGCAGGCCGGACATCGAGGCGCCACCGGTCTTGGTGCGCCCCGGATGGATGCCGACAACATTGGTGCCGAACTGGGTGAATTCGGCCAGCACGTAGCGGTGGATGCCCTCGCCGATCGAGGTCAGCAGGATCACCGCGGCGATGCCGACGGCGATGCCGAGCAAGGTCAAAAAACTGCGCAGGCGCTGGGCGCTGATGGCGCGCAGTGCGAGTGTCAGCGAATCCGTCAGCAGCATGGCGACCACCTGATCGAATTCGCAGGCGGGACAGGGTCGGCGAACAGGCCTTCCCTGTCGGGTAAACCGAAACGGCTCACCACGGCGACACGGCGAACAGGGCGCGATGAAGGCTGGGCGTAAATGCTTGCGACATGGCTCGCCGGGCCGGCAAGCCGCACCCAGAAAATCAAGGCCTTTCCGCCGTGTCGCAGTGCCCGCCGTGGTTTGATTGAGCGAATCATCTCAATGCTTCATCAAGGCTTCGACCGGATCCATCCGGGCCGCGCGGCGTGCCGGCATGATGCCGAACAGCAAGCCGGTCGATAGCGCCGTCACCAGCGCGGCGACCACCGCCCAATCCGGCGGATAGGCAGGGAACACCGGATACATCTGGCGCAGCACGAATGCGCCGAACAGGCCGAGGCCGTAGCCGGTCAGGGCGCCGACCAGCGACAGCATGGCGGCTTCGGCCATGAAGGCATTGCGTATCGTGTCACCACGCGCGCCCAGCGCCTTGAGCAGGCCGATCTCGCCGGTGCGCTGGGTCACCGCCACCAGCATCACGTTCATCACCAGGATGCCGGCCACCGCGAGACTGATCGCGGCAATGCCGGCCACGGCGGCGGTGAGTGCGCGCAGCAGTTTGTCGAAGGTGGCGAGCACGGCATCCTGGGTGATCACCGTGACATCTTCCTCGTCGCCGTGGCGAGACTTGAGCACGCCGGCCACTTCGCGCTTGACGGCATCGATGTGGTCGCGGCTTCTGGCCTCGATCAGAATGCGAAACAGCGTGTTGGTGTTGAACATGGCCTGGGCGATGCCGACGGGGACGAACACCACTTCATCGGTGTTCATGCCGAGGCCAGTGCCGGTCGACTTGAGGACGCCGACAATCCGCAGACGCCGGTCGCCGAGGCGGATCAGCTCGCCCACCGCCGAACCGCCGGGGAAAATTTCCTGCTGGATCTTGGCACCGATCACCGCCACCGGCGCGCCGCGGTTCCAGTCGGCAACGGGCAGAAACTGGCCCTGCGCCATCTTGAAACTGCGAATCTCGAGATAGGTCGACGTGGTGCCGGCGACCAGCGCTTCACGCAGGCGTCCGTTCGCATTGATTTCGGAGGTGCCGGCCGCCAGCGGCGCCACGCGCCGCACCGAGGGCAGGCGCTGCAAGGCCGCGGCATCGTCGACCGTCAGGTCGCGCGGCGTGGTGGTCACCGCATTGGCCGGGTTGAAACCGCCGGTGGCGGAACGTCCCGGCAGGACAATCACCAGATTGCTGCCCAGCGAGGAGAACTGCTCGACCACATAGCGCCGGGCACCGTCGCCCAGCGAGGTCAACACCACCACGGCGGCGACGCCGATGGCCATGGCCAGCACCGATAGCGCGGTGCGCAAGGGATAGCCGGCCGCCGCATCGCGGGCGAAACGCAGGACATCGGCGTTGCGCACGCGCTAGTCCTGCCCTGCCGCGGACTGCGACTGAGTATCGCTCTTCAGCGCACCGTCTTCCATCTGCAACTGACGGCGCGCCCGGGCCCCGATCTTCTGATCGTGGGTAACGATGATCAGTGTCATGCCGCGCTGGTTGAGTTCCTCCAGCAGACGAATCACTTCGTCGCCCGTCGCCCGGTCCAGATTGCCGGTCGGCTCGTCGGCCAACAGCACCGCCGGTTGCATGACAGTCGCGCGGGCAATCGCGACACGTTGCCGCTGGCCGCCGGAAAGCTGGTCGGGGCGATGCTCCGCCCGAGTGTCCAGACCGAAATCCTTGAGTGCCTGCGTCACGCGCTTGGCGCGTTCGCCCGCCGCAATGCCGGCCAACATCATCGGCAGCGCGATGTTCTCGGCGGCGGTAAGGCGCGGCACGAGGTGAAAGCTCTGGAAGATGAAGCCGATGCGCTGGCTGCGCACGGCTGCCTGTTCGTCGGCACTCAGCGTCGTGACGTCGCGGCCCTCCAGGTGATAGGTGCCGGCATTGGGCCGGTCGAGCAGGCCCAGCAGGTTGAGCAAGGTGGATTTGCCCGAGCCCGAGGGACCCATGATCGCCACGTATTCGCCGGCCTCGATGGCGACATCGAGCTGGGTCAGCGCATGGACTTCGCTGTCGCCCAGATGAAAGACGCGCTCGATCCCGGCAAGACGTATCAGGTCCACGCGCTCAATCCATCCGAACGCCGCGCAGCGGCGCAAACATTGCCACCCCCTTGCCCGGCAAGAGGGGCGTAGGTGGGATTTCGCAAAGCACTGCTTTGCGCCACCGTAACCGGACTGCTGTGCAAAGCAGTCCGTGGAACGGGGGGGAATGCCGTCATTTGGCGGGGGCGTCTGCCGCCGCCGTGGCGCGGGCGCCGACTTTCACGCCCTCGCGCTCCAGCGAAATGACGATGCGCTCGCCCTCGGTCAAGCCTTCGACAATCTCAGTAAACTCCCAGTTTGCGATGCCGGTCTTGACGATGCGCTCTTCAAGCAATCCGCTGTCGGCATTCAAGACCATGACCCGTCCGCCCTGGATCAGCGCCGAGGTCGGTACCCGCACCACGTTCTGGTTGCCACTGAGCACGATCTCGACGTCGGCGCTGTAGCCGACCAGCATATTCACGCCGGCCGGCCTCTCGAAATCGACCTCGACATCGACGGTGCGAGCCTGTTTCTCCACTGCCAGCACGTAGGGTGCGACGCGACGCACCTTACCGTTCAGGGACTGCTTCGGCAAAGCATCAAGCGAAACACGCACCGGCAGGCCGACAGTGATCTTGGGCGCATCGACTTCATCCATCGGCGCCTTGATGTAGAGACAGGATTCGTCGATCAGATCGATCGCCGGCGGTGTCGGCACTCCCGGCGGCGAAGGCGTCGAATACTCGCCCAGTTCGCCGACGATCTTTGCCACCGTGCCGTCGAACGGCGCATAAAGCGTCGTGCGGGTCTGCTCGACTCGGGTCACACCCACCCGTGCAGCGGCCTGCGCCACGTCGGCACGGGCCGTCTCGCAGGCGGCGGCGCGGGCCACGGCCTCGCTGCGCGCGGCGTCTTCCCGCGCTTCGGAAACGTAGCCCTTGACCCGCAGCGAGGTCTGTCGCTCGGCCTCGCGCAAGGCGCTGGCGGCCGTGGAACACACCTCCTTGACCCTTTGCGCCGACACGGTGCGCTGGGCTTCGGCCAGCGATTGTTGCGCCTTCTGGTCGTCGTTCCACAATTTCATCAGCAACTGACCCTTCTTCACGCGGTCGCCTTCCTTGACGCCGAGGTACTCGATGCGGCCGCCCATGATGGTCGACAGGCGCGTACGCTGGCAGGCCTCCACCGTGCCGGCGCGGGTATTGACGACGGTTGACTCGACAGTGCCGCGATCTATGGTCTTGAGCACCACCACCACCGGTTTGGTGCGCGTGGTCCAGTAGAAAGCGCCAATCAGCAGGGCGACAAGGAAAACGGCCGGCAGGATGCGGCGCAAAAAGATGGATGTATTCATGGCGAGTAATTATGCCGTGTTTGAGGCCTGTTCGCGCGGCCCCCGCCGGGAGCTTGAGGCCGTGTTTGTTATGATTCGGGCGTGCTTTCCTCCCCAACCGCCCCGCCGATTTCCGTCCGCGCATCGCCATGATCAAAATCCACGGCATCAAGAACTGCGACACCATGAAGAAGGTGTTTGCCTGGTGCGACGCCAACGGCGTGCGCTACGAGTTTCACGACTACAAGAAGCTGGGCGTGCCGCGCGAAGCCCTGCTGCAATGGTGCCGTGCCCTGGGCTGGCAGACGCTGATCAATCGCAAGGGCCCGACCTGGCGCAAGCTGAACCCCGAGCAGCAGGCGGTCAGCACCCAGAGCCAGGCCGTGACCCTGATGATGGAACACTCCAGCCTGATTCGCCGCCCGCTGACGGAAAACGACGCCGGGCAGTATCTGATCGGCTTCGATCCGACCGTGTTCGACAGTTTTGTGCGCTGATGGATGCCGTTCATCGCTTCTTGCTGGAAGACCTGGATATCCGCGGCGCGCTGGTGCAACTCGGCCCGTCCTGGGCGGCGATGACCGCACGTCGCAGCTACGCGACGCCGGTACGCGATCTGCTGGGCGAACTGGCGGCCGTGACGGCCCTGATGGGCAGCAACCTGAAGACGCCGGGGCGCTTGAGCTTCCAGTTGCAGGGCCACGGCCCGGTGTCGATGCTGCTGATGGAATGCAACGAAAACCTGCAGATGCGCGGTACCGCCAAAAGCAAACTGGCGCCGGATGCCGAAACCCATATCGCCGGCGTCGGCGACCTGCTGGGCGACGGCCGCCTGGTGCTGACGCTGCACCCCGATACCGCGCCGCAGCCCTACCAGAGCGTGGTGCCGATCACCGGAGATACGCTGGCGACTATCTTCGAACACTATCTGGCACAGTCGGAACAGCAGCCCGCGAGGCTGTGGCTGGCAGCAAGCGCCGAGACCGCCTGCGGCCTGTTCCTGCAAAAACTGCCTGACGCCGATACGCGCGACGCCGACGGCTGGAATCGCATCGAAACCCTGGCCTCGACGGTACGCCCCGAGGAACTCGCGCTGCCGCCGGAAACTCTGCTCACGCGCTTGTTTGCCACGGAAAACGTGCGCCTGTTCGCGCCTCGCCCGGCGACCTGGCACTGCCCGCGCGACGAAGAGAAAGTGCGCAACATGCTGCTTTCGCTGGGTCGCGAGGAGCTTGAAAGCATGCTCGCCGATGCCGAAATCATCGCCATCGAGGACGAGATCTGCGGCCATGAATACCGCTTCGGCCCGGACATCATCGATGAGCTGTTTCCGCCCGACGGGCGGTTGCTGCATTGATGAAAATCCTGTTTCAGGTTTCCGCTTTGCCATTGGCTTGCTGACTTGAACATCGACATCAGCGAGGAAGCGGGCGTCCGCTACCTGCATTTCGGATCGAGCTGGATTCAGGGCGCGATGCGCATGGCGCGACCCTATGCGCTGGAACTCGAATACACCCGCGAGATGATGGTGCCGCTGCTGTTGCAGGCCGAAGACTGGCCGCGACGTGTGTTGCAGATCGGGCTGGGGGCCGGCTCGCTGACCAAGTTTCTCTATCGCTACCGGCCGCAGGCCAAGCTCACCGTGGTCGAAATCGAGCCGCGCGTGGAGGCCGCCGCACGGCAATTTTTCAAGCTGCCGGACGATCCCGCCCGCATCGAGATTCGCCATGGCGACGGCGCCGATTTCATGGCCCGCTCGAAGAAACGCTATGACCTGATTCTGGTCGACGGCTTCGATGCCGACGCCCGAACCGGCCGGCTCGATACGCTGCCCTTCTACCTCGACTGCCGCGCCCGGCTGGCCGACGACGGACTGCTGTGCGTCAACCTGCTCTCGCGACGCAAGGATTTCAGCAAGAGCGTGGCGCGCCTGAACGACGCCTTCGACGGTCGTGCCATCGCCTTCCCCTCCTGCGACAGCGGCAATGCCATCGCGCTGGGTGCACCGGGCAAACTCGCCGTCTCGCCAGCGCCGACTTTTGAGGAATTGAAGGCCGCTGCCAAAAGTCTGAAGCAGGCCAGCAACCTCAACCTGTTGCCGACCCTGACCCGGCTCGCGCAATCGCGCCATTTTGCCGGCGGCGTCCTCTGTCTGTGATTCTGCCATGAACCCCTCCGCCATTGATCATCGCCGCGGCAGCCTGTACATGCTGCTGGTCATTGTCATCTGGGGCGGCCTGCCGCCGGCCGGCAAATCGGCATTGCATATGGTCGATCCCTACTGGATAACGGCCATGCGTTTCGGCTTCGCCGCCTGCGTCTTCCTTGCCCTGTTATGGCTTCGCGAGGGCCGCGGCGCAATCAGCACGGACGGACAACTGAAGAAGATCGCGCTGTTCGGCGCGCTCGGCTTTGCCGGATTCGGCATCACGCTGTTCGAAGGCCTGCGACTGACGCGTCCCGAGATTGCGGCCATGATTCTTGCCCTGGGACCGATTCAGGTGGCAATTTTCCAGTGGTGGCGAAGCCGCCGGCGACCCGACAACTTCACGCTTGCCGCGATTGCCTTCGCGCTACTGGGTGAAGGCCTGGTGCTCACCGCCGGCGATGTCACGCGCCTCAGCGGCGGCGATGCGCTGGGCAACGGCCTGGTGTTCGCCGCTTCCCTGTTCTGGACCGCATATACGCTGGGCGGTCAGCAGTTTCCCGGCTGGTCGCCGGTGCGCTATACGGCGCTGTCATGCTCGCTGGGCTGGATCGCGATCGCGATGGTGCTCGGCATCGCCACGCTTGCCGGCCACAGCAAGCCGCCGCAAGCGGAACAACTGTTGGCCGTCTGGCCGCAGCTGACCTACATCATCCTCTGCGTCTCGGTGCTCGCGATACTCATGTGGAACATGGCCGTTGCAAAAATCGGCCCGCTGAATGCCGGCTTGTTCGCCAACTTCGCGCCGGTGATCACGTATCTGATCGCCATCGTCCAGGGGCGCCTGCCGGCGAATCTCGAGTTGATGGGTGCGGCGATCGTGCTGCTTGCCCTGATTGCCAACAACCGCCACCAAAGCCGCAAGGCAGGCCGACTGGTCCGACCCGTTACGCCGCCATTTGAGTGATGGCCGCCTTCGCCGCGGCGCAACGCGGCGCATCTGCCCGCCATCCGGTTGCGGGCAGCAGGCGCTCCAGGCGCGCCGCGCGCACCGGATCGTGCGCCGGCTTCCAGTTCGTCAGTACGCTGGCCACCGCATCCGGGGCGTTGCACACCAGCAGTACATCGCAACCCGCATTCCAGGCGGCTTCCGCGCGGTGAACCATGTCGCCGGCGAAACTGGCGCCTTCCATCGACAGGTCGTCGCTGAAAATCACGCCATCAAACTTGAACTCCTTGCGCAGCATGTCCAGCCACACAGGTGAAAAGCCGGCGGGCCGCGCATCAACCTGAGGGTAGATGACATGCGCCGGCATCACCGCATCGAGCTTGAGATGCCGGTAAGGTTCCAGGTCCGGCGCCATGTCGGCCAGGCTGCGCTCATCGACCGGAATCGTCAAATGGGAGTCCGCCGCGACCCAGCCGTGACCGGGAAAGTGCTTGCCGCAACAGCCCATGTCCGCTGCCCGCAAGCCTTCGATCAAGGCCCCGGCCAATGCCGCGACTGCCGCTGGATCACGGTGAAATGCCCGATCGCCGATCACGCCGCTGGGGCCCCAGTCGAGATCGAGCACCGGCGTGAAGGAGAGATCGACACCGCACGCCCGCAGCTCTGCCGCCAGGAGATAGCCAATATCGGCGGCGGCGGCCCGTGCGGCGACCGGGTCCCGATCCCAGAGTTCGCCCAGTCGGCGCATTGGTGGCAGATGTGTAAAGCCGGTTCGGCAGCGCTGGACGCGCCCGCCTTCGTGATCGATGGCAATCGGCAGCATCGGCGAACGCAGCGCATGAATCGAAGCACACAGCGCGGTCAATTGCTCTGTGTCGCGGTAGTTGCGGGCGAACAGGATGACGCCACCGATCAGCGGATGAAGCAGGCGTTCGCGATCAAGCTCGGACAGTTCAAGACCGACGATGTCGATCATCAGCGGACCCAAGGGGCGTGCACCGGCAGGTATGGAGTTCATTGGGTTTCCAGAACGACAAACGCGACGGCGTAATCCTGCTCGTCGCTGATTGAAAGATGGGCGATCAGCCCGCGCTCGGCGATATGGGCTGCCAGGGCGGGAGCGAGCGTAAAACCGGGCTTGCCCAGTGCATCGTGGCTGACCGCAATGTCGGGCAACAGCAAAGGTGCGCGAATACCGGTGCCAAAGGCTTTGCCCAGCGCCTCTTTGGCGGCAAAGCGCTTGGCCAGGAAGCGTGCCGGGTCCTTGCTGCTACGGCAGGGCTCACGCTCGTCCGGCGCGAGCATTTTTTCCAGTCCGCGTTCGCCGTGGCGCGTCCAGTAGTCAGCCATCCGTGCGACTGCAACGATGTCGGTGCCGATGCCGAAAATCATTCAGCCTCCGTCAAAAAGGGAAGTGGAAGGCAAACGCTCAGCATTGCGCCTCGCGCATCAGGCGTTTCATTTCGGCCACCGCCTCACGCATGCCGACGAAGATGGCGCGGCTGACGACTGCATGTCCGATGTGCAGTTCGCGAATGCCGGGCAAGGCCGCCACCGGCTGCACATTGAAGTAGTTGAGCGCGTGGCCGGCGTTGAAGCGCATGCCGGCGGCGCGAACCGCGACGCCGGCGATGCGGATCTTCTCCAGTTCGGCTTGCACCGGGGGGCTTTCGATATCGCGCCCGCGACTGTAAAAGGTATGAGCATAGGGTCCGGTGTGGATTTCGCAAACGCGCACCCCGATACGGGCGGCCGCTTCCACCTGTGGCAGTTCGGCGTCGATGAATACGCTGGTGAGGATGCCTGCACCGGCAAGGCGCGCCACTACTTCGCGCAAGCGCGCTTCCTGCCCCGCCACATCCAGCCCGCCTTCGGTGGTGATCTCGTGCCGGCCTTCCGGCACCAGCATCGCCATTTCGGGCTTGACCAGACAGGCAATGCCGACCATCTCGTCGGTCGCCGCCATTTCCAGATTGAGCTTGATGTGCGTCAGTTCGCGCAAACGCCGCACGTCGTGATCCTGGATGTGGCGACGGTCCTCGCGCAGGTGCACCGTGATTCCGTCGGCCCCACCCAGATGCGCCTCGACGGCCGCCCAGACGGGATCCGGTTCGTGTGTCTTTCTCGCCTCGCGAACTGTTGCCACGTGGTCGATATTCACGCCTAGTTCAATCATGTCTTCTCCGTCCTGCCACCAATAAATCGAGAAATGCTAATCCTGAAAAAATCAGTTGAACCACAGAGACACAGAGAACACAGAGGAAAAATAAAGCTCTGCGCGGTAACGCCGGATCACCCAATGGGTGAGAGGCCACCGACCCATAACGCGTTGATTCACCGTCTTTCTCTGTGCCTCTGTGTCTCTGTGGTGAGGTTTTTAGGTTCATAGTTCCTGCAACTCCATGAAAACCCGCCGCGATTGAAGCGACTTTCCGCCCATGTGATGCGTGATCAACTGCCGCATCAACTGCCGGCTTTCCAGGCGTGTTCGCGGGTCGGAATAATCATCGGCAACCATGTCGAGCAGTGTCTTGCCGCACAGGCTGGACGCTTCACCCGCGAGGCTATCACCAGTGCCGGCGCCATAACGGATATTCATTTCCCCGGGTTTGCTGCCAGGGACCTTCGCCACCGGGCCGCGCTCGACCAGATAGGTGTATTCCCTTTCGGGCACGACGGGCCGCCCGGTCTCCAATTCGACATCGAGCGTCAGGCCGTAACCCAGTTCCTTCAACAGCGTTTTCTCGAAGCGACGCAGCTCCGGCGCATCGGCCGCACCGGCGGCCAAGGCATGCAGGGCCGCCGCGTAGGCATCGAACAGCGCACCGTGAGGATCCTCCCGCGGCAGCATTTTCAGCAGCAGCTCGTTCAGATAATAGCCGAGCAACAAGCAACGACCGCCGAGCAGGGGCATGCCGCCAAGCCACTCGGCCTTGGCCAGAGTCTTGACCTCGCCACCGCCAAACCAGCCCAGTTCGAGCGGTTGAAACGACATCAGGACTCCCCGCATCGCGGAACGAGGCCGCCGTGCGCCGCGCGCCACCAGGGGTACGCGACCGTGATTGCGCGTAAAAATGTCGACCACGAGACTGGTCTCGCTGTAGGGATGCATATGCAGAACAAAGGCCGACTCGCCGTCGACACGCTTGGCGCTCACGATGTCAGGTCCGGTCGCAACGCAAGACAGTCATATGCGGCCGCCTAATCGTAGCCCAGGCTCTTCAGGGCGCGCTCATCGTCGGCCCAGCCGCCTTTGACCTTGACCCAGGTTTCGAGCCAGACCTTGCCGCCAAACAGGGTTTCCATTTCCTTGCGGGCATCCGTCGAGATTCGCTTCATTCGCTCACCGGCTTTGCCGATGACTATGGCGCGGTGCCCTGCCCGATCGACGATCACCGCGGCATGAATCCGCCGCAACTCGCCTTCCTGTTCGAACTTCTCGATTTCCACCGCAATGCCATAGGGCAGTTCCTCGCCAAGGTTGCGGAACAGTTTCTCGCGCAGGATCTCCGACGCCATGAACCGTTCGGAGCGATCGGTAATGTCGTCCGCATCGAATACCGGCGGCGATTGCGGCAAATAGCGCGCGACGGCCGTGAGCAGCTCCTTTGTTCCGATGCCCTTTTCAGCCGAAAGCGGCACCAGTTCGGCAAACTCGTGCAGTACCGAGATCTTGGCGATGAACGGCAGCAGCTCGGCCTTGTTGGCGAGCCGGTCTATCTTGTTGATCACCAGCACCACCGGCGTGTCGGCGGGCAGCATGCGCAGGATCTCGGCTTCGCCGGCACCCCAGTTGCCGGCTTCCACCACCAGCAGAATCACGTCGACGTCGGCGAACGTCGAGGTCACGCTGCGGTTCATCAGCCGGTTGAGCGCGTTCTTGTGCGTCATCTGAAAACCGGGGGTATCGACAAAAATAAACTGGGCATCATCGGTGGTCAGTACCCCGTGAATACGATGCCGTGTGGTCTGCGCCTTCTTCGAGGTGATGCTGACCTTGGCGCCTACCAGACGATTGGTCAAGGTCGACTTGCCGACATTCGGACGGCCGATGACGGCCAGGTAGCCGGTGCGGAATTCAGGATTCATGGCTTGATCTCCACCATGGCGCGCTGCGCCGCCTGCTGCTCGGCAATGCGTCGACTCCCGCCCCTGCCAGTGCAGCGAATGTCCAAATCCGGAATCACGCACTCAACCTCGAATTCCTGGGCATGCGCTTCTCCGTATGTGGCAAGCAAGTCATAACGCGGCAAGGGCAAATGCCGGCCCTGCAAAACTTCCTGCAGAGCGGTTTTTGGATCCTTGCCGGCGTCGTCGGGATCGATTCTGGCCATGGCCGGTCCGTACAATCGCTCGATAACGGCGCGCGCAGCATCGAAACCGGCATCGATATGAATCGCACCGAAAATTGCCTCAAGTGCGTCGGCGAGAATCGAAGGACGCCCGGTACCGCCGCTTTTCAGTTCCCCTTCACCCAAATGCAAAAGCGCACCCAGATTGAGGCCCAGCGCAATGTTCGCCAGTGTTTCCTGGCGCACCAGGCTGGCCCGCAAGCGGGACAGTTCGCCTTCTTTCAGGTCTGCAAAGCTGGAATAAAGCGCGGCGGCGACAACGCAGTTGAGTACTGAATCGCCAAGAAACTCAAGGCGTTCATTGTTCGGGGAACCGAAACTGCGATGCGTGAGCGCCTGACGCAGCAACTCCGGTCGGCCAAATCGATGCCCGAGCGCTGCCTCCAGACGCTGCGATTTCATTGTTTGGCGCTGCTGCCCTCGAAATCGAACACCAGACTGACATTGGCAAACAAGGGGACCTTCTTGGTATAGGCAAAGGTGATCACCAGTTCGCCACCCTCTTTGGTGATTTCCAGATCTTCCGGAGCGACGCTCTTCACATCATCCATGTCGGCACGCCGGCCAAACGCCGAGCGAACCTGTGCCAGCGAGGCCTCTTTGAGGGCGCTGTCGGTCGCGGTTCCCTTGACTGCCTTGTTGAGGTTTCCATACTCAATCCAGGGCGGCAAAGCCTTCATTGCCAGAAGTGCCACCAAGGCAAGAACCGCCCCGCCGATCAAGAGGCCATTCAGACTCAAGCCACGCTGAAATTTCATATCACCTCCTAGTGAAACGAACCGATCCGCTTCAGATCGGAAAAATTGAACCAGATGAAGAAAGCCTTGCCGACGAGATTTTCGTCCGGAACGAAACCCCAGAAGCGGCTGTCTTGCGAATTGTCCCGATTGTCGCCCATCATGAAATAGTGCCCCGGCGGAACTTCGCAACTCACCCCTTCACTATTGTAGATGCATTTGTCGGCATGAGGAAAGCGGACAACCTGGCGGATGAAGGGCGGCGCCTCGGGTTCGATCAGGATGTCATGCTCGATGCTGCCCAGGGTTTCAACAAATCTCGGCGTATAGAACAATCGGTCAAGGTCAAGATAGTCTTCGCCTTTCTTTTGCGAGACCTCCTGGCCATTGATTGTCAGCCTTTTATTGTGATAGACAACTTTGTCGCCCGGCAGGCCGACCACGCGCTTGATGTAGTCAAGCGTCGGATCAGGCGGATAGCGGAACACCACCACATCGCCGCGTTGCGGTGTGTTCAGCTCCACGATCTTCTTGTTGATGACCGGCAGACGTACGCCGTAGGTGTACTTGTTCACCAATATGAAATCGCCGATCAACAGCGTCGGAATCATGGATCCGGAAGGTATCTTGAAGGGCTCGACCAGAAACGAGCGCAACAGGAAAACGGCAAGAATGACGGGGAAAAAACTGCCGCCATACTCGACCCACCACGGATCCCTTGCGTCTGCAGGACGCTTCTTGCTCGCCCAGAAAACGTCGAAACACCAAATCAGCCCGGTGGCGACAACGAGGGAAAAAAGGATCAGGGCAAAGTTCATTTGTCACCCACGCGCAGCACGGCGAGAAAAGCCTCTTGCGGGATTTCCACCCGGCCGACCTGCTTCATGCGCTTCTTGCCCGCCTTCTGCTTTTCCAAAAGTTTCTTCTTGCGCGTGATGTCACCGCCATAGCACTTGGCCAGCACGTCCTTGCGCATTGCCTTGACGTTTTCGCGCGAAACAATCGTCGAGCCGATCGCGGCCTGGATCGCGACATCGTACATTTGGCGCGGAATCAGTTCGCGCATCTTGGCGGCCAATTCGCGCCCGCGATACGCCGCGTTGGCACGATGGACGATGACCGAGAGGGCGTCGACCTTTTCACTGTTGATCAGTATGTCGAGCTTGACCACATCGGCGGCCCGGTACTCCTTGAATTCGTAATCGAGCGAGGCGTAGCCGCGCGAAACAGATTTCAGCCGGTCGAAAAAATCCATCACCACTTCGGCCATCGGCATCTCGTAGGTCAGTTGCACCTGGCGCCCGTGATATGCCATGTTCACTTGCGATCCACGCTTGCCTTCGCACAATGTAATGACCGCGCCGAGGTAGTCTTGCGGAACAAAGATCTTGGTGGTGATGATCGGCTCGCGAATCTCTTCCACTTTCTGTGTTTCAGGCAGTTTTGCCGGATTCTCGACCTGGATCAAGGAACCATCGCGCATCAGCACTTCATAAACCACAGTGGGCGCCGTGGTGATCAGGTCCTGGTCAAACTCGCGCTCCAGCCTCTCCTGCACGATTTCCATGTGCAGCAGGCCGAGAAAGCCGCAACGAAATCCGAATCCGAGCGCCTGCGAAACCTCGGGCTCATAGTGCAATGAAGCGTCGTTCAGATGAAGCTTTTCCAGTGAATCGCGCAAGCCCTCGTATTGATTGGACTCGACCGGATACAGACCGGCAAAAACCTGCGGCTTGATTTCCTTGAACCCCGCCAGCGGTGCCGCGGCACGTCGTTCGGCGGCGGTTACCGTGTCGCCGACCTTGGCGGCATCCAGTTCCTTGATTCCGGAAATGATGAAACCGACTTCGCCGGCCCTCAATTCACTGCGGACCAGTGATTTGGGCGTAAATACGCCGACCTGCTCGCACAAATGAGTGGACCCGGTGGACATCAGCATCAGCTTGTCTTTGGCGCGCACCGCGCCGTCGATGACGCGAACCAGCATCACCACGCCGACGTAGTTGTCAAACCAGGAATCGATGATCAAGGCCTTCAGTGGGGCCGAGGGATCCCCGACCGGAGCCGGAATGCGGGCGATGACGGCTTCAAGCACGTCGTCCACGCCAATTCCGGTCTTTGCCGAGCACAGGATGGCCTCGCTGGCATCGATCCCGATCACATCCTCAATCTCTTGGCGAGCATTGTCTGGATCAGCTGCCGGCAGATCAATCTTGTTCAGCACCGGAACCACCTCAACCCCCAACTCCAGGGCGGTGTAGCAGTTCGCCACGGTCTGGGCCTCGACACCCTGCGAGGCATCGACCACCAGCAGAGCCCCCTCGCAGGCGGACAAGGAACGGCTTACCTCATAGGAGAAGTCCACGTGTCCGGGGGTGTCGATCAGATTGAGGTTGTACGTCCGCCCGTCACGCGCTTTATAAGCCAGGACGGCTGTCTGCGCTTTGATGGTTATCCCGCGTTCGCGTTCGATATCCATCGAGTCAAGCACTTGCGCCTCCATCTCGCGATCAGAGAGGCCGCCACAGCGGTGAATTATCCGGTCGGCCAGCGTCGATTTACCGTGATCGATATGGGCAATGATGGAAAAGTTACGAATGTGATCCATGGAGGCAAAAAAAAGGTGCTCGTTCAAGCCGTTGAGCACCTCGTAGACCAAAAAAGCAAGGGGCGGATATTACCGGAAAACGCTGTTTCAGTGCAGGCTTGCGCGAGTCCCGCGAGAGTTTTAAGCACAAGTACGGCAAAAAGCGCGCTTCAATGAAGCCGAATGCACGCGAATGCGGTCTCTATATCGAATTCAAAGAGGCCAGATACTCACGCACTTTCGCGACATCGAGAAAGTAGTGACACAGCTCGCGACCTTCGCGATCGACCAGAACCGGCACCAGTTCATCGTACTTGGCAAGCAACAACGGATCGGCATCGACGTCCGTCACCGCAATGTCGAAGTACGCTATATCCGGCTCGCCGCGCAGGGCTTCCAGCGCGGCGAGCATGTCATGACATAAATGACAATAGTCTCGACTGAAAAGCTGCAAGCTCGGCGAAGGCCGTTCGGTGGGCATTTTATTTATCGGCTAGGCCTTTGATGGTAACGAAGGTCTGCGAATTGCCACGCCGCACCAGCAGGGTAATCGTCGCGCTCTTGTCGACACTCTGCAGCAAGTCATTGAATTGCTGAACGGATTTGACGTCGGTCTGGCTACCCTTGTTGATCAGAGACAGGATAATGTCACCGGATCGCAGCTCCGTGCGCGTGCCGGCATTTCTGACTTCCTCAACGATCAATCCATGTCGAATGCCAAGGACACGCTTCTGCTCGGCCGTCGGCGGGGTCAAAACCAGGCCGAGCCGATTGGCCGCTGCCGCCTCATTCGGCTTTTGGCCGGGTCCGTTGCTGCGTGGCGCTTCCTCATCATCGGGTATCGCACCCACGGTCACGCTCAGGTCCCGACTTCCGCCATTTCGCCAGACCTGAACGAGGACCTTGGTGCCTGGTCGCGTTGATCCCACCATGCGCGGCAGGTCGCTGGACTCTGAGACGGCTTTGCCATCAAATTTGAGAATGATGTCGCCGATTTCTATTCCTGCCTTGTCAGCCGCTGTTCCTTTCTCCACCGAGGCAACCAGCGCGCCCTGCGGTTTGGCCAGCTTGAAAGACTCTGCCAGTTCCTTGCTGACTTCCTGGATGCCGATGCCCAGGCGCCCGCGGCTGACCTTGCCCTTGTCCTTCAACTGGCTCTGGATGTCCATGGCCAGATCAATGGGAATCGCGAAAGACAGGCCCATGGAGCCGCCGGAACGCGAATAGATCTGCGAGTTGATGCCGATGACCTCGCCTTTCATGTTGAACAGCGGACCGCCGGAGTTGCCCGGATTGATTGCCACATCGGTCTGGATGAAAGGCACGTAGTTCTCGTGGGTCAATGAACGTCCCGTGGCACTGACGATGCCGGCGGTGACCGTATTTTCAAAGCCGAAGGGAGAACCGATAGCCACCACCCATTCGCCGACCTTGATTTTGGTCGAGTCGCCCAGCTTGGCAACCTGCAATTTGCTCGCGTCTATCTTGATCAACGCCACGTCGGAACGCTTGTCCGCACCCAGTACCTTGGCCTTGAACTCGCGTTTGTCGGACAGCTTGACCAGCACCTCGTCGGCGCCGTCGACCACGTGCGCGTTCGTTAGAATATGACCTTCCGCACTGACGATGAATCCGGAGCCCAGCGAACGATTCTTGAACTCCTGAGGTACCCCGGGGATATTCGGAATCTGCCCGGGGAAAAAACGCCGCAGCAACTCCTGGGCTGCATCGTCGCCATCAAACGGAAACGCGTGTCCACCACGACGGCCCTTGATGACCTGGGTCGTGCTGATATTGACCACAGCCGCACCTTGCTGCTCGACCAATTCGGTGAAGTCGGGCAGATCGCGCGCCTGGGACTGGAATGAGATCAGGGTAGAAAGGGCAACTACCAGAGCAACGAGAATTCTTTTCATGATTGTTCCTTGAAACTTGTTGTATTGGTTTGGATTTGCAACGAATAGGGATTGGCAACGTAGCGCGCCCGCATCTCATTGATGCGCAATAGCGCAAGGCCGCAACCGAGTCCGGCAAGGGTTCCCAGCGCGGCATACAGATCGCCTGCGATCGACTGGCCGATGGCAGCGCCGATGATCGCAAGCAAAACCGGCATCACATAAGACGCCAAGGAAGCGCGCCACAGCGTGCCTTCGGCAACCGTGAGATGAACCCGGTCACCGACCTGCGCGCCGATGACATTCTCCAACCGGTAACGGCGAGGCCCGGTGCGCAAACCGAGCAGGCCGTCCTGACAAGCCTCCGGGGTCTGGCAATTTTCACAGGCCGACTCGCGCTTCGGAACTTCAACCCAGACTTGATTGCCGCTCGCCTCAACGACAACCGCATCACATTGACTCATCTCGACCTCCGTTCGATGCCATCGCCCAGCCGTTTGACTGCCAACGCTGGGACTTCGCCCATCACCACCAGCCTGTAATCTCCCAACTGACGCCGGTACACGTTCACCGGACCGACGGTCGTCAGATTTTCCACGTCGCCAAGCGCGCCACCGGATTCGATGAACACCGATATCGACGCCAATCCATCCGAGAACACCACATGCAGGCTTTCCGGCTTTTCCGGGGCGGTCTGCCGCTTCATGGCCGCCACTTTGCGAAACCCGGGCAACAGGGCACGAAAACTCCAACCCATGTCATCCGTCTTCACCTCCGTGGCATGCACCTGTTGCACTCGCACGCGTTCGCTATCAAAGCGCGCTTTCAATGCTCCGCTATCAAGCAGTCCGCCAATCTTGACCTGGGTGAACGCAAAAGATTCCAGTATCTCGCCGCGATCGCCAAGGAGGTTCGCCTTCAGCAGCAATCCGCTGGCGGCATCCATCCAGAATTGATGCCCATAGCGCAAGGCATCGCGGGGTTCAAGCAGTACAGTTCGAGTGGTCAAGCCGGCAACACGCCCTGGCCCACTGCTGCGAATCGCATAGTGTTCCGGCAAACTGCCAAGACCGACCGGAAGCAATGAAGGAAATCCGCGCTGGCTTGATCGATTCTCTATTATCAGGAGCTGTTCCTCGGGGAAAAAACACCTGACCTGATTGCCGACACGGAGCACCTCGCGCGGGCTTCCGTCGAGTGCCTCGATACGCTCCATCTCGACACCGTCAATCAACGAATACGCGATCCGCGAGGTATCCACCTTGCCGCCACTACGATAGACAAAGACGCCGCTATAGGTCAATTGCCGGGAGTCCTGTGCGATGCGCTGCAGCAAAGCCAGCCCGTCTTCCGCCGCCGCCGGGATGGGTATCAGCAGCGCAGCCAACAAGACCAAACGAAAGGTGCCAACACCGTTCATCAACGGCCCTCGCCAGACGCGGCAACCGTACGTATATTGCGCGCCCCGCCAACCATTGCACCGGCAGGCGCGTATGCCTGATGCGCCACCAAATATTCCTGCAGACGTGGTGTCGACATCGACTTCGCAATCGTGGTTCCCTGGCTCGAATCAGCCAGTCTCTGGCCCCCGGCCGGCATTCCGGTATCGCCAGGAGTCAGCGCCAGCCAGACCACCAGCGCAACACCGGCTGCGGACGCCGCCAGCGCAAGCGCCGGCCGTCGCCATTCCGCGACGCGTACGACGCGCTGCGGTGCCATCACAGTAGGCTCGAGATCAATCGCCGACATTACGCGCGAGACGACATCAACATGGAGCCCACCCTCGCCACGCAGGGCCGCACCTATCAACTGGCAATCGCACCATTGGCCACGCAATTCCTCACCGCGTCGCAAGGCCTGCAATGTCTCCGCAACTTCGTGATCTTCGAGTTCGCCATCCATCAGGGCTGATATTTGCGTCTTCATATCGTCACCACCTTTTATCCGGGGCCGCATCGAGCAGTGGCCTCAATTTCGCCGAAATCGCGTCACGCGCGCGGAAAATCCGCGACCGCACGGTGCCAATCGGGCAATCCATGACTTGAGCGATTTCTTCATACGACAAGCCCTCAATTTCACGCAAAGCAATCGCGCTGCGCAATTCATCGGGCAGAGCTTCCATGGCGTTATTGACCGCCTCCCCGATCTGTTTCGTCATCAACAACCGCTCAGGGGTATCGTTGTCGCGCAACAGTTCGGCTTCGTCGTACGCTTCCGCTTCCTGGTTGTCCGCCGCGATGGTGGCCGCACCGCGCCGGCCATGGGTCACCAGCCAATTCTTGGCGGTATTGACGCCGATCCGATAGAGCCATGTGTAAAAAGCGCTGTCATTGCGAAAGCCCGGCATCGCTCGATAAGCCCGAATGAAACTGTCTTGAACGATATCTTCCACCTCAGCTGAATCACGCACCATGCGCGAAACGAGACGCGCGAGTTTGCGCTGGTACTTGGCAACAAGTAGGCCAAACGCCTGCTTGTCACCAGCCTGCACTCGCTCGACCAGTATCCGGTCTGTTTCGCGATCTCCCATGGGCTTTGGTGTTTGTTCTCGCCTGCAAAAAAAGTGCGGTTCCAATGTGACCGCAAGCGAGTATAACAAGCCTCTCCGCCCACTTTTCTCACCGTTCCAGCCACTACAACATCCGGCTGTTGCTCTTACTGACCCGGTGCTCGCCAATTAGTTCCACACTCCGAGCAGTGATATAGTCCCGCCCCATGGATCCGGCCGCCGTTCAGCAATTTGACGTAATCATCATTGGCAGCGGCCTGGCCGGTCAGTCCCTGGCTCTGAGACTCGCCGATACCCGACGCGTGGTACTCGTCACCAAGAAAGCGTTGACCGATTCCGCATCTGCCTGGGCTCAGGGCGGCATCGCCGCCGTACTCGATCCGGCCGATTCGATCGAAGCCCATATCAACGATACGTTCGCGGCGGGTGCCGGACTGTGCGACCCGACAGTGACCCGTTTTGTCGTCGAACATGGCCGTGAGGCCATCGAATGGCTGATTTCACGAGGAGTCCCGTTCACCGCGGACGACTCCCCCCTGGGCTTCCATCTGACGCGCGAAGGCGGGCATGGCCAGCGACGCATCATCCATGTCGCCGACGCGACCGGGAATGCAGTTCAGCAGACATTAACCGAACAAGTCAGAAACCACCCCAACATCACGGTTCTGGAACGTCACATTGCTGTCGACCTGATTACAGCCGCCAAACTCGGTCTTCCGCGCAACCGATGTCTCGGTGCCTATGTACTCGACATCGCTCACGATCGAGTGCTGACGCTTGGTGCCGGTCATACGGCGCTGGCCACCGGCGGCGCCGGCAAGGTCTATCTCTACACGACCAACCCCGACACGGCCACCGGAGACGGCGTCGCCATGGCCTGGCGCGCCGGTTGTCGGGTGGCGAATATGGAGTTCATCCAGTTCCACCCGACCTGTCTGTATCACCCGCACGCCAAGTCCTTCCTGATTTCAGAAGCGCTTCGTGGCGAAGGTGGCTTGTTGCGCTTGCCTGACGGGACGCGTTTCATGCCAGCCCATGACAGCCGCGCCGAACTCGCGCCACGCGACATCGTCGCCCGCGCCATCGACTTTGAAATGAAGCGTCATGGACTCGACTGCGTATTCCTCGACATGACGCACAAGTCGGCGGCATTCCTGAACGAGCACTTCCCGACCATTCTGGCCCGCTGCCTGCAACTGGGCATCGACATCACCCGCGAACCCATCCCGGTTGTACCGGCGGCGCACTATACCTGCGGTGGCGTAGTCACCGATCTGGCGGCCCGCACGGATTTAAGCGGGCTGTATGCCCTGGGCGAAACCAGTTTTACCGGCCTGCACGGCGCCAACCGCCTGGCATCGAATTCACTGCTCGAATGCGTGGTTTTTGCCGCCTCAGCGGCGCAGAACATTCTGGCTGCTCCAGTGGAGCCGGTGCCTCATTTGCCACAGTGGGACGAGAGTCGGGTACGCGACGCCGACGAAGAAATTGTTATCTCCCACAACTGGGCGGAACTGCGCCGCTTCATGTGGGACTATGTCGGCATCGTACGCACCAGCAAGCGCCTGGAACGCGCATTGCATCGAATTCGTCTGCTGGAAAAGGAGATCGACGAGTACTACGCCAATTACCGCGTCGGCAACGACCTTATCGAGCTACGCAATCTGGTTCAGACCGCCCATCTCATCGTCAAGAGTGCGCAACGTCGTCATGAAAGTCGCGGCCTTCACTTCAGTCGCGACTACCCGGAAACTCTCCCGCGCGCACTGGAAACCGTGCTGCATCCGCGACAGATCTGAGCGGAGAACGAATCACAGCGGGCGCGAAGCGGTGGCCCGCCAACGCAACCAGAGCCGCAACTGACGAAAATCTTCCGCTGCAAGACTGTCAGCGAGCAAGGTAATTGATCGCAAGCTGCTGCTTTGCCGAAACAGCAATACCACCAGAAACGACAAGACCAGCGTGTGAGAATGAATCTGGGCTTCGCTCGCCGTTCCGTCAGCGCCGACTATTTCCATTTGCCCGTCGCTTCGCAGCACCAGACCTGGGGCCGGCGATACCCGACGTAAATTCACCAGGGAAATGCCAATAGCCGCCAGCAAAGCAACCGTCAGCCATGCAGGTAGCGCGGCAGCCAATACAGCGCCGGCCGCGACGATATGCGCGATGGAGAGGATCAGAAGCAGGCGATGCGACGGCCTGGTGGGAATAAACAGAGAGGTGACCGGCTTCATCGCCGCACCAATCTAGACGCGACGGAAAACCAGTGATCCGTTGGTACCGCCAAAACCGAAGTTGTTCTTCAGTGCGGCGTCGATCTTCATCGGCCGTGCCGTGTTGGCGCAGTAGTCAAGATCGCACTCAGGATCCTGATTGAAGATGTTGATGGTGGGTGGCGACACCTGATGATGGACGGCAAGCACCGTTACCACGGACTCCAGCCCGCCCGCGCCTCCAAGCAGATGACCGGTCATCGACTTGGTCGAATTCACCACCAGCGTCTTGGCCGTGTCGACTCCGAAAGCCAGCTTGATTGCTTCGGTCTCGTTCTTGTCGCCAAGCGGAGTCGATGTGCCATGCGCATTGACATACTGAATTTCATCGGGGTTCACACCGGCATTCTTGAGGGCATTGACCATACTGCGCCGCGGACCGTCCGTGTCCGGCGCTGTCATGTGAAATGCATCGCCGCTCATGCCGAAACCGGCCAGTTCGGCGTAGATTCTCGCACCGCGCGCCTTGGCATGTTCGTATTCTTCAAGCACCAATACTCCGGCGCCCTCACCGAGCACGAAACCATCCCGGTCCTTGTCCCACGGTCGGCTGGCGGTCGCGGGATCGTCGTTCCGCGTCGACAAGGCTTTGGCCGAGGCGAAGCCGCCGACCGCCAAAGGCGTTGTCGTGGCTTCGGCACCACCGCATACCATTACATCCGCATCGCCGTATTCGATCATGCGCGCACTGATTCCAATTGCATGCAATCCGGTGGTACAGGCCGTGACTACGGAAATGTTCGGGCCTTTCAATCCCAACATGATCGAAAGATTGCCCGAGATCATGTTGATGATGGTGCCAGGAATGAAAAACGGCGAAATCTTGCGTGGACCACCGCCCAGATAGTCGTTGTGCGTCTCTTCGATCATCGGCAGGCCACCGATACCTGAGCCGATATTCACCCCGATTCGGTCGGAGTTTCTTTCGTCAACCTCGATGCCCGAATCACGGAATGCCTGAATCCCAGCCGCCATACCGAAATGGATGAAGGTATCCATTCGGCGAGCCTCCTTGGCCGACAGGTAGGCAGCAACATCAAATCCCTTCACCTCACCCGCGATGCGCGCCGAAAAAGCCGATGCATCAAAGCGGGTGATGGGCCCGATACCGCTTTTGCCGGCAATCAGGTTGTCCCAGGCTTCAGGAACGCTATTGCCAACCGGCGAGACGAGACCCAGTCCGGTGACGACCACACGGCGTCGTGACACGATGAACTCCGAAAGAATGGTGGAACAGGTGAGCGGCTTACTTCTTGATATTGGCGTTGACGTAGTCAATCGCCTGCTGCACGGTAGTGATCTTTTCCGCGTCTTCGTCAGGGATTTCGCACTCGAACTCCTCTTCCAGCGCCATCACGAGTTCTACGGTGTCGAGCGAATCGGCACCCAGATCGTCCACGAAGCTGGACTCGTTCTTGATGTCGGCTTCATTGACGCCCAATTGCTCGGCGACGATCTTTTTGACGCGTTGTTCGATGTTCTCCATCTTGAAACTCCTTCCCTGTATTTATCGGGTGATGCAAACCTGCCTATTTTAGCAAAAACGCCGGATGCCCTCGCGGCTTTGATGTCCGGTCAAGCCATATACATTCCGCCATTGACATTCAGTGTCGTGCCCGTGATGTACCCGGCCTGCCTGGACGCCAGGAAGGCCACTGCGGCTGCGATCTCGTCGGGCTGCCCGAGGCGACCCAGGGGAATTTTCGCCAGCAAGGCATCGCGCTGCGCGTCGGCCAGGGCCTTGGTCATATCCGTATCGATAAAACCCGGTGCCACGCAATTGACGGTAATGTTGCGACTGCCAAGCTCCTGGGCCAGGGCTCGACTCATGCCGGCGACACCGGCCTTGGCCGCTGCATAGTTGGCCTGGCCGGGATTGCCGGCTTCGCCGACCACCGAAGTAATATTGATAATGCGGCCGAAACGGCCTTTCATCATGCCGCGCATGACCAGTTTCGACAGACGAAACACCGCCTTGAGATTGGTTTCCATGACGAGATCCCATTCATCGTCTTTCATGCGCATGGCCAGATTGTCACGGGTGATGCCGGCATTATTCACCAGCACCGAAACAGCGCCAAACTTCTTTTCGATATCTGCGATCAGCGCTTCGCAACCACTTGCCTCGGTAACATTCACCGCCGCGCCCCAACCGGTGACCCCGACCGAATCAAGTGCTTTTTGAATCTCGATCGCGCCGGCATCGGTAGTGGCCGTCCCGATGACCGTGGCGCCTTGCGCCCCAAGCTCCATGGCAATGGCACGACCCAAACCGCGCGAAGCGCCGGTGACCAAAGCGACCTGCCCCTTCAAATTTGTCATGTCAGTCTCCCTTGGTCTTTAATAGCGCGACTTCCAGTCCGGCCAGATCATTCATGGCGGTAGCCTCGATCCCTTCGACGCAGCGCTTGACCAGTCCCGACAAGACTTTGCCGGGGCCGCATTCCAATACCTGATTCACTCCCGCAGACTCAATCGCCTGCATGGTCTCGACCCAGCGGACGGGCGAGGCCGCTTGACGGACCAGCGCATCCTTGATCGCGGCCGGATCGGAGACCGATACCACGTCGACATTGTTGATCACCGGAAACTGTGGCACTTTCAGCGTGAGCTCGGCCAGCCGGGCCTTCAAGGCTTCCGCCGCCGGTTGCATCAGGGAACAATGGAATGGCGCCGAGACAGGCAACAGCAAAGCACGTTTGGCGCCTTTCGCCTTGACCAGCTCGGCCGCACGCTCGACCGCCGCCTTGTGGCCGGCAATGACGGTCTGTTTCGGTTCGTTGAAATTGACGGCCTGGACGACTTGCCCCTGCGCCGCTTCGGCGCAGGCGTCGATCACGCTCGCCGCATCAAGCCCCATCACTGCCGCCATCGCGCCCTCACCAGCGGGCACCGCCGCTTGCATCGCCTTGGCGCGCAGTTCCACCAGCGGCACGGCATCTTTCAATTGCAGCACCCCTGCGGCCACCAGAGCCGAGTACTCGCCAAGACTGTGGCCGGCCACCAGCACCGGCGGCACCCCGCCTTTTTCAAGCCATAGCCGATACACGGCAACGCCGGCGGTCAGCATCAAGGGCTGGGTATTGACCGTTTGATTCAAGGCCTCGGCCGGGCCTTCCGCGACCAACTGCCACAAATCGCGACCCAGTGCGGCGGAAGCCTCATCGAAAGTTGCGCGTATCACCGGCGAGTCGCCGTAGGCTGCCATCATGCCCAGCGACTGCGATCCCTGACCGGGAAAGACGATTGCAAATGTCATTTCATTCCTTTCGCAAGTCTTCAGTGACGGCCAATGCCTGCTACAACAAGCGCTATGCCGGGGCTGAAGACGAACGCAAATTTCATATTGGATTTTTCAGAGTTCAAAACCGGAGCAGCGTCGCACCCCAGGTGAAACCGCCGCCCACGCCCTCCAGCAGCAAATTCTGGCCACGCCGGACGCGGCCGGAGCGCACCGCCTCATCGAGCGCCAGCGGGATCGACGCCGCTGAGGTGTTGCCGTGATGCGCTACGGTAATGATGCATTTCTCCGGCGGCAGATGGAGTCGCTTTGCCGTCGCCTGCAGAATGCGAACGTTGGCCTGGTGCGGAATCAGCCAATCGACCTGCGCTGCCGTCAGGCCCGCCGCCGCCAGAACTTCGTTGGCAACTTCGGCCAGGACCTTTACCGCAAACTTGAACACGGCCTGCCCGTCCATGCGCAGGAAGGGATCGCCAGTCGCCATCCCGCCACATAATTGACCGGGAACCGAGAGTATTCCATGGTGACTGCCGTCGGCATGCAGCGCGCTGGCCAACAAGCCCGGCTCGTCCGAGGCCTCCAGAACTACCGCACCGGCACCGTCACCGAACAGCACGCAGGTACCACGATCAGTCCAGTCGAGAATGCGCGAGAAGACTTCCGCGCCAACCACGAGGGCGCATTTGTGCGATCCGGAAAGAATGAATTTTTCCGCAATCGTCAGCCCATACACGAATCCGCTGCATACGGCCTGCACGTCGAAAGCCGCAGCACCATTGGTGATGCCCAACTTGTTTTGCAGCAAGGCCGCGGAACTCGGGAACACGAAATCGGGTGTCGAGGTCGCGACGATGATGAGATCGACATCCTCGGGCTTGCGTCCAGCCGCCGCCAACGCACGCAGGCTGGCTTCCAGCGCCAGATCGCTGCTTGACACGCCAACTGCCGCCAGATGCCGGTTGCGTATTCCGGTACGCTCGACAATCCACTCGTCGGACGACTCAAGTCCATGCGCCGCGATCAGGGCTGCATTGCTTACGGGCTCGCCGGGCAGGTAGCTGCCGGTACCGCTGATTCGTGCATGCATCGTCACACTGCCTCCATCAATCACAGAGAGTCGGCGCTGGTGATACGGCGGCCATACGCGCGGCGATGGCTTCCGGCAGGCGCTGACGCGCTTCCTCGGCGGCCTTTTCCAGCGCGTAGCGAAACGCCAACTGGTCCGCCGATCCGTGACTCTTTACCACGATACCCTTGAGACCCAGCAGACTCGCCCCGTTGTAGCGACGGGGATCAAAGCGCTGCCGGAAGGATTTCAGGATGGGCATCGCCACCACGGCTGCCAGTTTGGTAAATACGCTACGCGAAAACTCTTCCTTGAGCGCACCGCCGATCATGTGGGCCAGGCCTTCGGCGGCTTTCAAGGTGACATTGCCGACAAAGCCGTCGCACACCACGACATCGGCGGTACCCTTGAAAATATCGTTGCCTTCGACGTTACCGATGAAATTCAGGTCCGTCAGGCGCAGGAGTTCCGCGGCCCGCTTGACCGCATCGTTACCCTTGATGGCTTCTTCGCCGATATTGAGCAAGCCCACGGTGGGCCGCTCCTTGTGTTCCAGCGCCGAGACCAGCAAGGAACCCATGATGCCGAACTGAAGCAGGTGCTCAGGACTGCAATCGACGTTGGCACCGAGATCCAGCACATAGGTGCTGCCGCGTTGCGATGGCAGGATGGAACAAATCGCCGGCCGATCGATGCCTGGCAAGGTCTTCAGAACAAATCGCGACACCGCCATCAGGGCGCCGGTATTGCCTGCCGATACAGCCGCGCTGGCCGCGCCTTCCTTGACCAGATCGACGGCGACGCGCATCGATGAATCCTTCTTGCCGCGCAATGCGCTGGCCACCGCCTCGTCCATTTCGACCACTTCCGAGGCATGACGAATCGACAGGCGGTTGCCGAATTCCGTCAATGCGCGTTGCGCCAGAGGACGCAACTCTTCCTCGCGACCGACCAGAATGGCGGCGCAATCGATGTCATGACGCAGGAATTCGACAACAGCAGGCAGCGTTACCGACGGGCCGTAGTCACCGCCCATACAGTCCACCGCGAGGGTGATCGCCATCGCTCAGTGACCTTCCGGGGCTCTTAATTGAGAAACAGCCAGACGCGCGATATGCATCCGGCCGGATTCAACAAAGTAAATTACTCGCCCTTGGCCTTGACGACTTTCTTGCCGCGATACACGCCGGAAGGCGTGATGTGGTGACGCAGATGAACCTCGCCGGTGGTCGGCTCAACCGCCAAGGGCGGGTTGGTCAGAAAATCATGCGCGCGACGCATGCCGCGTTTGGAAGGCGATTTCTTGTTCTGTTGCACAGCCATTTTGCTACTCCTTGTTTCACTACTTCTTCAAAGCGGCCAACGCCGCAAACGGCGATGATCCATGTCCACTTGCCCTCGCCGATGGCGAATCGCACTGTTCGTGCCGCGGCGCAATGGGCAGCGCCAGCAACACCTCATCCTCAATCAAAGACAAAACGGCGAGTGCCGGATCCGCCTCGACCGCGTCGGCGCCATCATCGACCAGATCGTCATCTGGCCAACTCTCGCCGGGCGCTATCAGTTGCAAGCGACTGCCGATGCTCAGCGGAAACTTCACGCCGCCCAGGCAACGCTGACAACAAAGAACCGGTTCGCCCGCCACATCCAGTTGCAACCACGACTTGCCCTCGCCATCCCGCCAACCTTCGAGCCGAATCGACAAGCAACCCGCCGTTGTACTTAATACTTCCGCCAGACGCGGCAACTCATCCAAATCGACACGTCGTTCCAGCAATCCGCCATTACGCGCAAACTCAAGAGAGTCAATGACGGGCCCGACTGTTGAATCCGACACGGACAGATACCCACGCGACGCAAACGGCGAATGTTATCATGCCCGGCTCCCCTTTTTCAAGTCAGCAACATGCCCCGCGACGTCGTTCTAGCATCAACTTCACCCTTTCGCCGTGATCTGCTGGCCCGCTTGCAGGTCCCGTTCCAAACCGTCTCGCCGGAAACCGACGAAACGCCATTGCCCGGCGAAGCACCTGTAGCGACGGCTCAACGACTCGCCGAGGCCAAAGCCCGTGCCGTTGCCACGCGCTTTCCCGACGCGCTGATTATCGGATCGGACCAGGTTGCCGCCAACGATAGCCAGCGCTTCGGCAAACCGGGGACGCGGGAGAATGCCATTGCCCAGTTGCGCCTGATGCGGGGAAAAGAGGTCGTCTTCCATACCGGCCTATGCCTTCTCAACAGCGCAACCGACCGGGCGCAGGTGTGCTGCGTTGACACGCATGTCGGTTTTCGCGACCTAACCGAGGACGAAATCGAGGCTTACCTGAACAAGGAAGATGCGCTGAACTGCGCCGGCAGTGCGAAGTCCGAGGGTTTGGGCATTTCCCTGCTCTCATACATGCGCGGGGACGATCCCAACGCGCTGGTGGGTCTGCCACTGATTGCCTTGTGCGACATGTTGCGGGCCGAGGGCCTGCAGATTCCATGACCGCGCTGTTCTGACGACAAAAACCTCAACTTATGTCCGGGTCTCTCTGGCTGCTGCCCGTTGCCCTTGGCGAAACGCCCTGGCAGCAATACCTGCCGGCCGCCACTCGCGACGCCGCCTGCCGCCTGACCCATTTTGTCGCTGAAAATGCCAAATCGGCCCGTGCCGAGCTCAAGCGCATCGCCCATCCGACTCCCCTGCGCGAGCTTGCAATCGAGCAGTTGCCCAAAAGCCCCAGCGTGGCCGATATCGAGCGCCTGCTGGCGCCGTTGCACTCCGGACACGACCTGGGCCTGATGTCGGAAGCCGGCTGTCCGGCAGTGGCCGATCCCGGCGCCTTGCTGGTGCGGCGCGCGCATGAACTGGATCTCGTCGTCAGGCCGCTGGTCGGACCTTCTTCGCTGCTGCTTGCCTTGATGGCCTCAGGCCTCGATGGCCAGCGTTTCGCCTTTCACGGCTATCTGCCTGCACGCGAGCCTGAGCGCAGCCGCCGCATCGTGGAATTGGAGAAAGAATCCGCCCGCGAGCGGCAGACCCAGCTCTTTATCGAAACGCCTTACCGAAATCCGGCGCTGCTCGATGCGCTGCTCCTGACCTGCCGACCCGAGACCCGGCTTTGCCTTGCAAGGGATTTGACATCGGGCACGGAGAGTATCCGCACCCGCAGTGTCGCCCAATGGAAGTCCACACAGTTGCCCAATCTGGACAAGCACCCCACGGTTTTTCTGCTTCTGGCCGACCGGTAGTCAGGCCGAAAACGCCAAAGTCAGTTCCGGGCGATACCGCCGACGAGCGCCTCAGGCACTCACGCTCACCTTGGCTGACCCGGATTCCAGGCGTCCAACCACTGCAGCCTGCGCAAAACCATCCGCACGAAACACCGCCAGTACGTCATCGACTGCCGCCGGATCACATGCCACCAACAAGCCTCCGCTGGTTTGCGGATCGGTCAGCAAAGCCCGTTGCATGGTCGTGATGGCGGCATCAAGCACGACATCCTCTCCGTAGGCCATCCAGTTGCGCGCCGAAGCGCCGGTGATATAGCCTGCGGTCGCGAGCGTTTCGACATTCTCCAGCAAGGGTATCTGCCTCATGTCGAGCGAAGCCGCTAGTCCTGCCCCGCGACATACCTCCAGCAAATGCCCCAACAAGCCGAAACCGGTGATATCGGTCAGGGCATGCACCGTCTCGAGTTGCGCCAGGCTTTTGCCCGGAGTATTGAGCTTGGTGGTGCTGGCTATCATGACGTCATAGCCGGCGGCATCCAGCGCCCCCTTCTTCAGCGCGGCCGACAGGACACCGACACCCAAGGGTTTGCCCAGGATCAGCACGTCCCCCGAACGCGCGCCGGCGTTGGTTTTCACCTTGTCGGGATGCACCAGTCCCATCACCACCAGACCGTAGATCGGCTCCACCGAGTCGATGGTATGGCCTCCGGCTATCGGGATGCCGGCAGCGGCGCAGATGCTTTCGCCGCCTTCGAGTATTTTGCCGATGATGTCCAGCGGCAACTTGTCGATCGGCATGCCGACCAGGGCCAGCGCCATGATCGGGGTGCCGCCCATGGCGTACACGTCGCTGATGGCGTTGGTCGCGGCAATGCGGCCGAAGTCGAAGGGATCGTCGACGATGGGCATGAAAAAATCCGTGGTGGCTATCAGCGCCTGCTCGTCATTGAGGCGATACACGGCGGCATCGTCGCTGGTCGCGATGCCGACCATCAGTTCCTTGGGCACCGGCCAGCCGCGCGCGCTGCCCAGAATCTCGGACAGCACGCCGGGAGCGATCTTGCAGCCGCAACCGCCGCCATGGCTGAATGACGTAAGCCGAACGGGCTTGGAGGTTGACTTGCTTGAGTTCATTGATTGATTCACCTGATCATGTCTAGAAGACTGCAAACGCCAGAGCATTCACTTGCCGGAGAGAACAAGGATACCCGCTCGGCGCAGCGACCGGCCAAAGCCGCGTAGTAATCCGGATCACGCACCGCCGTCTGGATCAGTTTCGCCAGTGCCGCGGCATCGCCCACTGAAAACCAGCCGGGATAGTCGGCGCCGAGCATGCCACGATTGCCCGCGATGTTGCTGCCCAGCACCGGGACGCCGCTGGTGACGGCCTCGATCAGGACATTGGCGCCACCCTCCATCAGCGAAGGCAGCAGCAGCACTCGGCAACGCTTGATGCGCTGCCGAGTGGCTGCCTGAGGCAAGGCGCCCAGCCAATGATAGCGCTTGTCTCCATCGCCCAGCGCCGCCACTTTTGCCGCGAGATGGGTGTCGAGTGCCGCACCCACATGAAACAAACGTACCGGCAGATCAGGAGGCAGGAGCCGCAACGCACGCACGGCCGTCAGCGGGTCCTTTTCCGGCCGCTGATGCCCGACCAAGGCCAGATCGAAGTAACGAGTGCTGTGTCGGCCTGGTCGCAATGATCGCGCCGACTGATGTATCACCACGGCTTTCGCCGCGTGCCCGGGCGTCAGTTCGAGTACGCCCTCCTGTTGCAGCAGTATCAAACGGTCGGCGAGTGCCAACGAGCGCTGCGCCTGCGCATCTACCCGAATATCGCGGTATAGATCGGTTCCCGTCAGAACCACCGCCAGCGGCCGCCCGGGATGGCGTGCCGCAAAGTCGGCAATTGAGGGGGCCGAACGACGCGCATGCAGCGCTATCATCATCCGGTCGTCGCCTCCGCTCCATTGGCACTCGATACGCACCCGGGCATGGAGTGCCAGACATTGCGCCCAGCGCCTGGCCGTATGCCAGTTGCCGTTGTTGGCACCGGCCAGTGCCGGGCTGATAATGACGACGGAGGGACGGGTCGAAATGGACATACCGAATATTAGAACCGCTGACAAAACGCTGCTGGCCGAGGCAATGCAGGAAGCGCGCAACAACTCGATTCACCTGCTTGACGACCTTGCGGGCTGGAACGAGCGCACCAAAGCGGATACTACACGGGCCTCCCACCCCTTACATGTCCCCTGCCTGGACATCATCAATCCGCCACTATGGGAACTGGGGCACGTTGCCTGGTTCACGGAGTACTGGTGCCGGCGCTACCAAGGCGAAAATTCGCCTCTCCGCGCGTCGCTCCTGAAGGATGCCGACCGCTGGTATGACTCGCGCAATGTCGCGCATGACAGTCGCTGGCAGCTCGACCTTCCCGATTGGACCGGCACCCGACGCTATCTCGAAAACACGCTCGCTGACGCCCTCGATTCGCTGCTGGAGCTTCCGGATACCGACGCCGCGCTTTACTTTCATCGGCTGGCCCTGCTGCACGAAGACATGCACGACGAGGCGTTTCGTTACACGCGACAAACCCTGTCCTGGCCGTCGACGGACGAGTTGTACGCCCTGCCACCGCTTGCCGATATCGAACTGGCCGGCGGCGAATTCCTGATGGGCTCCGCGCCCGCAAAACCGGGATTTGTCTTCGACAATGAAAAATGGGCGCATCCGCGACACGTTGAGCGCTTCGCCATTTCTGCCTCGCCGACAAAAAATTCGGAGTACCTCGCTTTCGTCGAGGCGGACGGCTATCAAGACCGTCGATGGTGGTCAGACGCGGGCCGCGCGTGGCTCCTCGCCAGCGGCCAGACCATGCCCCGCTACTGGCGATGCGAGAACGGTCGCTGGCAGCAACGGCGCTTTGCCGACTGGATCGAACTGGCGCCTGATCAAGCCGTAATTCACCTTACGGCGCACGAGGCCGACGCCTGGTGTCGTTGGGCCGGCCGTCGCCTGCCGAGTGAGTCCGAGTGGGAGTTCGCCGCATTGCAGGCCGGCCCTTTCGATTGGGGCAGCCAGGTCTGGGAATGGACGGCCAGCGCGTTTGCACCCTATCCGGGGTTCAGCCCCGACCCCTACGCCGAATATGCCGCGCCGTTTTTCCACAGCCATCGCAGCGTGCGCGGCGGCTCCTTTGCCACCCGCGAACGCATGCGCAACCCGCGCTATCGCAACTACTACGAAGCGCATCGTGACGATATTTTCATTGGCTTTCGCAGCTGTAGGAACGATTGACGTGCTGCCAACCGGTCGGGATATTGGAATCGAAAAAAATCGAAATGATCACCACGGAGAACACGGAGGGCACGGAGAAAGACAAGCCCTTGAAAAAGCGCTCTGAGTGTTCTCCGTGTTCTCCGTGTTCTCCGTGGTAAAGCTTTTCAGCTTGCCTGACTACCCGGACTGCTGCAGCACAAAAAGCGCTAGAAAGCCACAGCCGATGGTGAGCAAGGTATTGCGCCACACGGCCGCAACGGCAATTGCGACCATGCCGGCCCAGAGGCGCGGATTGTCTCCGCCAAGAAGGATCTCGCCTTGCACCAGCAGCAGTTCAGGCATGGTCAGCGCGGTCAATGCGGCAATGGGGACGAAGGGCAGCAAGCGGCGGAACCAGGACGGCGGCTGAAAGTGCCCTTCCGCCGCGATGAAGGAATAGCGAATCAGAAAAGTCACCAGGCCGCAGAGGATCATCAGCCACCAGATGTTCATTTGCGCTTGCTCCGCATCGCCTCTGACAGAACAGCACCGACCACCAGCCCGGCAAGGGCGCCGACGAACAGGCCCACTTTGTAGGGCAGCGCAGCCAGGGCCACGGCAGTGGCGCCCGCCGCCAGCGCCGCCAGCAATAGCGCGGGGCTTTGAATCATCGGCACCACGATGGCGATGAAGGTCAGCGGCAGCGCAAAATCTAGTCCGAGATTCGGCGGCAATTGTGTCCCGATCAGCACACCGGCCAGGGTCGCCAACTGCCAACTGGCCCACAAGCCGATACCGGAGCCGAACAGTATCCAGTGCGCCGGCGCGGATTTCGAAGAATCCGACCCGGCCGCGAGCAGGTGAGGAATCGCCGCGGCATAGGCTTCATCCGTGAGCAAATAGGCCAGCAGGACTTTCCAGCGCTGCGGCAGATGCGCCAGCATCGGCGCTACTGAAGCGCTATACAACGCATGTCGCAAATTCACCAGTCCCACCGCACCGGCGCTGAGCAGCAGCGGCGCCCCGGCACCCACCAGTTGCGCCAGCAGAAACTGGGCTGATCCGGCGAAAACGATTGAAGACATGGCCATCGCGGCGAGCGGCGGAATCCCGCTTTGCAATGCGACCACACCGTAAATCAGGCCAAACGGCGCAACGCCCAGCAGTATCGGTGCGACCGATCGCAGACCCAGGGAAAACGCTGCACCCGCTTTCATTTGCGTGCCGGCAGATTGACCAGCAAGATGCCGCCCACCACCATCGCCGCGGCGACAAAAAAATGCAGGCTGGGCTGGTCGTTCATCAACAGCATGCCGAACAGCACACCAAACAGCGGCGTCAGGAAGGAGAACACCAACAGGCGGCCAGCCAGATAGCGCGTCAGCAGCCAGAACCACGCCAGATAGCTGATGAAGGCAACGATCACGATCTGATAGGCCATGGCCCATAAAGTCGGCGCTGACAGGACGCCGATGCCGCTTTCCCCGAACAGCCAGGACAGCGGAAACATCATCGCCGCGGAGATCACCAGTTGATAGAGCAGGACCTTGGTGGCGGTCACCCGCGCCAAACCCGTCGCGCGTATCACCACCGTTGTTGCCGCCCAGAACAGCGCCGCGAGCACGCCAAACGCGTCGCCCAGAAAACTGCCGCCCGATGCCTTGTCGACGAAAGCCACCACCAGCCCGGCAAACGCCAGCAGCACGCCCGCCCATTGCCGGACACCCATGCGCTCGCCCGGCACAAAGAAGTGCAAACCCAGCACCGTGAAGCAGGGCGCGGTATAGAGAAACACCACCAGCCGCGATACCGTGGTGTGGTCGACACCGACGAAGATGAAGAGAAACTCCAGCCCGAACAGCAGGCCGGCCAGCAAACCCGGCCGCAACGACGCATCATTGCCAAAGAGCGGGATTCCGCGCCAGCGCGCCCAGACAAACACCAGGATGGCGGCCCCGGCTGAACGCAACCCGGCTTGCAGGATGGGACTGATGTCGGCGCCGGCAATTTTTATCGCCACCTGCTGCAGGCCCCAACAAGCGCACAACAGCACCATCAGCCCGAAGGCCGCCGGCCCGGGCGCAATGCGGCTATTCATGACAAATCACAACAGCAGCTGCGCCAGCCACCAGGCGAGAGCGGCAATCAGCGCGCTCGCCGGAATGGTCAGGATCCATGCCCAGACAATGCCGCCGGCGATACCCCAGCGCACATTGCTGGCGCCTTTGGCGGTGCCGACACCGACAATCGCGCCGGTAATGGTATGCGTGGTCGACACGGGAATACCCAGGCCGGTGGCCAGAAACAGCGTAATTGCGCCGCCCGTCTCGGCGCAGAAGCCGCCGACCGGCCGCAACTTGGTGATGCGTTGGCCCATGGTCTTGACGATGCGCCAGCCGCCGAACATGGTGCCCAGGCCCATCGCTGCGTAGCAGGAAAAGACAACCCACATCGGCACCGACTCGGCGGTCTTCGAAACACCGGCCGCGACCAGCAGCATCCAGATGATGCCGATGGTTTTCTGCGCATCATTGCCGCCGTGGCCGAGGCTGTAAAGCGCCGCCGAGACCAGCTGCAAGCGTCGGAACCTCTTGTCCACCTTGCGCGGCGTGCTGCCATTCATCAACCAGGCAATCCCCACCATCATCAAACCGCCCAGCAGCAAACCGAGCAGTGGCGCCACCAGAATGAAGGCCAGCACCTTGCCGATGCCGGACCAGATCAGGGAACCGGCGCCGGCCTTGGCCATTGCCGCGCCGGCCAGGCCGCCGATAAGCGCATGGGACGAACTTGAAGGAATGCCGTAATACCAGGTGATGATGTTCCAGGCGATGGCGCCGATCAGGGCGCCGAAAATCACGTAGTGATCGACGATCGCGGGGTCGATCGTGCCCTTGCCTATGGTGGAGGCGACCTTGAGCTGAAACACCGCGATTGCCGCGACATTGAAGAAGGCCGCCCAGGCAACCGCATGATGTGGCTTCAAGACTCCGGTAGACACCACGGTGGCGATCGAATTGGCCGCATCGTGAAATCCGTTCATGAAGTCGAAGACGAGCGCCAGCAGCACCAACACGACCAGCACCGTCAGACTCATCTCGACCGCTTGCATGGCGATCGCTCAGGAATTCTCGAGGATGATGCCCTCGATGATGTTCGCGACATCTCCGGAGCGGTCGGTGACGGACTCGAGCAATTCGTAGATGCCCTTCATCTTGATCAACTGACGCACGTCCTCTTCTTCGCGAAACAGCTTGGTAATGCCCGTGCGCATGACGCGGTCGGCATCCGATTCAAGCTGATCGATTTCACGGCACAGCTTGAGCATGGCCGGTGCGTTGTCCATCTTGTGCAACAGTGCCACCACCAATTTCACCCGCTCGCAACCCGAGGCAACGATGTCCGAAAGCTGCCTGGCTTCCGGCGTCAGCTTGCGAATGTCATAGAGATACATGGCCTCGGCGAAATCCTGGATCAAATCGAGGATATCGTCCAGGCGCATGATCAATCGATGTATCTCGTCACGATCCAGCGGTGTGTTGAACGAGGTATGCAGCAAGGCGATGGTTTCATGAGTGATCCTGTCCGCCGCCCGCTCGATCTCGTCGATGTTTTGAACATGCTGGGCGAGCACTTCGGGGCCTTTCTCCAACTCATCCACCAATATCACCAACTGCCGTCCGCCCTTGACGATCAGATCCGCATGGGCATTGAACAGATCGAAGAATTTTGCTTCTTTGGGCATCAATCGGGAAAACATCGGACACCGCCGCAGGGTTGAAAAACACGCGGAGTTTATCAGCGCACGGCGCGATCCGGTGTTCGCGCTACTGGTAGAATTCCTCCTCATCAGCTTTGCCGGTTCTCGTCGTTCGGCCCCTTTTTGACCATGAAACGCAACCGCCCTCCACGGCGCTCCCGACAGACGCCGGACTCGGTGTTACTCGAGCGCCTCACCACTCGACTCAGCCAGTCATCGAACCGAATCGAGGATGCCTATTGGGAAATCCGCCTGGCGACTCACATCGATCGCCTGCTTGCCGATGACAGCGAGGAGCCCCTGATCACGGTGCTGGACCAGCTGTATACCGGCGGTTCGCGGGCGTATGACGAGCTGGCCGATATGATTGAATCCTGTGCCGAAACCCGGCGCGCCACGACGGACAGCGAACTTGAGGTAGTGATGATCGCCGTGCCGCTGCTGGCCTGGTCGCGCTTCAAGATTCCCTCCGGCGCCATCCCCGGCGCGCAACTGGATGCGGTGCGGGTTCACCTGCAGGCTCATGTCCTCGCCGCCGAGGCAAAACTCGGCCTCTGCGACATTCTTTACAGCCCGGACCAGTTGCCGCAAAACTACGTCGACACCGCCGCGCTGACGGGCAAACTGGCCAAGGCCGCGGTTCATGGCCGCAACCTGAAAATCGATCCCGCGCAATTGCAGGAGACCATGAGTTTCCTCTCCGACACCCGCTACCTGCTGGGCGCCGTGGCGGCACCGCGCGGCGCGGCGCTGTTTCGCTGGCAGGAAGACGACGGCGACCCGGCGGAGGTGCTCCGCCAATGGACGCAACAGGGCGGCGACGCCTTGCGTCCCCTGCTTCCCGCCTGTGCGGTGGAGTTCCTGCCGGTACTGGCCTATCACGCGGCGGTACGCGATGCCGATCGCGCCTCGCGTCCCTGGTCACTGCGGGCCGCGGTCGCCTTTTTGCAAACCGTGCTGAATCGCCCGGCCAGCGAGTTGCTCGCCGTGGTCGCGCCCTTTCACGATCGCCAGCTCGAAGAGTTCCGCATTGGTTTCACCCAGCGCGGTGACAGCAGTGTCGTCCATGGCGTGGTCTGGCCCTTGCTGGACAACGAGGACGAAAACCACGAGGCGCCGGCACAGATCGAAGCCGCACTGCGGGAAGCCGGCGTCAGCAACGTGCTGATGCTCGAGCAGCGCTTCCCTCTGGAATTCTGCGACGACTGTGGCGCCCCGCTCTACCCCAATCCCGAGGGCGAGCCGGTGCACGCCGAACTACCCGAAGACCAGGCGGAAGCCGCCCCCCGTCACCTGCACTGATCGTGCAGCGCTGCCGGCTGTGCAACGCCGGCGCGGTGGCAAACCGCAGGATCGCGTTGCCACCCGTCGCCGTATCACCAGCGCCGACTTTTCGACGCGATATCACGCGCTCAAACGACGGGTGATCGTCGAGCGAAGCGCGCAATCAATCGTCTTCCCCGTGAGCGGGAGTTTCAGTCGGATTGGCTCTTCCTGCAGCGTTTACCCTGCTTCTTCAGGGATCTCGCCATTCACCGCAGCAACGTCAAAGACGATAGGGCGCCGGATCAAGACCCGGATCACGGCCTGCCACCAGATCGGCGAGCAGGCGCGCCGAACCGCAGGCGAGCGTCCAGCCCAGGGTGCCATGCCCCGTGTTGAGCCAGAGCCCGGCCAACCCGGCAGCGCTCAGGTCACCGACCAAGGGTACATTGCCGGGCGTGGCCGGGCGCAGCCCGGCCCAGTAGTCGATGTTGTTCACCGCGGCCAAAGCGGGAAAGATTTCGTGGATGCGGCGCACCAGAACCTGGCAGCGAGGCATGTTGAGCGAGGTATCGTAGCCGGTGAACTCGGCGGTGCCCGCCACCCGCAGGGATTGCCCGAGTCGCGAAATGACGATCTTCGAACCGTCGTCGGTGAGGCTCACCGTCGGCGCCAGCACGCCGGCGGGCAACGCCAGCGTCGCCGAATAGCCCTTGGCCGGATACACCGGCAAACGCAGGCCCAATGGTTGCAGGAGCAAGGGCGAATAGCTGCCCATGGCCAGCACCGTCATGTCGGCGTCAACACGCTCACCCGAGGCCAGATGCACGCTGCTCAGCCGGCCGCCTTCGCGCTGCAAGGCACGCACCGTCTCGCCGAAGCGGAACCGCACGCCACGCGCCGCAGCATGACGCGCCAGCGCCTCGGTGAAGCGTCGCGCGTCGCCCGATTCGTCGCGGGCGGTATACGTGCCACCCACCACCGGAATTCGTGATCCAGCCAATGCGGGCTCGATGGCTAGGCATTCCGCCGCGGTTTTCGGCAGCCGCTCGCAGCCGAATTCGCGCATCAATGCAGCCTGTGGCAGCGCCTGGTCGAATTCGCGGGGGTCGGTGTAGAAATGCAGAATGCCGCGTTCCAGATGATCGTATTCCAGCGCCAACTGATGGCGCAAGGACTGCAGCGCGGTGCGACTGGCCAGGCCCAAACCCACGATGGCGCCGATGTTGGCCCGCACCCGCGCGGCGGTGCATTGGCGCAGAAAACGCAGGCCCCAGAGCCATTGCGCCGGATCTGCACGCATGCGCCAGAGCAAGGGGGCATCTTCGCGCCCCAGCCATTTCAGCGCCAACCGGGGCGCCCGCGGGCTGGCCCAGGGCTCGGCGTGGCTCACCGAAATCTGGCCACCATTGGCGCAACTGGTTTCCTGCGCGGGCTCCGGCTGCCGATCGAAAACCGTGACCTCGTGGCCATCCGCCGCCAGATACCAGGCGCTGGTCACGCCGACCACGCCGGCGCCGAGCACGCTCACGCGCATCGCATCGTCCTGAACTTTTTCACCTGTCGCGCGCTCTTACACCCCATGCAGCGGATTATAGTCAGCGTCCGGAGGTGCCAATGAGCAATAAACCCAAGATCAGCAAGACCGAAGCCGAATGGCGCGCGCAACTCACGCCGATGCAGTACCAGGTCACGCGCCAGAAAGCTACCGAGCGCGCCTTCAGCGGCGAATACTGGGACTGCAAGGAGCCCGGTACCTATCGCTGCATCGGTTGCGGCGAGCCCCTGTTCGAATCCGCGGCGAAATTCGATTCCGGCTGCGGCTGGCCCAGTTTCACCGCACCCGTGGCCGGCCAGGGGATTACCGAAGTCGACGACTACAGCCACTTGATGGTGCGTACCGAGGTCGTTTGCAGCAACTGCGGCGCCCACCTCGGCCATGTCTTTGGCGACGGACCGGCGCCGACCGGTCAGCGTTATTGCATCAATTCGGCTTCGCTGGATTTATCCCTTGCAGAGCCATCCCCCAAGCCCCTTCCCGGCGAAGGGGGCGACTGATTTGCTCGCCGTGCTCGATGGGTACCCGGCCGCCGCCTTATAATTCCACTCATGAAATTTCTATTCGACCTCTTCCCGGTCATCCTCTTCTTCGTCGCGTTCAAGATCTTCGACATCTACATCGCCACCGGCGTGGTCATTGTCGCCACGATGGTGCAGATCGCCTGGGTCTGGCATCGTCACGGCAAGGTGGACACCATGCTCTGGGTCAGCCTGGGGCTGGTCGTTGTATTCGGCGGCGCGACACTGATCCTGCATGACGAAACCTTCATCAAATGGAAGCCGACCATCCTTTACTGGCTGTTCGCGGTGAGCCTGTTCGCATCGGCGCGTTTCTTCGGCAAGAACCTGATCACCGCCATGCTGGCCAAGCAACTGGAGCTCCCCGACGCCCTCTGGACTCGGCTCAACTACGCCTGGATCGGCTTTTTCACTGTCATGGGCGTGATCAACCTCTACGTCGCCTTCAATTTCAGCACCGACACCTGGGTCAGCTTCAAGCTGTTCGGCGGCATGGGTTTGATGTTCGCTTTCATCATCATTCAAGGCATGGTGCTCGCCAAATACCTTCCCGAAGAAGCGGAGCAGCCCGCTCCCCAACCGCCGCCGCCGGGAAAGGGCTGAGCATGATTCGTCGCGCGCCCCAATGCAATGCCGCCGCAGGTCGAGGCGGATTTTCGGAGAATATCTGATGCTCTATGCCATCGTCGGCGAAGACGTGCCGAACAGCCTCGAGCAGCGCCTTGCCAGCCGCCCGACCCATTTGGCCCGCCTGCTTGAGTTGGAGGCCGCCGGGCGCATGGTGCTGGCGGGGCCGTTTCCCGCCATCGACAGCCCCGATCCGGGGCCGGCCGGCTACTCCGGAAGCCTGATCGTCGCCGAATTCGACTCACTGGCGGAAGCGCAAGCCTGGGCGGATGCCGACCCCTATTTGGCCGCCGGCGTGTATGCCCGCGTCACGGTGCGTCCCTTTCGCCAGGCGCTGCCAAAATCATGAGCATCATCGAAACCATGCGTACCCAGCTTGCCGTGCTCGACCCGGTCAGCATTGAAATAATCGATGACTCGGCCAGGCATGCCGGCCACGCCGGGGCCAAAAGCGGCGGCGGACACTTTCGCCTGCATATTGTCTCGCCGCGCTTTGCCGGTTTCAAGACAATGGCACGACATCGCCTGGTGTATGATGCCCTCGGCCCGTTGATGAAGCGGGAGATTCATGCCCTCAGCATTACCGCAAGAACCCAAGAAGAAAACTAGCCGTCTCCGTTTATCCACCTCCAGACAACACAGGAACCAAGATGAATCGCACTCTCCGTCATGCCCTCCTGCTTGCCTTTGCCGTATCGGCCAGCTCCGCTCCCGCCTTTGCCCAGAAGATGGCTGACAAGGCAGCGTCCACGACGTTTGTCACCGTCAATGGCAAGGCCGTGCCAAACAGCCATGCCGAGGCACTGATCGCCGGTCAGGCGGCAAAAGGCCAGCCCGACTCCCCGGAACTGCGCCAGAGCGTCAAGGAAGAACTTGTTCGTCGCGAAGTCCTGACCCAGGAAGCGCTCAAGAAGGGCTTCGACAAGAAGTCTGAGGTCCGCGGCCAGGTCGAGCTTGCCCGCCAGGGCGTGCTGATCGGCGCTTACTTGAACGAATATGTGCGCACCCATCCGGTCACGGATGAACAGGTCAAGCAGGAATACGATCAGATCACCGCCAAGCTCGGCAACAAGGAATACAAGGCGCGCCACATCCTGGTCGAAAAGGAAGATGAAGCCAAGGCCATCATCGAGAAATTGAAGAAAGGCGAAAAATTCGCCGACCTGGCCAAGGCCTCCAAGGACCCGGGCTCCAAGGAACGCGGCGGCGATCTCGACTGGGCCAATCCGGGCTCTTTCGTCCCGCCGTTCTCCGCTGCCATGATCAAACTCGAAAAAGGCAAATTCACCGAAGCTCCGGTGAAGAGCGACTTCGGCTGGCACGTCATCCAGCTCGACGACACGCGCGAACTCAAGCTGCCGCCGTTCGAGGAAGCCAAGCCGCAGATCGGTCAGCAACTGATACAACGCAACGTGCAAAAGCATATTGACGACTTGCGCGCCAAGGCCAAGGTCGAGTAACACGCACGTTCGACCCAATAAAAACGGGAGCCGAGGCTCCCGTTTTTATTTTCATTGCGTCCTGTCGACGCATCGTCGCCGTGTCGCCGGCGCCGAGTTTTCAGCCTACCCCAGCCAGCGTCGCGCGTTGTGGAACAGGGCCAGCCACGGCGAATCCTCACCCTGATTGGCGGCATGCCATGACATCTGCACGGTGCGAAAAGTCCGCTCCGGATGCGGCATCATGATGGTGAAGCGACCATCGGCCGTGGTCACGCCGGCCAGGCCGTGCGGCGATCCGTTCGGGTTGAACGGATAAGTGCTCGCCACCGCGCCACGATTGTCGATATAGCGCAAGGCCGTCAATACCCGGCCCTCCTGGCCGGAAGCAAACTCGGCCCGGCCTTCGCCGTGGCTGACCACCATCGGCAGCCGGGAGCCGGCCATGCCGGCAAACAGAATCGACGCCGATGACGGGATCTCGACCATCACCACGCGCGCCTCGTATTGTTCGCTGCGGTTGCGCTGAAAGCTCGGCCAGTCTTGCGCGCCGGGAATGATGGGCGCCAGATGCGCCATCATCTGGCAACCGTTGCAAACGCCCAGCGCAAAGCTGTCCTCTCGCGCAAAAAAGGCTGAGAACTCATCGCGCAAAGCACTGTTGAACAACACCGACTTGGCCCAGCCCTGCCCGGCACCGAGCACGTCGCCGTAGGAAAAACCGCCGCAGGCCGCCAACCCCTTGAAGTCCGCCAGGTGCACGCGTCCGGATTGCAGATCGGACATATGCACGTCGTAAGGCGCAAAGCCGGCGCGCTCGAAGGCGGCGGCCATTTCGACCTGGCCATTGACGCCCTGCTCGCGCAGCACTGCGATTTTCGGACGCGCACCTGTAAGGACGGCGGGGGCGACCGGATCAAAGTTCAGTTGCAGCGAGAGCCCGGGATTGTCAGCGTCAAGCAGCGCGTCAAATTCCTCTTGCGCGCACACCGGGTCATCGCGCAAACGGGCGATCTGGAAACTGACTTCGCTCCAGGTGCGCTGCAATTCGCTGCGTTTGGCACTGAACGCCAGCTTCGCGTTGCGCCAGACGCGCACTTCGTCAGCCGTGTTGGTGCTGCCGATGAGGTGCGAGCAAGCGCCCAGGCCGGCATCGCGCAGTGTCTGCATCACCGCGGAACGATCCTCGCGGCGAATCTGCAGCACGGCACCGAGTTCTTCGTTGAACAAGGCGGTGATCAGACGATCTTGCAGCCTGCCATCGACGATCTGCGGAAAGCGTTCGATGCCGTCGACATCGTTCATCAAGGGGTCGTAGCACAGCCCGTCAAGATTGAGCGAAACACCGACGTGCGAAGCAAAACTCATCTCGCACACCGTCGCCCACAAGCCACCATCGGAACGATCGTGGTAGGCGAGAATCCTTCCGGCGCGATTGAGCGTCTGGATCGCACCGAAGAATGCCTTGAGCGAAGCCGCCTCCGCATCCGGCGCCAGGTCGCCCAATTGACCCGACTGCGCGCCGTAAACCTGGGCCAGCGCCGAGCCGCCGAGACGGTTGCGGCCCTGCCCGAGGTCGATCAGCAACAACTCCGTTTCACCGACCTCGGCGTCCGGTCGCAGTTCGGGCGTCAGCGTGCGACGCACGTCGTCAACCTGGGCGAACGCCGTCACGATCAGCGACAAGGGTGCGGTCACCTGTTTGGCTCCGCCTTCATCTTCCCAGCGCGTGCGCATCGACAGCGAATCCTTGCCCACCGGAATCGAGACACCGAGTGCCGGGCAGAACTCGACACCCACTGCTTTCACCGTATCGAACAAGGCGGCATCTTCATGGCCGTGACCGGCGGCGGCCATCCAGTTGGCCGACAACTTGATCCGGCCGATATCGCCGACATCGGCCCCGGCCAGGTTGGTGATCGCCTCGCCGACCGCCATGCGCCCCGAAGCCGGCGCATTGAGCAGCGCCAGCGGCGTGCGCTCGCCCATGGCGAAACACTCGCCGCGCAGCGTGTCGTAGCCCATGGTGGTCACCGCGACATCGGCCACCGGCGCTTGCCAGGGCCCGACCATCTGGTCGCGCGCGGTGAACCCGCCGACGCTGCGATCGCCGATGGTGATCAGGAAATTCTTGGATGCCACGGCAGGCAGGCGCAGCACGCGCAGGGCCGCTTCTTTCAAGTCGATATCGGCGATGGCCAGCGGCGGCATGGTGACTTCTTGTCGCCGCGCATCGCGATGCAGCTTGGGCGCCTTGCCCAGCAGCACTTCCATCGGCATATCCACCGGCAGGTTGCCGAAATGATCGTCCTTGACCGTGAGCTGGCCGTCGTCGGTGGCGACGCCAAGCACGGCAAAGGGGCAGCGCTCGCGTTCGCACATAGCCCGGAACTCGGGCAGGCGCTCGGGCGCGATGGCCAGCACATAGCGCTCCTGCGCCTCGTTGCTCCAGATTTCGCGCGGGCTCATGCCCGGCTCCTCGCTCGGCAGCGCGCGCAAATCGAAGGCCGCGCCGCAGCCTGCGTCATGCGCCAGTTCGGGCATGGCGTTCGATATGCCGCCGGCACCGACATCATGGATCGCCAGTATGGGATTGCCCGCGCCCTGCTGCCAGCAGCGGTCGATGACCTCCTGGGCGCGCCGCTGAATTTCCGGGTTGCCGCGCTGTACCGAAGCAAAATCCAGATCCGCGGTATTCGAACCGGTCGCCATCGACGAAGCCGCGCCGCCGCCAAGACCGATCAACATGCCGGGACCGCCCAGCTGGATCAGCAGGCTGCCGGCGGGGAATCGAATCTTGAATGAATCTTCGGCGGCGATATTGCCGAGGCCACCGGCGATCATGATCGGCTTGTGGTAGCCGCG
>JAIPCT010000100.1 GCA_021738065.1 Burkholderiaceae bacterium
AACCCCCGCCCCGAGGGCGGGGGCGACTGATTGGCGCTTCCGCGTTGCGGAAGCGAAATAGCATGTTCAATTCTTCGCTCCGCGAGTTGGGTGCCGCGCTGGCCGCCAAAAAAATCTCCGCCGTCGAACTGGCGACGCTGTTCCTCGACCGCATCGACACGCTCAACCCGGCGCTCAACGCCTTCATCACCACCGACCGCGACAAAGCGCTGGCGCAGGCGCGGGCGGCCGACGAGCACCTGAAACTCGGCGCTGGCGCCACGGCGCTCTCGCCACTGTGCGGCATCCCCCTGGCGCACAAGGACATCTTCTGCACCCGAGGCTGGCGTACCAGTTGCGGCTCGAAAATGCTCGCCAACTTCGTCGCGCCCTATGACGCCGCGGTAGTCGAGAAACTTGCCGACGCGGGCATGGTGACGCTGGGCAAACTCAATATGGACGAGTTCGCCATGGGCTCGTCGAACGAATCCTCGCATTTCGGCCCGGTAAAAAATCCCTGGGACACTTCGCGCGTGCCCGGCGGCTCCTCCGGCGGTTCGGCCGCCGCCATCGCGGCGCGGCTCACCCCCGCCGCGACCGGCACCGATACCGGCGGTTCAATCCGCCAACCGGCGGCGCTGTGCGGCCTCACCGGAATCAAGCCGACCTACGGCGTGGTTTCACGCTACGGCATGATCGCCTTTGCCTCCAGCCTGGACCAGGGCGGCCCGATGGCGAAGAGCGCGGAAGACTGCGCGCTGATGCTCAGCGCCATCGCCGGTTTCGACGTGCGCGATTCGACCTCGCTCGAACGTCCACCAGAGGACTACGGTCGCGATCTGGAAAAACCGCTGGCCGGCTTGAAAATCGGCTTGCCCAGGGAGTTTTTCGGCCCGGGCATGGATGACGATGTACGGGCCGCGGTCGAAGCCGCGCTGGCCGAGTACCGCACGCTGGGCGCGACAACCGTCGAGGTCGGGCTGCCAAACTCGGGATTGTCGGTACCGGCGTACTACGTGATTGCCCCGGCCGAGGCCAGCTCCAATCTGTCGCGCTTCGACGGCGTGCGCTACGGCTATCGGGCGCCCGATTACGATGACCTGGAGCAAATGTACTCGCGCAGCCGGGCGCAGGGCTTTGGCCCCGAAGTGAAGCGCCGCATCCTGATCGGCACCTATGTGCTGTCCCACGGCTATTACGATGCCTATTACCTTCAGGCGCAGAAAATTCGCCGTCTCATCGCCGCCGACTTTGCCGCCGCCTTTGAGCAATGCGACGTGATCATGGGGCCGACCTCGCCCTCGGTGGCGTTCCCGATTGGCGCGAAGAGCACCGACCCGGTGCAAATGTACCTGTCGGACATCTACACGGTCTCCACCAATCTGGCCGGACTGCCGGGCATCTCCCTGCCTTGCGGATTCGGCGGCACAGGCCTGGAAAAACCCATGCCAGTCGGCCTGCAAATCATCGGCAAATGGTTCGATGAGGCCAGGATGTTGAACGTTGCACACAAATACCAGCAAGTTACCGACTGGCACAAGCAGTTGCCGGAGGTGGCGAAATGAACTGGGAAGTCGTCATCGGGCTGGAAACCCATGCCCAGCTGCGAACAAAATCGAAGATATTTTCCGGCAGCAGCATCGTCTTCGGCGCCGAGCCGAACGCGCAAGCCAGCGCCGTGGATATCGCGCTACCGGGCGTACTGCCGGTGCTCAATCGCGAGGCGGTGGTCTGCGCCATCAAACTCGGCCTGGCGGTTGGCGCCCAGATTGCCCCGCGCTCGGTTTTCGCCCGCAAGAACTACTTCTATCCGGACCTGCCCAAGGGCTACCAGATCAGCCAGTTTGAAATCCCGGTGGTCTCCGGCGGCGGCTTGTCGATCATTCTCGGCTCTGGCGACACGGCGATCGAGAAGTTCGTGCACCTGACCCGCGCCCACCTCGAAGAGGATGCCGGCAAATCGCTGCACGAGGACTTCCATGGCAGAACCGGCATTGATCTCAACCGCGCCGGTACGCCACTGTTGGAAATCGTCACCGAACCGGACATGCGCTCGTCCGCCGAGGCGGTCGCCTATGCGCGCGCGCTGCATGCCATGGTGCGATGGATAGGGATTTGCGACGGCAACATGCAGGAAGGCTCGTTTCGCTGCGACGCCAACGTCTCGGTGCGCCGTCCCGGTGAAGCGCTCGGCACCCGGCGCGAAATCAAGAACCTGAATTCATTCCGCTTCATGCAGCAGGCGATTGATTTCGAGGTGCAATGGCAGATCAACGAGATCGAGGAAGGCCGCGCCATCCGCCAGGCGACCGTGCTGTTCGATCCGGATAGCGGAGAAACGCGTTCCATGCGCAGCAAGGAAGATGCGCACGACTACCGCTACTTCCCCGACCCCGACCTGCTTCCGCTGGAAATCACCGCCGACTGGATCGCCGAGGTTCAGTCCGGACTGCCCGAATTGCCGCAGGCCATGAAGCAACGCTTTACAGCCGAGCTCGGGCTGTCCTCCTACGACGCGGCAACGCTCACCGCTTCGCGCGAAATGGCGGCCTATTTCGAAGCCGTGCTCGTCTCTGCCGGCCGCGAGAACGCGAAACCCGCGGCCAACTGGGTCATGGGCGAACTTGCCGCCCGGCTCAACAAGGAAGGCCTGGAAATTTCCGCCGCGCCCGTACCGGCCGTCCAACTCGCCGGCATCATTCGCCGCATTGCCGACCAGACGATCTCCAACAAGATCGCGCGCGACGTGTTCGATGCGCTATGGAACAAGGAAGGCGCCGATGCCGATGCCGTGATCGAATCCCGCGGCTGGAAGCAGATCACCGATAGCGGCGCGATCGACACGCTGGTCGACGAAGTGCTGGCCGCCAATCAGAAATCCGTCGATGAATACCGCGCCGGCAAGGAAAAAGCCTTCAACGCCCTCGTCGGCCAAGCCATGAAAGCAACCCGGGGCAAGGCCAATCCGCAGCAGGTCACTGAATTGCTGAAGAAGAAGCTGGGCGGCTAGCAAACCATCGCGGCGGCACTGACAACAGGAAAGGCAGTCCGTCCATGATCCAGTCCCGGGTTTTTGTTCTCTACACGGGCGGTACCATCGGTATGGCACCGTCGAACCCGGAGGATCCGGACAGCCCGCTGGCGCCACAGCCGCTGGAAAACCTGCTCGGTTTCGTACCGGGCATACAGGGCAATCCACTTGGCACCCTCAAAAGCGCGCGTGGAGCGGCGAGAGACACGACAGCGCCGTTTTTCGAATTGACCAACGGCAACCGGATCGAGTTCGGTTTCGCCAGCTTTGCCAATCCCGTGGATTCCTCCGACATCGGCCCCGCCGAGTGGCGGGAAATAGCAGAAACGATCGCCACGCACTACGACGACTACGACGGTTTCGTGGTTCTGCACGGCACCGACACCATGGCCTTCACTTCTTCGGCCTTGAGTTTCATGTTCGGGAATCTCGGCAAGCCGGTGGTCCTGACCGGATCTCAGCTCCCTGTTTCGGTGATTGGCACGGATGCGCTGCCCAACTTCATCAATGCCGTATGTCTGGCTGGCTACAAGGCCTCCGGCCTGCCGCTCATTCCCGAGGTGGTGATCGTCTTTGGCGACCGGATTCTGCGCGGCTGTCGCGCCAGCAAAGTGAGCACCTCCGATCGGGCCGGCTTCGACTCGCCCAACTACCCGCATCTGGGCGATATCGGTCAGAAAATCGCAGTCAACTCCGAGCACGTTTTGCCGCCGCCCGAGCCAGGCAAGACGTTCTTCGTCAATTCCGACCTGGTGGATAAGGTGTTCAGCGTCAGCCTCTTTCCCGGCTTTTCAGACAAGCTGATGCGAAACCTGTTTCTCGATCCCGAAATCGAGGGATTGGTGATGCGCAGTTACGGCGCTGGAAACGTGCCGCGGAATCCTGATTTCCGGGAAACAATACGGCGCGCCATCAAGGGCGATTCCGTGGCTGGTCCTGCGATCAGCGGTGGCCGATTGATCATCAACTTGTCCCAATGCAGCTTCGGTAGCGTGGACATGGGCCTCTATGAGACCAGCTCCAGCCTGCTGGAAACGGGCGTCATATCCGGGCTGGACATGACGCCCGAGGCGGCGCTGACGAAATTGATGTGGACCCTGGGCACGCAATCCGGGCAGGAACGTATCAAGCAGATGCAGATATCTCAGCGCGGGGAACAAACAGAGCACGTGTTTGATTTGCACTTTCATGGCGCTTGCCTTGAAAGTGCCCACGGGGAGATTGCCGTTTCCTCCAACCCGGACGAGCGCCTGGACCGAAATCGTATCTGCCGAGCCATGCTGCGGATCGACAGCCTGCGCGTCGGAAATGCCGAGGCCGGTGATAGGGTGCGCATCCGCGCCTTGATGAACCCGCCAGCGGCCAGCAAGGAAACCGGCGCCGATCCGGAACTCCGCTGTGTTGCCGATTTCACGATCAAAATGGAAACAGCCCGGCCTGCGGATACCTATGTGAAGAACATAACCGACAAGACCCGCAGCCTGATCGGCGACAGTGACGTGACTCTGGTGCTGATCGGCGAAGTGAGCAAGGGTGCTGACTGGATACCCGCGGAGATCGGTTTCTCCGCTCTGACTATCTCGGTGTTCGCCAAGGCCTAGGCAAGGTCAATTCGCTGCAGGCTCTGAACTGCCGAAGAATCGAGGCGCCTGCGCGCCGCGATTCGCCGGTTCTGGACTATTGCGCGGCGACAGGCGCGGCGCCTGCCGGCCCCTTGCCGGTAAGCTCGAGATAGCGCTTCTTTTCGTCGGCGAAGCGTGCGCGAACTTCTTCCATTTCCTGGAGTTTAGCTGCCACGGTAGCCTGCTGCGCCTTGATTTCTTTTTCGTTGTCGCGGATGTCCGCCGTTACCGAATTCGGCAAAGGCTTGCCCTTGTAAAACTCCTTGTCGCCTTCCAGCTTCGCCTTTTTCTTGTTGGCTTCGTCCAGGCGCTGCTGTGCCTGTTCCTTGTGCGTGTTCAACTCAGCCAAGGCTCGATCCCGCGCCGTGTTGATGTCTTTCTCGCTGGAGTAGGTTGAAAGCAAGGCCAATGTGCGACGGCGCTCTTCGGCCACCTTCTTCGCCATCTCTTCCTTCTTCGCCATTTCCGCGTCGCGGCGCGCCTCTTGTTCGGGCGTCAGCGGCGCCTCGACGAGTTTCGAGACAAAACCGCGATTGTCGCGTTCCTCATGGGCTCTATTCTGGCATTCGGTCGGCAAATAATCGCCGCAGACCTTGCGCCCGTCGGCGGCATCACAGCAGTAAATACGTGTCTGCGCACTGGCGCTCAAGGCCAGGACGGCGGAAGAAGCAAACAACAGGGCGGAAATCAGGCGCATGGGGTATCTCCCGGGAAGGGTATCGTAGGCGTCAGTCTATGCCATAGCGGGCGCGGTAGGCGTTCACGGCAGCAAGCTTGCTTTCAAGTTCCGGTTGGCCGGAAAGGTAATCTATCAAGTCGGTAAGGCTGGCGACGCTGATCACTGGAATCGCATAGTTCTTCTCTGTTTCCTGGACTGCCGAAAGGGTGGTTTGTCCTCGCTCCTGTCGGTCCAGCGCGATGACGACAGCGGCGGGCGTGGCACCGGCATCGCGAATCAGATCGACCGACTCGCGCACCGAAGTGCCGGCAGAAATCACATCGTCGATGATCAGCACGCGTCCCTTGAGCGGCGCGCCGACCAGCGTGCCGCCCTCGCCGTGATCCTTGGCTTCCTTGCGATTGTAGGCATATGGAGTGTTGCGTCCATGCCCTGCCAGCGCCATCGCCGTGCCTGCCGCGAGCGGAATACCCTTGTAGGCGGGCCCGAACACGACATCGAACTGGAGATTCGCCGCAAGAATGCGACGGGCATAAAAATCGCAAAGCCGCGAAAGAGAGTCGCCGTCGTTGAACAAACCGGCATTGAAAAAATAGGGGCTCGAGCGCCCGGCCTTGGTGGTGAACTCGCCAAATCGCAACACGCCCAGTTCACAGGCGAAGGCGATAAACTCGCGACTCAACTCGCTGGCGACGGTAATGGCAGCGTTCGCATTCATCAAACGCATTCTACATGCTCAAGCACATGCTCCGAATACTCAGTCTGAATCTCAATGGTATCCGTTCCGCCGCCGGCAAAGGGCTTTTCGAGTGGTTGGCAACGCAGCAAGCCGACCTTGTCTGCGTTCAGGAACTCAAGGCTCAGCTCGCGGATTTGACGCCCGCCCTGCGAGAACCACCGGGCTTCCAGGGCTGCTTTCACGCCGCCGAAAAAAAGGGCTATAGCGGTGTCGGAATTTATTCCCGTGTTGCGCCCGACCGCATTGTCGAAGGTTTTGGCAATGCCGAGTTCGATGCGGAAGGACGCTACCTGCAAGCGGACTTCGGCAAGCTGTCGGTGGTTTCGCTCTACCTGCCTTCGGGGTCTAGCTCGGATGAACGCCAGCAGGCGAAGTTCCGCTTCCTCGATCAGTTCCGTCCGCAGCTTGAACGCCTGGCCCGCGAAGCAAGGCGCGACGAGCGCGAGGTCCTGTTGTGCGGCGACTGGAACATCGCGCACCAGGCTATCGACTTGAAAAACTGGAAATCCAACCAGAAGAATTCCGGCTTTCTGCCCGAGGAAAGAGCCTGGCTGTCGTCTGTCTTCGATGACCTGGGCTGGGTCGATGTGCATCGCCACCTGTTGCCGGAAGCCGGCGGCGAGGCGTATACATGGTGGTCCAACAGAGGCCAGGCGTGGGCCAAGAACGTCGGTTGGCGCATCGACTACCAAATAGCCACACCCGGTCTTGCGGCTGCAGCACGCCACGTTTCCGTCTATAAGGAGCAGCGCTTCTCCGATCATGCGCCGCTGATTGTCGACTACGAGTTGCCGTCGGCATGATGCAGGCCATTGCAGCGCCGCCACAAAGCCGGTAGCCTTCACGTTTTGGCCTTTCAATTCAGGAGAAAAGCATGAATGAAGTGAGCGATGTCACCAAAGACAAATTGATTTCGGATATCAAGCTGGTGATTGCCGATACCGAAGAACTGTTGCGCGCCACGGCGGGACAAACCGGTGAGAAGATTGCCGAAATCCGTGCCAAGACACAGGATCGTCTTGCGGCAGCAAAAATCAAGATGGCCGAAGCCGAGGCCGCCTTGGTAGATAAAGCCAAGCAAGTTGGCCGTGCTGCCGACGACTATGTACATGACAATCCCTGGCGTTCCGTCGGCGTCGCCGCAGGTTTTGGATTCATCGTCGGCCTGTTGATCGGTCGTCGCTGAGCGCAAGCGTGAGTGACGGGGGAGAAGAGGTGCCGGGCCAGCACGGCTTGTTCGCCTCGGCCAAGGGCTTACTCGCCACTGGCGTCACCCTGCTCCAGAATCGAATCGAACTCTTCGGCGTCGAGCTTGCCGAGGAGCGCAGGCGCCTGCTTTCCGTTCTCGCCTATGGCGGAGTGGCTTTTCTGTGCCTCGCTGCGGGGCTGATCTTCCTCGCGATCTTTCTTACCGTACTGCTCTGGGATAGCAACCGGCTGCTGGCGCTGGGAGTTTTTTCAGCACTCTTTCTTGGCGCCGGAATCGCCAGCCTCGCGTTGGCCATAAGCTTGGGGCGCACCGGTTCAAAACTGTTTTCCGCCAGCCTGGCAGAGTTGAGCAAGGATCGTGAGGCACTGGCGACAAACACCACAAGGCCCCAATGAAGGCTTCCGCACTTGATCTGGCGTTGAGGAAGCAGCGGCTCCAGATCGCCAGTGAAAGCCTGCGCATCGAATTCGGCAAGCATGCGACTGGACTGGCGCCTGTTTTCACGGCCGGTGATTTTGCAGTGGCCGGCACCCGCTGGGCGCGTCGCAATCCGCAGATACTGGTCGCAACCGGGGTTGCGCTGCTTGTCGTTCGGCCAAAAAGCGTCTGGCGTCTGGCGCGTCGTGCGTTCTTTACCTGGCAGGCCTGGCGGCAGCTGGATCGATTCCTCGTTCGCCATCGGCAAACACTGCGCTGAATGGCGGCACAGGGAGTTCCTCCGCCAGACGAACTGGAGCACGCCAATCAACCGAAAACCCCGGTAAAACGGGCCAGCATCCAGCCGGGCTGGATGCGCAACGCGCTTGCCGCCCAGAACCGCGAGCGCAAGAAGTTGCTTGGCGAACTGACCACGGTACGCGGACTCATGCCGCTATTGATGAAGGTCCGCAATGGCGACCGTTGGTCAGCGACCGAACGGGCGGATATTCAGTTTCGCTTGCGCGCACTGGCCCATGTTTCGCCTTATTTGCTGGTCATGGTCTTGCCGGGTTCATTTGTCGCGCTGCCGGCCCTCGCCTGGTGGCTGGACAGACGTCGCCAGAACCGGGGTACCTAGCGTCCGCGCAAGCTCCCCCAAGCCATTTCCGGCTTGAAGAGCATGGCCCGACTTGCCTGACAGCGAAACAGAACCCATCGCCGCGATACCCAAAGAGCATGGCGGCGGCGCTACAAGCTACTTCAGCGCCTCACCCAGATCCTTGTCGCTGATCTTGCCCGACCGATGTAGCCAGAGCAAAATTGCCAGCGGTTTCGGAATATTGCGACCCGATTCGTAGCGGGAGCCGCCGGACTGGGTAACGCCGTATCGAGCCCAGAAGTCCTTCTGATTAAGGCTGGCCTTTTTTCGATCTGTCGCGATATCGCTGAAGTCGAGCTTCTTTTTCCGAGCCATGACATTCTCCTTCGGTTGGAGGTCAAGCCGTCATGCTAGCGTTTTTTCAGCCCGCGCGGTACGTGCCATCGGCGACAATCGGCAAAAATGATCCAGTGCTATTTACGGGCTGTTTCCGTGAAAATCCATAGCCTATTTTGGTACCGCCCAAGATTGCACGGCAATCGCCAAGCCAAGCAGTAGCAGTAGCCATCCCCGCACGCCACCCCAGCGAACGATTCTGGTGCGAAGCTCGGCATGCCAGGAGCCCTGCACTCCCGGCCGCAGCCAGACCGGCAACAAATGGGCCGTGGCTCCGCTCACCAGCGGCAACAGAAACGCAATGACAAAACCGGCGACTGCCGGGCGCGCCGGCAACCACGCCAGGCCGTGTGCCACGCCCAGTGCCAGCAGAGCGGACAGGCCCAGCGCGGCGGCGACCAAAGAAGGCGCGGCACCGTGCAAACTCAAAAGCGCCCGACCAAACCTGGCATGCCACGCGTACAGCATGCGCAGGACGACTCCGCCATAGAGCACCGTCCCCGGCAAGGAAAGGACCGGTCCCCACTCGGACACCGGGTCGAGTGCGCTCAACGACACTCCGCACGCTATCAACAGGGTGCCGCCCACCGCCCATTTGATATCGCGTCGCAACCGAACCGCCGCATCGGGGTCAGCCTTTCCCAGGGTGGTTGGCAGCAAGACCTGGAGCGTGCCCAGCACGGTGAGCCCGACAAATCCGAGCAGATTGGCGTGCAAATGAAACAGACGCAGGGCACTTCGATACTGCGGAAGTAGGGGCATGAACAGAATCGCCAGCAGGGCCAAAACGAGAAAGCCAAGCGCGGCCAGATACCAGTCCAGTCCGCGATGGCGCGGGCCAAACATCCGCTTGACCCGATGCAAGGTCCAGCCGCCAAAGCCGATCGCGGCAAATCCGCCTAAAAACGCCGCCAGGCTCAATTGAGTCGGCGAAAAATCGCGCGCAAACGCGAACACTGCCAGCGCACCGCCGATCCACGCCAGTACCGGAGGCCACCATGCGAAAGTGCCTGCTCCCGCGCCACGCGTGAGCACCGGCACAAAATAGCCCATCGCCGCCAGAATCAGCGGCATCACCCCCAGGGCAAACGCCAGGTGCGCGGCAAGTTGCGGCGACGAATGTCCCACGACCAGCAGAACTCCCGATCCGAGCAAGGAGAACAGCGCGGCAATGGCCAGTAATGGCAATAACGGCGGGAGCGAC
>JAIPCT010000101.1 GCA_021738065.1 Burkholderiaceae bacterium
CTGGCCGCCTCCTGTTCAACTTGCTGACTGGCACCGCCGAATGCTCGAACAGCGTAGTAGGAGCCAAGAACGCCGAAAATCATCAGCAACATCAACAGGGCTGCGCCTTGCTGCCGCTGCTTCGCTGCATGGCTCATTTCGCCGGTTTCACGAGAACGGCGCCCGGAGGCAGGGCATCGCTGCGCAGGCCACTCTCCAGATCGAGCGTTTCGCGCACCCGAAGGGGCTGGCCATCGATGGTGACATTCCTGGCTGATATGACCGGTATTCCGGCGGCGGGAACAGCTTGACCCTCGGCCACCGTCTGGCCATTGATCCAGGCGGTACTCCGGCTGCGCTCACGCTTGACCAGGCCGCCAAGTGAAACCGAGGTGCCATAGTTGATCTCAGCATTGGCGGTTCCCGCCTGTTCGTCCTTCCTTGCGGCCGCAATAGCGGCACGCTCGACCGGGGAAAAAAACAGGGTACCCATGCCCTCCTGCACGGATTGGGCGCAGGCTGCCGCGGACAGCAGCATCGAAGACAACGCAAACATCCAGCTCAAAGCAGAAAAACGGTACATGGCGGCAAGCCTCATGACAAAACCCTGCATCTCAGTTTGGCAACATCGATCGAAGACAAAATGTTCGGACTCAAGATGGCGTTGCAATAATCGGAAGGTTGAAAAAGCGCAATGTACATTGCGCTGTGAGGCCAAGCTTGGAGGGGCTGCTGAGACGGCAGGATTGCACTCGGAAACGGCCGTTAACCTGTGCCCGATAGGAGCGCAGCAAATTCAGCAGTTCCGGCTCGGTGATGCCGCGCAACTCGAAATCCAGGTCGTGCTGCGTCGCAGCGGCTGAATTGGGTTCGTCTGAGGTCATCGCCTCCGGCTCGAGTGTCGCCGCATCGGCGACGGCCTGCGGCGGCTTCAGGAGATAGGAAAGGGTATCAGCCAGATGCAACTGCTCTCGATTCACGCCAAGTTGCTCCACCCAGCCTTCACGGTCCGCGGTGCCGACCAATCCTTGCTCTCTCAATACGCCAAACTGTGCGATATGGGTCTTTATATTGCTCAAATCGAGTTGTTTCTGGGTCAGATCCTGCTGGTGAGCGTCCATCAGGTTGCGGCTTTGGGTGAGGCTCGTTTTCAGCATATCGCGCACGTAAGCACTCCCGTACACAAGTGTCAGGGAGAGAAAAATCGCACCCGCCAGCAGGTTGATCGGGCGACGAGTGCGCTGGAAAATGGAGGGTCCCGGAATCATGATCTGGAACCGTCTTTCGGCGTCTTCGCAGCGACCACCGTCCCGGGCAGCGTCATGCACCAGGAGGGCCGGGTGGCGATCTCGAACGACGATCCTCCCTGCAAGCTTCCACTGACGTGATCCTTGGTCGCGTCTTGCCAGAGGGTCAGGCCTTCGATTCGGGCCAGACCGCTCGAAATCGTGCGCAATGCCAGCGCTCGGTCGCGTGGGCCGTAGGTATCGGGCAAGGCAAGCTCAATGCTCAGTTCGACTTTGCGCTGCTCGCTTCCGGGTTCGGCGGCTGCCGGAGTCGCCGGAACCAGATCGGGATTCTTGACAAGCGCGCAGGGTGTGGAGGCGGAGTTCAGCAGCCGCCATTGAAGATCCGTCAGGCGAAGATTGGGATCATTCGCCAGGACCTTGACGACGAGTTGTAGATTGTCGGCGATGTCAGGGACGGAACCGATTTCGTCATCATGCAGCGCGACAGCACGGCGCACCGTGTCCGGGTCGACGCCGAATTGGCTGATGTTCTGTTCAACACCCGCAATCCGAGCATTGATCTGCTGAATCGATGCGTCCATGGCACGGCGCTGATTCACGATGTCGAACGCCGACCACAGATTGTTGCCTGCGGCAGCCACTCCGGCGACAAGCATGGCCGCTGCCAGACCCAAGGCCAGCCGGCTCAAGCGTGCAGAGAGAAACTCGGCGCGGCGAATCAGTGGAGCCACCTGGCCCGGGGGAGACTTCAACGACAGATCGAACAGGGGGAAACGCCAATCCTCGGGTACTTTTTTCTCCCAACGACGCAAACCGACGAGTTTCAGGTTGGCGGCCGCCATCGGCGCTTCGAAGCCACTTGGGTCGCCCAGCAGCAGAACCGAATGAACTTGCCGGTCGCGCGGCACCATCTTCGTGTTCTCGAGATGACGGAGAGTGCGGGTTATTTCGTCGATCTGGGCGCCGATTTCGTTCGGCGTCAATATCAGCCGGGTCAGCAGCGGCGTTCGGTTTCCAAGGTAGACAATGCGCAACGTCCCGGGGCCGGGAAGGACGATGAACAAACTGTCCGGTAGTTCCTGATCCTGTCCCAACTGGGCCAGCAACATGGAGATCGGCCAGACGCCGGTGACTGCCGCGGGCAGTGCATCGAGTTCTGCATTGAGCCGTTCCACGGCCTCGATGCCGAAAAGAATATGTCGTGTCGGCGCGATGAGGCTGACCAGATCGCCCTCTTGCGAGGGCGTCATGAATGATCGATAGGCCGTGTCCGGGTAGCGCGTGGCAAGTTGGCGCGCCACATAGGCGCTGCGATCGCGGCCGAAGAGCCGGGGAGTTTTTATCTCGAGAAAACTTTCCTCGGCGAGATCGGTCACCACCCAGACAGGGCCCTGAGGCTCGCCGGAGATCCTCCGCCAGTTCCGCCCGTCCTTGCCCCAGATCTGGCGCTCGACCGAACTCAGATAGAGCAGATACTTCATGTCTTCATCTTGGCTATGGTTTGGTAAATCGGGCTCAATACGGCCATCATGATCCAGCCGAGAATCAAGCCCATGACAACCGTCATGACGGGTTCGATCAGGGCCTGCACCTTGTCGATGGATTCCTCGATCTCACGGGTGTAAAAGTAGCTGACATTGCTCAGCGACTGGTCTAGCGCGCCGCTGGATTCGCCTACTTGCAACATGCGAATGACCAGTGAGGGAAACAGCCGCTCGGCGGCAAAGCTGTTGGAGATCGAGGTGCCATTGGCAATGCGCTCGATGGCACGTCCGACGGCTTGCTGAATAACCAGGTTGCCGGAAATCTTCTGGCAATAGGTCAGGCCTTCAATGATGGGAATTCCGGTGCGATACATCAGCCCGAAGGTATCGGCCAGCCGCGCCAGGATCATTTTTTTCAAGACAAGACCGATCACCGGCAGGTTGAGCACGAGTTCGTGCAGAGCGTAGCGCACTTTCGGACTGGCCCGCGACAAAGCGGCAATGCTGGCGACAAAGAGTGGCGGAGCGGCAAGCAGCAACCACCAGTAGGTGACGAATACGTGGGAAACCCAGATCAGCATCCGCGTCTGAATCGGAACTGCCTGTCCCATATTGGTCAGGAAACCGACCAGTTGCGGCACCAGGTAAATCATCAGAAAAAACACGACGGCGCTGATCACGACAAATACAAAAGCCGGATACATCATGAGCTTCTTGGTCTGGGAAGCCATTTCATCCTGCCATTTGAGCGAGCGCACCAGTTCCTTGAGGACTTCAGGCAGTTGCCCGGTCACCTCGCCGGTGCGGATCAGGTTGACCACCACTTCCGAAAATATTCCCGGATAGTGGACCATGGCTTCCGCCAGGGTCGCCCCGCGTTCGATCCGTTCGTAGAGCCCTGCTGACAGTAGTTGCCCCTCCATCGACTCCGAGGCATCGCGCATGTCGCCCAGCGCGGTGAGTATCGGTACGCCGGCGCGGATCAGCATTTCGAGCTGAAACATGAAACTGATGACCTCTTGCTGCGGCAGATTCTTTACCGAACGACTGCGCTCTTTGGCGGCTTTGGCGCGAACAAGAGTCAGGCCGAGGCGACTTAGCTGCGTGACCAGATCGGTTTCGTGCAGTGCCTCGATTTGACCCTTGATAATCCGGTCATCCGCGTCGGTTGCGCGATACGTGTAGTGCGGCATCAGGCAAGTGTCTCGGTCAGGTCGACCACCCGACTGATTTCATCCACCGTGGTCAGGCCGTCTCTGACGCGTCGCATGCCGTCTTCAGCCATGCTGACAAAATCGCGCGAGACTGCGTGATCGTTCATGCCGTTGACACTTGCATTGCGCGTGATGAGCTCATCCAGGCCCTTGTCGAACTTGAGCAACTCAAAAATCGCCATGCGGCCTTTGTAGCCAAGGAACTCGCACACCGGACAACCCACCGGTCGATAGATCGTGAGCTTCTCCTCGGGGTCGAGCCGTAACAGCTGGGCCTCAACCGGACTGGGGGTATCGGGCTTCTTGCATTTCGCGCAGAGCGTGCGTATCAGGCGTTGGGCAACAATTCCTATCACGTTGCCCGCCAGCACGTTGGTTTTGATGTTGAGGTCGAGCAGACGAGGAATAGACTGGATCGCCGAGTTGGTATGCAGCGTGGAGAACACCTGATGACCTGTCATGGCTGCCCGGAAGGCCATTTCGGCGGTATCGTGATCACGGATTTCGCCCACAAGAATGACGTCCGGATCCTGGCGCATCATCGAGCGTATGCCCTCGGCAAAATCCATTTTCACGACATCCGACAGCGATGTCTGGCGAATCATCGGCATTGGGTATTCCACCGGATCTTCGAGGGTCATGATATTGACCCCCTCCTGGTTGAGGTGACCGAGAATGGAGTAGAGGGTCGTGGTTTTGCCCGATCCCGTAGGCCCGGTGACCAGCAGTATGCCTTCGGGCCGGGCCAGCATCAGTTGCAGCAAGGTCAGCTGCTTTTCCGACAAGCCCAGTCCGTCAAGCGGCACCAGACCACGCGCGCGATCAAGAACGCGCAGGACAAAGTTTTCGCCATGCATCATGGGCTGCACGGCGGAGCGATAGTCAACCTGACGACCCGATATCGACAGCGAGATTCGACCATCCTGAGGCGCCCGTGTCTCGGCAATGTTCATTCCGGCCATCACCTTGAGGCGAACCACCATGGCGGACCAATAGCGCAGACGCAGCACCCGCACTTGCCGCAGCACGCCATCGATGCGATAGCGTATGCGCAAAAAATGCGGCTCCGGCTCAAAGTGAATGTCGGAGGCGCCGCGCAATGTCGCATCGGCCAGCAACGCATCCATCAGGCGCACTACGGGATGACTGTAACCCCCCGTATTCTGGGCCAGGCTGGCGGTGTCGATGTCGCCCGTTTCCAGCTCATGCAGAATGCCGTCGATGGATAATTCGTGGCCATAAAACTGCTCGATTGCAGGCTGGATTTCCGCGCTGCTGGCCAGGCGCCAAACGAGTTTGACCTTGCCGGCCAGGAGCGCATTGACCTGATCGCTGGCGATAATATCGCTGGTGTCGGCGCTGGCGATCAACAATTCGTTGGTTTCGGCATCGAAACTGACCGGAAACAGCGTGTGGCGTTTGGCCAGCGGCTTCGGTATCAGACCCAAGGCCTTAGGATCGGCGACAATGCCCTTGAGACTGACCGCCACCTCGCCCAGATTGATCGCCAGAGCGCCGCGCAAGGCCTCTTCGGTTATGAAACCGAGTTCCAGCAAGGCCTCGCCCAGCGGCTTGCCCAAGGACTTTTGCTCAAGCAAGGCGATCCGCAATTGGTCCTGGGTGATCAGTTGCCGCTCGAGCAGCAGATCGCCCAACCGAAACGTCGGCTTGTCAGACGACGATCTCGAATCGCTCATGATGATCGGCCTTGCGGCGAACTACCGGGCACGATTTCCGGGGAGAACGACAGAAAAGTCTTCGTCTCCGGATCTCTGCAACAGCTTCGTTTAGCGCTTCCCATTGTCGCTGGAACTCCCGGCCGAAAGTGTGTCGCGCCCACTTTCCCTCGCGCGCAATTGTTCATAGCGCTGCAGGGCTTCCGCGCGGGGGAAACCGGACTTTTCTGCGGCGCCGGACTTTTCCGCCAGGGCAAGCGCCCGCTGGTAATAGGCCTGCGCCTGACTGTACTTGTGCAAACGATCGAGAGCGACCGCAAGGTTGAACGCATGCAACACGTTGTCAGGCTCCAGCGTGAAGGCTTTGAAATATTCCTGCTGCGCTTCCGCGATGCGTCCTTCTTTCGCCAGGAGACCGGCCAGCGTGGATAGCACGACCGCGGAATTCGGGTTGCGTTCCGCCATTTCCCGCGCACGGCTGGCCGTCAGTTGCAGATCGCCTTCGGCGGCGAGCGCCAGCATTCCAGCGCTAGCGCCAGGATGTCCCGGTTGCAGTCTCAATACCCGCTGATAATAGGCTTGGGCTTCCTCGCGCTGACCTTGCCGGTGTGCGATATAAGCCAGGCCGAAAAGTGCGTCGCGTTCGCCCGGCGTCTTCTCCAGAACCCGCTTATAGCCGTCAGTTGCGTCATCAAACCGACCTTCGGTCAATGCAGCATATGCCATATCCAGACTACTGACGGGCGCAGATTTGGCGACAAAAACCGGCTGGGCAGTCTTCGCGCCGCTGGCTCGCGATGCGGCTTTGGCGGCAGGTTCGCGCGCTGTTGTCACTTGCGATCGCGACGGCGAAGCCGACGACGAAACCTCTTCCCGACTCGGCGCTGAGGGTACCGGGGAAGTTGGCATGGGCATCACCTTCGTTGTCGATGCCACGTTGCCTGCGTCCGGCCTTGCTTCCGCTGAGGCCGGTGATTCGCTGACGCCCGGCCCCTCGGACCCCGCTACGGACAACGAAGCCGGTGGCGGAGCCGACGACTCGTCAAGCGGGGCGACAGCGATGGATTGAACTGGCTGCGGACTGGCCAAGCCTAAAAGCTGGTCCATAAATCCCATGAAAAAAGCAGCATTTGCCAGGGCAAACAGCAAGGCGAGCACGCCAAGAACAATCAGGCGTCGATTCGGTCCGCGTGTCGATGACTTGGCGGTGGCGCCCAGAATCTCGCGAGCCACTTGCGGCGAAATTGTGGGACTGGGATGCACTTGCGCGGTCGAACTGACAGGCTCGCTGCTATTGACGGGCGGACGCGGCGAGGATGTCGGCTCGATTCGAGCCGCAGCCGGCGGCGGTGCAGCGACAAGAGTTCTGTCAACTGCAGGTTCAGGCGCAATCGGGGCAGGCCGCTGGCTGGCATCCGGATTCGTTGTTGCGGAGGAAGCGGTCACGGGGGCGGAAGGCGACTCTGTCACCGCTTGCTCCAGTGGATCGAGCGTCAATTCTGTAGGGACACTTGGCGCCTCGGGGGCAAAATCAAGCGTTGGCGATTCTGGCGATTTCGGGCCAGGCACCACCTCAGGCAAGGGTACCGGCGACGCGGGCTGTTGCTCAATGGCAAGAGGAGCAAGCGGCTCGCTTGGCGCAGGCAATTTGTCGGCGGATGCGCGCGACTCGGCGAGCTTTTCCTTTTCCTGGCTGGCGCGCTGCAGGGCGTCTAGAAGCAGGCTCATGATCAGGGGCGCTGGGTGGCTGGCTTGCCCTGGTCTGCCGGAAGAGTAAAGGCGCTTCGGGCATCGGGCAGTACCGAGCGAAAATTCTGAAAATCACCATCCAGACTGGAGTCCGTCAGGACCGTGGGCCGCAGAAATATCACCAGCTCGGTCTTGCGACTTCGGTTGTCCGCATACTTGAACAAATCACCCAGTACGGGGACGCCGTTGAAGCCGGGGACTCCATCCTGCTTTCTGTCACGCGTATCCTGAATCAATCCGCCCAACACGGCGATATCACCCGATTGCACGCGCAGTATCGACTCCATCTCGCGGCTTTGCACCACTGGAATTCTGTTGACAACGCCTGCAGTTGCCAAGGCAGGACTCGGGTCAGTCGCGAAGGAACTGATGCGGCTGATGGTGGGCCGCAGGTTGAGGATGACTTCGCCATGACTGCTGATCTGCGGCGTGACGGTCATCAGGAAACCAATCGGCACGGTGTTGATGGTGCTCGTGTAAATCGCAGGAGTCGCGGGGGATGTCGCTGTTGCAGCGGTGCCGGGGGTCACGCTGATGGTGAAGTACACCTCGTTGTCGACCACCTTGAGGATGCTGGTCTGGCTATTCAGCACCGACACTTTCGGACTCGACAGGACACGCAGCGTGCCGAAAGACTCAAGCAGTCTCAAGGCGGAAGTCAGCGTACTGAGCCCCACGCTCCTGTTGTAGCTCAATGTCGCGACGCTGCTGAGCAATCCGCCGGTCAGCTGACCGCTGCTGGGACCGCCAGGCGTGATGCTTATCCCTCTTGAATTCGGGTCTCCGGCCTTGTATATCAGCGACCAATCAATGCCTTGTTGGTATCGATCGGACAAATCGACTTCGACGATGGTGGCTTCGATCAGCACCTGGCGTCGGGCGTTGCCCATGATGCCATCAAGAAATTCGCGAACCTTTTCATGCTGGCGCTGGGTCGCCCGCACATTGATGACCCCGTTTTCCGCATTGGCAATGACGGATCCTGTTTCGCGATACGACCCGGGACGGCCGCCGGAAATGCTTTGTTGAGTTGTTGCCGCCGTCGTCTGGGTGACGGGTTGGTGCGCGCTCGGCACCGGTTGCGTCACGTTCGCGGTGCGCGCAATACTCGGCGCGCCACCACCAGCAGGAGCGGCGGTCGTGCCACCGCCGGTTGCGCCAGCCGCCGCATTGGCGCTGGCACCCGCGGCGCCCGCACCCGAAGCCGCGGCAGGTCGATTGGCGTTGGGGCTGGCATTCTGAACCACCGGCACCGTCGTTGTCGTCGTAACGGCTTGCGCCGCGGGCGCCTGCCCCTCGGCCTGCACCCTGTCCGTTTCTTTCAGCAGGTCGCGCAAATTGCCCACCAGGCTTTCCCAGAAAAGGTTGTTGGCCGTATTCTTGATCGTGGTATCGGAAGCATTGCTGCCGGAGCCACCACCTCCGCTGGAACCCGGTCCGCCTCCGGTGCTGGCGACGTTGGTCGAGATGCTTACCGAACTTTGCGAACTGCGTGAAATGTTCGGATAGTCGACCCGATACATTTTGAGGAAGGGCAGATCCGGCGTTATCGACAGACTCTTGCCATTCATCTCATAGCGCATGTCCACTTGCTTGCTGATCGTATCGAGGATCTCGATCAGAGTCTGGTCGAGTACGCTCATCGTCACCGTGCCGCTAATCGCGGGATGAACCGACACATTGACCTTCGCGTCTCTGGCCAGGGCGAACAGCAGATCCTGAACTCCTGTTTCGTGCACCACAACGCTGTAGAGCTCGGGCTTTTCGACAGGCTTCGGCGGTTTCGGCAAAGGGGGCGCGAGGGCAAAGTCGGGCGCTTTACCGGCGACAGGCGCGGCGGGTTCCAGGTGCTGCGTCGATGGCGGAGGGGCCGGGCTGGCGCAGGCCCCAAGCAACACGACGGCACTCGCGAAACTCAGCCGGGCACGGCGCGACAAACCGGCATTGCCGGAAACCCGTGCAATGCTTGGCGAGATAAAAAAGGCTAACCGTTTCAAGGTTTTGGCTCCTGTCGAATTCTGGCCCAGGTTCTGACTATCGGTTGGTTTTTCTTGAGCGTTTCCGGCAGCGTGCGCAGTGCCTCGCGCGCTGCGTTCTCGTCGGCATACCGCCCCAGGTAGACAGCGACCAAACTCTTGCCATGATAGGTTCGATTATGGGCATAAATTGATGAAATATCTACATATTTTTTTGTTTCATCAACATAGCCCGGGAGGTTTTCCATGGCTGGCAGGCTCACCAGTTGCAGTGTGAAGCCCTGCACCGACGGATCATTCAGCAATTCCTCCGTGCGCATGACCAGTGCCTTGATCTGACGCTCATGCGAACCCGCCAGACCGTCCATGCCGGGTGCCGGCGTCGGGGCCGGCGGCGGAATGGTCGCTGCCGCAACCGAAACCGGGATTGCCCCCGCCGGCGGCGGCGTAGCTGTTGTCGTTGCCGGCGCTGTTGCCGCAACTGCGGCCGGAACAATTTCAAGCACAGGACTCTTGA
>JAIPCT010000102.1 GCA_021738065.1 Burkholderiaceae bacterium
TCACCGCCAGATGCCCGTTGTGATTGCAGTTCGATCCATTCTGGTAAAGCATCTTGCCGGCAGGGCAAATGCAGGTGCCGGCCTCGGGGTCATAGTCGAAGTCCTTGGGTCGGTAGTGGCTGGCACCCTTCTTCGGGTGGGCCTTGTCGTAGAGCGGATCGGGTTGGGCTTTGTGCCTGGCCTGGTCCTTGAAGCGTTCGTCCCGTTTGCGCATCTGGTTATCAGCGATCAGCGCCGGGCGGTCCTTCTCGGCCAATGCCTTGAGGTTGGCATCGGAGTGGTAACCGGCGTCGGCCGTGATCAGGGTGTCGGGCGTGCATAAGGGTGCGGTCGCTTCAACCACTGGGAGCAGTAATGCCTGTTCGCTGCCGGTGCCGTGGGCCTGAGCCTCGACGATGATCTGGTGGCGATCATCAACGGCGGCGACACCGGTATAGCCCTGGATCACACCCTTGCTGGTGGCCATCTTGGCTGAGTCCTTGTCGGTGCGGTTGCTCTTGATGACTTTGCCTTTGGCGCCTTTGCGGTCTTCAGGGTGGTCACTGAGCCACTGGCGCACCTGGGCCGCTTCGCGCTTCAGGCGTTCGATCTGGCGGGCGTCCTTCTCGGCCAGATCGGCTTCGATGGGCAAGGCATCGTTGGCCCGATGACGGGCCAGCATGGCCTGGGCAGCGGCTTCCATCTTCTCGGCCTGGCGCTGGAAGTCGGCACGGGTGCCGCTCCGAGTCTTGCTGGCGTTGCTGGGCAGCTTGACGCCATCAATGGCGAACATCTCGCGGCCGATGAGCCCCTGCCGGTCGCAGATGAGCAGGACGTCCTTGAACAAGGGTTTGACCTCGTCGCCCAAGGTGCTGACGAAGTCGGCGAAGGTGGTGAAGTGCGGGGCGCTGTCGCCCGACAGCGCAATGAAAGTGATCTGCTCCCGGCAGGCGCGCTCAATCTCTCGGCTGCTGACGATACCCCGGCTATAGGCGAAGAGCACGACCTTGAGCAGCATGGCCGGTGGGTAGGCACTGGCCCCGGTGAGGTCGTTCTTGTAGCGAGCATCAAAGCCGGTGAGATCAAGCTGGTGATCGACCAGGTAGTTCAGGGCGTGTTCGAAGGTGCCGGGCAGAAGTTGCCGTTCGAGATCGACGGCGATGAAGCGCGGGCTGGTGTCGATGTGCTTGTAGCGGGCCATGTGTTCAGTTCCAAGCGGAATGCCCCTATGACACTTGATATCCAGAATGGTTCACCACAGAATGCGACATGAATGAACTTTTTCTACAGCTTCGTTAGCCATTTCCTGACGATGTCAATTCTGTCGGGGTCCAATGGGGTCAGGGGTCCAATGGGGTCAGAGTGATTTCAGTTTTCAAATCACTCCGATCCCTTTGGATAGAAGCCCCGTTCGCGCGTACGATGGTATTTTCCATACGAAACGGTCAGAACCATGGCAACGTCGCCGAAGTCGGCCACACCGGTCGCTGCGAAGCGAGCTAAGAAGAAGGCCGCCGAACCCGGGTCAAAGCCGTTCTTGCGCTTCTACCACTCGCAGGAACTGCGAACAAGAACACTGAAAGTGCTCGATACCGTCGAGGCTGCCGAGAAGCCGACCGATCACTCCGGGCGCCTCACTGAGCTGATCCTTGAGTTGACAAGTAGCGGGATGGATCAGTTCTTTCTGCAATCGCTGAAGGCCACGAAGGCAAACTTCGTGGTGCAGCAGTCCGCCGCGCTTGGCTTGTCTGGAGTGCAGAAGCTCGTGGGCACCGTCATTCGAAACATACTTGGCCGCATGGACGATCGGCAGCTGCTTTCGATTTGTGGTTCCATTCGTCAATTCATGACATGAGACTCGCGGTCCATCTTCAGGTCGGCCTGCCGTTGACGCCCGCCTGGCTCGACTAAGGAAACGCTGAACAAGTAGCTACCGTTCGGGCTGAGTCTGTCGAAGCCCTTGATTTGACAGGCTGGCGTTTCGACAAGCTCAACGCGAACGGGCTTGATCAGAAAAACTAAAGGGGTCTGAGAACTATCAGGACAAAAGCAGGACAAAAGGGGTCCCGGACAAAAGGGGTCAGAGTGATTTCGACTTCCATATCACTCCGACCTGACGCCGGCACGGCAACGGTTTACCGCACCAGCCCGCATTGGTCTTACTGTTTCGCGCTTGCCGCCACTTCCGCTGTCCAGCGCAGGATTTCCTCCAGCGCGGCGGAGGGCGCTTCGAGGTGGCTGGCGTCGGGCTCGTGGAGGCGGGACCAAAAGTGGGACCAAAAGGGTCAGAGTGATTTCGGTTTTCGAAACATTCTGGCCAACCAATCCGTCGCACAAAAAAATAGCTAAGCCGTCAGCGCCGACTTTCTGCGTAGCAACTTGCGCAACTTGACACCGTGTAATCGAACGATTACAGTCGTCCCATGCTTTCGATCAGGCATCTTCCCGAGTTCACTGCCTGGCTTGAAGGCTTGCCCGACGTCACTGTGCGCAGTGTTGTTGTCGCAAGGCTAAAGCGACTGGAACTGGGTTTGATGGGTGACGTCGAGCCTGTCGGCGAAGGCGTGTCGGAACTGCGCATACATTTTGGCGCGGGCTGGCGTGTGTATTTCACGCAGCGTAGAAAACAACTGATCGTGTTACTGGCGGGTGGCTCCAAACGCAGCCAGAAACGCGACATCAAACGCGCCAAAACCCTGGCCACACTGCTGGACTGATTGAAGGAAACGAACATGACCAAACGCATAAAAGTAGCCGATCTGCCAGATTTCGATGGCGCCCCCTATCTCGATAGTGAAGAAGCGATCGCCGCCTATTTGACCGACATTCTGACGGCGAACGATCCGGCCCTGCTTGCCGCTGCGCTCGGTGACATTGCTCGGGCACGTGGCATGAGCGATATAGCCAAGGCATCGGGTATTACCCGCGAAGCACTGTACAAGGCGCTACGTCCCGACGCGCAACCGCGCTTTGAAACCGTCAGCCGTGTATGTGCCGCATTGGGAGTCAAGCTCGTAGCGCAGGCCGTTCGTCCCTAAATTGCGCTCCAGCGGACAGATCACCGTTTCCGGTTCTGTCCGGACAAGCTGTACATTCTTCGTTTGATCTGCGGAACTACCAGCGACACGATGAAACGTGTCGCACATTGCTCGCAATCAAACGCGGACATTTCGCCACTGCATCCGTATTGCAGATCGACGCCGGCACGGCAATGGTCTGCCACGCCGGCCCGCGTCCGTCTTACTGTTTCGTGCTTGCCGCCACTTCCGCTGTCCAGCGCAGGATTTCCTCCAGCGCGGCGGAGGGCGCTTCGAGGTGGCTGGCGTCGGGCTCGTAGAGGCGTGTCGCCGGGTTCTTGGGCAGCGCGGCGAACAGGGGGACATTGGTCATCTTGAGGCCGGGATAATCACGCTTGGGAATGATCCAGAGTATCGGCACCTGCGGGTTTGCTTCTTTCGCGGCGCGCCGCGTGCTCATGGCGCCATCGGGATCGAACCACTGCAAGTACTTGTCGGGGGCGACCACTATCGTATAGGTTCCCTTGTTGCCCTCGTAGTCATCAAGCCGGGCCTTTTCGCTGCCCTTGCCGTCCGCCACCAGTTGTTTGGCGCGCGCAATCGATTCGCCCAGTTTTTCACGGAACACGCGGCTGCCGACATCGCCGCCGGGCGCCATGCAGATGACGCCATCCAGCGCAAGCTTGCCGGCCAGATGAAGGGCGAAAACGCCGCCCTGGCTGTGCCCGGAGACAAAGACTTTTTGTGCGCCCTTGCCGCGTAATTCCTTCAGCGCGGCGTCCACCTGGGCTTCGGCGGCGGCCACATCGGCGTCGTAGTCGCGCTTGCCGGACCAGGTCATTTCGATGTTGGCGACGAGGTAGCCTTTGTCTTCAAGCGCGCCGGCCAGATCCGCCACGTGTTTGCCGGGCGATCCGCCTTTGCCGTGCATGACGACAATGCCCATTTTCGGCGGCGCCGACAGCGCGGCAATCGGCAGCAGCAGCGCAACGGAAAACAGTGCCAGCTGCAGCAGGCGTGTTGAGAAATTCCTCATGTGTCACCTCCCTATTTTGGTTTTTTGATTGAGACCGTCGGGAATGGTACATGAGCTTCAGGGCAACGGCATTGCAATCGGCAATGATTGCGCCGCTGCTTCAGCGCGGGCGCGAGCGCCACATCGGCCAGAACAGGTTGAGCGTGAGTCCGGAGAGGACCAGGCTGGCTGCAATCAGCTTCCATGCCGGCAAGGGCTCGCCGAGCCACAGCGCCGAGCTGCCCATGCCGAATACCGGGATCAGCAATGCCAGCGGCGCGATGGTCGCCGTCGGATGGCGTGCCAGCAGCCAGCTCCACGCGGCAAAACCGAACAGCGTGTTGCCCCAGCCCTGCCAGGCCACCGCGAGCCAGGTTCCGCGATCGGCCGCCTGAACGCCGGAGAGGATCGCCTCCCAGCCTTCGAACAGGAAAGACAGCGCGAACAGGGGCGGCAGGGCGAAGACGCTGGACCAGACCATGTAGGCCAGCATGTCCACCCGCCCGGCGCGCCGGGCGACGGTATTGCCGCCCGCCCAGCCGAGGCCGGCCACCAGCACCAGTAGCAGGCCGAGCAGCGTGGTGCTGCCATCCGTGTGCATGACGATGACGCCGATGCCGCCGGTCGCCAGCAGCAGCGCCAGCCATTGGTAGCCACGCACTTTCTCGCCGGTCAGCCACATCGAGAGGCCGATGGTGAAGAACACCTGGGACTGCAGCACCAGCGAGGCCAGGCCGGGAGAAATGTGACCTTGCATGGCGATGTAGAGCACGCCGAACTGGCCGACGCCGATAAGCACGCCGTAGAGCGCCAGATTGCGCCACGAGGCCTTGGGCGGTTTGAGCAGCAGGGCCGCCGGTATCACGGCAAAGCTGAAGCGCAAAGCCGCAAACAGCAGCGGCGGCAAATGCCCGAGGGCGAGCTTGATGACGACGAAATTGCTGCCCCAGACCGCGACGACAGCGAGCGCTAGCAGAAAATGGCGCAGCGGGAGGGAAGCGGTCATGGCGATGCGCAAACGCGATCAACGGGGCCGGCCATCATATCGGTATTGGCAAATCGTTTCGGCGTGTGGCGGCAGAATCACGTCGGGCTGTACCGGCTCCCTCGGACGGCGAGACTCGGGAAGCAAGCGAAGCCGGGCCGGAAAAGTCGGCGCCGGCGGGACGGCGTTTTACCGGTCCCAACGGGAAGCGTCGGCGTTGCAGAGATGGGCGGGCGATGGTGAGACAATGGCAGCGTGTTTTCTCGTTTGCCTGAGCGCCCCGACATCATGACCACGAATTCAACTGCTTTCATCCGCCGCCTTTGCCTTGGCCTGCTGTCCGCCCTCGCGCTGCTGAGCGCCGGCTGCGCCACCAATCCGGTGACCAAGAAAAGCGAGCTGCGCCTGGTTTCGGAACAACAGGAAATCCGCATGGGGGCCGAGCAGTATGTGCCGAGCCAGCAATCGGCCGGCGGCCAGTTCATCCTCGATCCGGCACTGACGGCTTACATCAGCCAGATCGGGCAGAAGCTGGTGCAGGTCAGCGACCGGCCCAATCTGCCTTTCGAGTTCGTCATCATCAACGACACGGTGCCGAACGCCTGGGCCTTGCCCGGCGGCAAGCTGGCGATCAATCGCGGTTTGCTGATCGAGCTGAACAGCGAGGCGGAACTGGCGGCGGTGCTGGGGCACGAGATCGTGCATGCCGCCGCGCGCCACGGCGCAAGCTCGATGGAGCGGGGGACGCTGCTTGCGGCCGGGGCGGCGATTCTCTCGGTGCTGACGGCGGAGAATCGCAATGCCGGGCTGATCGACATTGCGACGCAGGGCGGCGCGGCGCTGCTGAACTTCCGTTTTGGCCGCGAGGCCGAACTGGAAGCCGATCACTACGGCATGGATTACATGGTGCGCGCCGGTTACGACCCCAAGGCGGCGGTCGAGTTGCAGGATACTTTCGTGCGCCTGTCGGGCAACAAGGAAGCGAACTGGCTGGCCGGCCTGTTTTCAACCCACCCGCCGTCGCAGGAGCGGGTCGACGCCAATCGCACGATGGCCGCCGCGATGCCCGCCAACTTGCGGCGCGGCGAGGAGGACTACCGGCGCAAGATCGCCTTTCTGCTCAAGACCAAGCCGGCCTACGCCGCGCATGACGAAGGCCGCAAGCTGCTGGCGAAGGATGCGAAGCAGGCGCTGGAACATGCCGATCGCGCCATCAAACTTGAGCCGCGCGAGGCGATTTTCTATGCGCTGCGCGGCGATGCGCTGAAGAAGCTGGGGCGCATCAAGGAGGCGGAACACGACTATGGCGAGGCGATCAAGCGCAACCCCGACTACTTCGCCTTTCATCTGAATCGCGGCGTGACGCGCAGTCAGCTCGGCAACGTTGCCGGCGCGCAGGGCGATCTAGAGCGCAGCAATGCGCTGCTGCCGACGGCGGCCGCGCATTACATGCTGGGTTCTCTGGCGCAAGACGCGCGCCAGCCGGCAAAGGCCATCGAGCATTTCCGCATCGCGGCGGGATCGGATTCGGAAGTCGGCAAGCTCGCCGGCGCTTCGCTGGTGCGCCTCGACTTGCCGCGCAATCCCGGCAACTATGTGCAGGTCGAAGCGGTGGCTGATGGCGCCGGCAACATCGGCCTGCGAGTCACCAATCGCAGCCCGGCGGCGCTGCGCCAGGTGCGTGTCGCCGGCGCGGTGCAGCAGACGGGCTTTGCCCGCGAGTATTCGTTGTCCGGCGTTTTGCAGCCGGGCCAGTCGGCGGTGGTGGCGATGGGCATCCGCTTGTCCGACTTCGGCGGCGGCCTCAATCGCGTGCAGGGCGCGGTGCGCGGCGCCGATCTGGCGGAATAGGCGACGACGGGCTAAACCAGCCCGTTCATCAGTTGCACGCTCACCGTGTCGCCAGCGCCGACTTTTTCGCGCTCGTGTTCGAGCACGATGAAGCAGTCGGCATCGGACATCGAGCGCAGCACGCCCGAGCCTTGCGCGCCGGTGGGGCGCACGCACCACTCGCCGTTTTCCTGGAACAGGATGCCGCGCTGGAATTCGGTGCGGCCGCGACCTTTTTTCATCGCCTCGGTGCAGCGCGCGGGCAGGGTGGGGACCAGCTTGACGGGATCCATGCCGGCCAGTTTGAGGATGGCGGGCAGCACGAACTGGTAGAAGGTGACCATCACCGCCACCGGGTTGCCCGGCAGGCCGAACAGCCAGGCACCGGGCTGCTCCGCGCCGTCCGGCTGGATGCGGCCGAAGGCCATGGGACGGCCGGGCTTCATGGCGATTTTCCAGAAGGCGACTTCGCCCAGTTGCGCCATCAGTTGCTTGATGAAGTCGGCCTCGCCGACCGAGACGCCGCCGCTGGTGATGATCGCGTCGGCACAGGCGGCGGCTTCGCGGAAGGCCGCCTCGAGCGCGGCCGGATCGTCCTTCACCACGCCCATGTCGATGACTTCGCAGCCCAGGCGCGTGAGCATGCCCCACAACGTGTAGCGGTTACTGTCATAGACGGCGCCGGGAGCCAGCGGCGTGCCGATCGAGCACAACTCGTCGCCGGTGGAAAACAGCGCGACGCGGACGCGGCGGCGCACCGAAACCTCGCCGATGCCGAGCGAGGCGATGATGCCGATTTCGGCCGGGCGCAGCTTCTTGCCCAGCGCCACGGCGGGCTTGCCGGCTTGCAGGTCCTCGCCGGCGCGGCGCGTGTTCTGGTCGCGGCGCTGGCCGGGCGGAACGATGACGACGTCGCCCTCGACCTTGACGACTTCCTGGATCACCACGCAATCCACGTCCGGCGGCAGGATGGCGCCGGTCATGATTCTCACCGTCTCGCCAGCGCCGAGTTTTCCCTCGAAGGCGCGGCCGGCGAAGGCGGTGCCGATGTTTTTCAGGCGGCTTTCGCCTGCGTTTTTCTCACCCGCGGCGAGGTCGTCGAAGCGCAGCGCCCAGCCGTCCATGGCCGAGTTGTCGTGGCTCGGCACGTCGATCGGCGAGATGACGTCCTCGCTCAGGACGCGATCCAGCGCCTGGCGGACGAAGACGCGCTCATGGCCGGTCACCGGGCGCAGCAGGTCGAGGATCAATTCGCGGGCGCGGTCGACGGGCAGCGAATTCGGGTCGTAGTTGTCGGCGCAGGAGAGCGTGTCGAGGATGGAAGTCATGGTTGGGTGCGAAGCGGCGGGCTAACCGCCGATATAGGACATTTCAATTTTTGCCGCGCCGGTCGGCAGCTCGGTGGCCGCGCTGCGGATTTCGGAATAGCGATCATCGCGCCCGCGCCACACTCGGGCGATCAGGCTTTCCAGGGCCTGGTCGGTGGTGCCCTGGCGTAGCAGGCTACGCAGGTCGTGTCCGCCCTGGGCGAACAGGCAGGTGTAGAGCTGGCCTTCGGTGGAAAGGCGGATGCGCGTGCAGCTGGCGCAAAAGGCCTGGGTCACCGAGGAGATGACGCCGATCTCGCCGCCGCCGTCCGCATAGCGCCAGCGCCCGGCGACTTCTCCGGGGTAATTGGCATCGATGGCCTGCAGCGGAAACTCGGCGCCGATGCGGGCCACCACCTCGGCCGAGGGCAGCACCTCGTCCATGCGCCAGCCGTTGGAACTGCCGACGTCCATGAACTCGATGAAGCGCAGGATGTGGCCGCTGTGGCGAAAGTGCCGCGCCATCGGCAATATCTGATCGTCATTGCTGCCGCGCTTGACCACGCAATTCACCTTGATCGGCGCGAGGCCGGCCGCCGCCGCCGCTTCGATGCCGTCAAGCACGTCGCTGACCGGGTAGTCGACATCGTTCATGCGCTTGAACACGGCGTCGTCGAGGCCGTCGAGGCTGACCGTGACGCGATGCAGGCCGGCATCCTTCAGCGCCCGCGCCTTCTTCACCAGCAGCGAACCATTGGTGGTCAGGGTCAGTTCCACCGGCAGTTTGGCCAGTTGCTCGATCAGGTTCTCGATGTGCTTGCGCAACAGCGGCTCGCCGCCGGTGATGCGGATTTTTTCGACGCCCTGATCAACGAAGATGCGCGCGACGCGGACGATTTCCTCGAAGGACAGCAGGTCGGTGCGCGGCAGGAAGGCGTAGTCGTGATCGAACACGGCTTTCGGCATGCAATACACGCAGCGGAAGTTGCAGCGGTCGGTGACCGAAATGCGCAGATCGCGCACGCGCCGACCGCGCCGGTCGGCCAGGCTGCCGCCCTGCGGCGCCGGTGCGTCGTCGAGCGGCGTCACCGGTTTGAGCGCGTTGGCAATAGGGATAATGCGGGCCTTGGTGTCCATCCTGCAACTATAAGCCGGGCCGGCCCGGCAGACAACATTGGCGCCAGCGGTTGGCGATGGCGTGGCGCGCAGCGGCCATCAGGACAGCAGCGACGCCAGATCGAAGGCCGCATCGGCCGCCTGTTCGGGGGTCGGCGAAATACCCTTGTCGAACAGCTTGCGCCCGTTCATGTGGTCGCCGGGCTGGTTCAGGGAATCGATCGCGATCAGCTTGCCGGCCCTGAAGTAATACACGGAGAATTTCGTCGTCGCCGCGCCGGCGTCGACCGGGCCGCGCGTCACGGCCTGATCGAAGCCGGCCGTCAGGCCCAGCATCTGCAGCTTGACGTCGTACTGGTCGGACCAGAACCAGGGTGTCGCGCTGAAGGGGCGCTCGCGACCGAGCAGCGCCAGCGCCGCGGATTTGCCCTGTTCGAGCGCGTTCTGCACCGATTCGAGGCGGCGCAGGCTGCCATCGTCGAGGCGT
>JAIPCT010000103.1 GCA_021738065.1 Burkholderiaceae bacterium
GGCGGCGAGGGTTTCGACATCATCCAGGGCAGCAGTGGCGACGACACCATTCGCCTTTACCAATTCACCGGTACGGCGACGGTGGAGAAGATCGACGGTGGTGGCGGCGTTAACATCATCGCCGGCACTGGCAGCAGCGGCACCCTGGACTTCTCAAACACTGAACTGGTCGGCATCGCCCTGATCGATGGCGGAGCGGGCAACGACACCATCACCGGCAGTGCCGGCGACGACATCATTGTCGGCGGCGTCGGCTCGGACAACCTCAAGGGCGGAGACGGCAACGACACCTTCCTGGTCGAAGGCACCGATACGGGCTACGACCGCTTCGAAGGCGGCGAGGGTTTTGACATCATCCAGGGCAGCGCCGGCGACGACACCATCCGTCTGTACCAATTCACCGGCGCGGCAACGGTGGAGAAGATCGACGGCGGTGGCGATAGTGACATCATCGCCGGCACTGGCAGCAGCGACACTCTCGACTTCTCCGCCACCGAATTGGTCGGCATCGCCCTGATCGACGGTGGTGCTGGCAACGACACCATCACCGGCAGTGCGGGTGACGACATCATCGTCGGCGGCATTGGCTCGGACAGGCTAACTGGCGGGCTTGGCAATGACACCTACCGGTTTGGCCTTGGCGATGGCGCCGACATCATCGTTGAAGACGATGCGACGGCCGGCAACATCGATTCGGCCGAGTTTCTGGCCGGGATTGCGGCGGAACAGATCTGGCTGCGACATGTCGGCAACAACCTGGAAGCCAGCATTATCGGCACCTCGGACAAGCTAACCGTACATAACTGGTATCTCGGAGAGCAATACCATGTCGAGCTGTTCAAGACTGCTGACGGCAAGTCGCTGCTGGATAGCCAGGTCGAAAATCTGGTGCAGGCGATGGCGGCATTTGCACCTCCGGCAGCCGGGCAGACCAGTTTGCCGCCGACCTACCAGGATGCACTGGCGCCCGTGATCGCGGCCAACTGGCAGTAGATGGATGTCCCCCGCCGCAAAACCGGAGCGACGGGGGACGATTGCATTTGGTTTACGCGCGTACCGCCAAAAGTCGGCGCCGTATCGCCGGCGCTGAGAATCACCAATTGACTTGATTGGCAATCCACTTTGGCACTCTGCCATGAACAAGAAGAATGCTTTAGAACCGCAATCTGCACCCTGTTCGCGGTTCACATCCGGGGCAAGCTATTTCCGGCTTGATCCGCAAGCTCGTCATTCCGGGCTTTGCCGGACCGCGAAGCGGAATCTTCGGCATGCAAAGCAACCGGAATCCAGTGGCTACCCTCCGGATACCGACATTGCCACCCCGCGAAGCGGAATCCAAGGCATGCAGAGCCGCCGGCATGACGAAGTCAATGTGTATATTGACCCATTTTGATATCCAGGTCTCGGCGCCCGTCGTCTCGAGCAGCCAAGACAGCATCAAGCAGAACGCATTTCTTCGCGGATTGTTGCGCGCACCACGTCGGCCATGGTCAAACCCAGCGCATATTGTTTCAAGGCTTCATTCATCATCGTCTGATAGTTGCCGCCGCTGCTTTCGGCGCGCGCCTTGAACGCGGCCAGGACAGCGTTGTCGACACGCATGGTAACGCGTGATTTACCAGCCATCTCGGCTTGCAACTTCGCCAAATGGGGCACGTCTTTAGCGCGTTTCGCGCTACTGAAATCATATTCTTTACGCATAGTTCATTACCTCTTTTCGGGTTGCCTTGCGAGCGGAGATCAAGCGGATCACTTCGTCATCACGCATGACTCATTCCCAGCAGAATCAAGCGTACTTCTCCCTGCGCATCGGAATCGTTTCCTACCAGGGCGAGGGGGATCAAGCAGGCACGATGCCGCCTCTTCAAACGACACGCCATGTTTCTTTAGACTGCTCGCGGCTTTCTTCGAGTCGAACTCGATTTTCATCGATTGATCGTATGTACAAATGTACGCACTTTCAAGCATGTACCATCTCTGCCAATCTCCCTCGGGTCTCGCACGACTCTACCCGCATCAAGCTCGCTCGTACCACCGTGCCGATGGATGGCAGTACCGTGAACCTCCCCGTCTGCATGGCGGTGAGCGTGAAAATCAAGACCGGCAAGTGCCGCGTGATCTCGTACTTTCTGAGCCCGCTGCTGCGATACAGCAGCGAGAGTTTGCGGGAGCGGGAATAAGCGCGGTTGCCATGAACCACGGTCGTTCGTTCAGGGTCTGGAAAACGGACCCGGAACGAGGCCATCATCTGTCGATATTGAAGGTACTCAAAAACTGGTCCGCGCTGAGGATCGGGCACGCCAACTCACCGGCAAGACTGAGCAGGTCCTTGTCGCCGGTCACCAGCACATCGGCTTCCCCCGTCAGCGCCAGTTCCAGAAAGGGCAGGTCGAACACATCCCGACAGGGCGGCGTCGCCGGCGGTGGAGCGGGAATGCGCACGGTTTTGCAATAAGGAAGGTAGTCCGCCAGCAATTCCTTCTGCTCATCTGCGGCAAGCTTGAACTTGGGGTAGGTCAGGGCGCGGATCAGTTCGGCCGCCGTTGCCCTTGACACCAATGGCAGCACACGCCCGCTCTGCCAGGACAGTCGCAACGGCGTGAGCCGACCGCCCGCGAAAACCAGTGCTGACAACACCAAGTTGGTGTCGATCACGGCCCGCAGCGGACGCTTCATTTCTTGCGCGCGGGCTTGCCGGCGGCAGCCTGCCGCGCCCATGCCACGGCATCGGCAGTGTCCTGTTCCTGGAGGTCAAGCTCGGCGAGTTTGGCGCGCACGGCGTCGCCGCGCTGGATTCGTACCGGCGTTAGTATGATTCGGCCATTGCTGGCTTCAACTTCGAAATACTCCGTCGAACCGATTGCGGCAGTGATGATCTTCGGCAGAGTCAGTTGGTTTTTCGAGGTTAGTTTGGCAAGCATGGCGATGGCTGATCTGGTAAGTAAGGAATCCTTACTTTACGCCGCGAATGCAGAATCGTCCAGCGCTTTGACCAAATGACCAAAAAGTCGGCCTTGGCGGGACGGCTTTTCAGCGTCTTCCTGAACGATTGGTTCTCGAATCACACCGTGGATTAGCCATCTGCCGATTCAGGAATGAGCAGGCGCGCCGCCTTGTTGCCCTGGTCGATGACCCGGCGCAGGGCGCTGAAGCTTCGGGTGAGCGATTCCATGCTGTCGATGTCGATTTCGCCGCGGGCGCCGGCACTGAGAATGGCCGATTTGAGCTGCTGGTAGTCGGATTCGAATTTGAGCAGTTGTGCCTCGTCCAGCGGCGCGAAGGGTTCCGTGTCCGGATTGAGTTGCAGCAGCAGGGTATCGGCCTCGGTGGCCATGGCCAGCACGGCTTCATGCAAGGGAGAATAGCCGAGGGCGGCCACGGCGCTGCCGCCGGTGGCAATCTCCGGGGCGAGTTCGCCACAGGTTTCGTAGTAGCGCTGCACGCGCAGCAGCTTGGTCATGTTCTGAGCGGTTTTGTCGGCCATGGAAGCGCGGCTGACCTGGGTGACGAATTCCGCGATGGCACGCGCCAGCGCTGGCAGTGCCACCGCGCCTTCCGGTCGGCTGCCGGCACCGGTCAACAGGCCATTGCGCGACCACACGGCGCCGATGGCGATGCCGCCGAAGCGTGTCAGTTCGCGGCGCAGCGCATCGGCCGCCAGCGAGGGAACGGATGCCACGTTGCGGTCGAGAAAACGCGGTTGCCCGGCGTCTTCCTCGCGGCTGCGAAAGCGGTGCTGCAGGAATGCCGCGAGGCGGGTGGCCAGCGGCCACATCAGGATGACGCCCAGCAGGTTGAATACGGTATGAAACAAGGCCAGGCTGATGGCCGGCGATGCGGCGAGGGCGAAGCTGGTTTGGACCAGATCGACGACACCGATCAGCAGGGGCAGCAGGGCGATGGCGGCGACGCCGGTGAGGGTGTTGAAGAGCACATGGGCGGCGGCGGCCCTGCGCGCATTCGGCGTGGCGCCGATGGCGGCGATCAGCGCCGTGACGGTGGTGCCGATGTTGGCGCCGATTACCGCGGCGGCGGCCTCTTGCAGCGGCAGGGCGCCGGCTTCGGCGAGCGTCAGGACGATCGCCAGCGCGGCGCTGGAAGACTGCATGATCACCGTCATCAGCACGCCGGCGAGCAGCAAAGAGAGCACCGAGCGGTAGCCTTCGCCGGAAAGTCCCGAAAGATCGAAGCCTTCGCCTGAAAAAGCCTGCTGCAAAAAGCCGATGCCCAGAAACAGCACGCCAAAACCGGCCAGCGCGGTGCCTGCCGCGCCGCGCCGGGTGTCCGCGCCGGAGACGCGCAGCGCCATGCCCAGCCCGATCATCGGCAGGGCGGCGACCTCGACCTTGATTTTGAAGCCGATCAGGGCGACCAGCCATCCGGTCATGGTGGTGCCGACGTTGGCGCCGAATATGACCCACAGCGATTGGCCGAAGGTCAGCAGTCCGGCATTGACGAAACCGATGGTGGCGACGGTGACGGCGCTCGATGACTGCACCAGCGCGGTGACCGCGATGCCTGAAAACAGGCCGCGCAGGCGGGTTTGCGTCGATGAGGCGAGTATCCGGCTGAGTGCCGGTCCGGCGGCGGTCTTGAGACCATCGGTCATCAGCACCATGCCCAGCAGGAACAGGCCGATGCCACCGAGCAGGACGTTGAGGGCGGTGCTGTCCATTAATGCGGCGTCCTCAACCGAGCCTTAGGGGGCAGGGCGACGGTGTATTCACCGGTGTCGTTTCCTGCTTCAGGCGTGCACCATGCCGAAGATCATGTAATAGATGATCGCCGCCAGCGTGCCGGAAACCGGCACGGTGATGATCCAGGCTGCGGCAATCTTGATCAGGGCCGAACGCTTGACCAGTTGTTGCCGATAGACCTGGCGGATCTGTTTGCGTTCGAACTTGGTCAGGTCGACCGGTTCGGTGTGTGCCTTGAGCTTTTGCAGCATCAGGCGTTTTTCGTTCAGTGACGCCTTGCCAAAGCGGTTGAGAAAATCCTCCACCACTTCCTTGTCAGCGCCGGCATGGTGTTCCTTGATCTCTTCGATCATTTTTGAGTAGCTCTGCTTGATGTACTCGCGCAGAAAGCCGACGCCGAAAACCCCGCCTACCGCAATGTGCGTCGAACTGACTGGCAAACCGAGTTGCGACGCGACAATGACGGTTAGCGCCGCAGCCATGGCGATGCAGAAAGCACGCATCTGGTCCAGTTCGGTGATTTCGCTGCCTACGGTGCGGATCAGCTTCGGTCCATACAGCATCAGTCCAATGGCGATGCCGATGGCGCCGACCATCATTACCCAGAGCGGAATTGACGCCTTGGTGCCGACGTGGCCGCTTTGCACCGCATCGGCAATCGCCGCCAGGGGGCCGACGGCGTTGGCCACATCATTGGCGCCGTGGGCAAAACTGAGGAGGGCGGCAGCGAAGATCAGCGGAACGGTGAACAGGGCATTGATGCTCGGCTTGGTGTTCTCCAGGGTATGGAAGTTGCGCGCCATCGAACGTCCGATCAGCCAATGGGTCAGCAGGCCGATGGCCGCGCCGATGCCCAAGGCCGGAAGCAGGCCGACTTTCCAGACCTTGCCCAGGCCTTTGATCATCAGATAGGCGGAAAAAGAAAACGCCATCAGGCCAATCAGTATCGGCACCATGCGCCGGGCGGCGGCGACCATGTCGTCGCGGTAAGTGATGGTGTGTTTGATCCAGTAGAGAAAGCCGGCAGCGATGACGCCGCCCAGCACCGGCGAAATGACCCAACTCGCGACGATGCCGGTGAGTGTGCCCCAGTTGGCGGCATCGACGCCGCCGGCTGCGATTCCCGCACCGAGCACGGCGCCGATGATCGAATGGGTGGTCGAGACCGGGGCGCCGAAAGCGGTGGCGATATTGAGCCAGATCGCGCCGGCCAGCAGGGCGGCCGTCATCAGCCAGATGAAGCGATCCGTGCCGGCAATCGCCGCCGGGTTGATGATGCCTTTTTGCACCGTCGCCACCACGTCGCCGCCGGCAATCAGCGCTCCGGCCATTTCGAATATGGCGGCGATGACGATGGCGCCGACCATGGTGATCGCCCGTGAGCCGACTGCCGGGCCGACATTGTTGGCGACGTCATTGGCGCCGATGTTCATCGCCATGTAGCCGCCGATCATGGCAGCGATAATCAGCATCACCCCATGCGGACCCTGAATCCCGATGGTCAGGCTGGTGTAGAGCATGATGCCGACTATGAAGAAGAGGCCGGTCCCCATGCGCATGGATTCGCGGCGACCGCGCTTGGTGGCTTTCTCGATGTCGGCTAGATCCCTGAGTTCCATTTCTTGTGCTTTCCCTGAGCGTTGTGGTTCTGATCAATCTTATAGTTTACATAATGCCAATTATGCGGACTACAGGTAACTCGGATTTCCCTTGTTTCTCGTTCTATAGTCCCTGCGGCAGTTCTCTCAGCAACTCGACAATTTCCTTGTGTTCAAGTTTCTGGGCGAGCTGCAATGCCGTCCGTCCCTCGAAATCAGCCAATCCACGATCCGCCTTGGCGTTTACCAGCAGGCGCACCAGTTCCAAGCTGCCGTTCTTGACGGCAAACATTAGCGCGGTTTGTCCATTTGGTGCTCGCACATCGACTTGCGCGCCTACCGCTATCAACATTGATGCGACTTCGGCACTGCCGCTGAAAACAGCGTAATGCAGTGGCGTCCATCCCGTCGGGTTGATCTCGGCCCCTTTGCTAATCAAAAGCTTGACGGTTTCAGCGCGGCCCTTCAGGGCAGCCATCAACAAGGCGGTGTCGCCAAACTGATTGCGCCGATTAATGTTGGCGCGACTCGCCAGCAAGGTTTCCAGCAGCGGCAGATTGCCATTGCGGGCGGCCATCATCAACAGTGTCGTGCCTTCCCGGTCCGCGGTATTGACGTCCATGCCGCGATTGAGCAACTCGACAACCGTTGCGGTGTCGCCGCTATCGGCCGCCTGAATGATTTCGTCATAGGCACCGGCATGGGCCAGCCATGGGACAAGTACCAATAGTATTGTTATCAATGTGTTACGCATGTTTTTCAGCACCAAACAAACGGAAGAAATTGCTGGTTGTGGCCTGCGCCAGATCCTCGAGCGGGATACCGCGCAGCCTGGCTACCGCTTCCGCAACGTGCAGTACCAGAGCCGGGTGGTTCAGTTTGCCGCGATGCGGTACCGGCGCCAGATAGGGCGCATCCGTTTCGACCAGAATCCGGTCAAGCGGCACGAAGCTCGCCACTTCCTGGACTTGCAAGGCTTTTTTGAAACTGACGATACCGGACAGGGAGATGTAAAACCCGAGATCGAGTGCGGCCTCGGCGACTGCCCGGTTTTCGGTGAAACAATGGAACACCCCGCCGACCTCGCCCGCACCTTCTTCCGCGAGGATTCGCAAGGTATCAGCAGCCGCTTCACGGGTGTGAATAATCAATGGCTTACGGCAGGATAGTGCCGCACGAATATGTGTCCGAAAACGCTCGCGCTGCCATTCCAGATCGCCTTCCAGACGGTAATAATCGAGCCCGGTTTCGCCAATAGCGATGATTTTCGGGTGCTCGGCGAGGCGAACCAGGTTGGCAAAATCAGCTTCTTCACCGTCCTGAGTGTCGGGATGAACCCCCACTGCCGCAAAAATATTGGGATAACGCTCGGCCAGCGCCAGTACGCCGGGAAAGCGCTCCATTGTGACACCGGCGATCAGCGCCCAACCGACCTGATTGGCTTTCATGGCCGCCAATAATTCGTCCTCCCGGCCCTCGAACTCGGGGAAATCAAGATGACAATGCGAATCAACCAGCACGGAATTCATGAGCTAGCGGGACGCAGGGCGCGCAGGAAATGAGCGGCCAGGTTTTCGAGAAAAAGCAATTGATTCAAAGGGTGGCGCGCGCTGCGGCGAAATTGCAGAATCTCCCGCCAGGCCGCCAGCAAGGCACCGGGATTGAGGCTGGCGACCCCTTTCGGGCGCGGCCAACCACCATGGTAGCGAACGTGTCCGGCCATTCTTTCCTGCGCCAGATCAAACAGCCAGCGCTGAACGCCCTCAACCAGATTCTCCAGACGAAACGAACCGTCCCCTTTGAGCAAGCCGTCCCAGCGCGCAGCGAGGACAGTTGGATCGGCAGGCGGCGAAACCAGTGAATCCACCAGGGCGGCGATCGGGGTCAATTGGCTCTGGTCTTTCCATTGGGCGACGCGCATGGGCGCGCCGCCGGCCAGATCGAGATAGCGGGCGGCGTGTTCCTGCAAGCCCTTTTCAGCCAGCCACTCGGTCGCAACCGAGGCATCCGGCGGCCCAAATGGAATGCTGCGGCAGCGACTGCGAATGGTCGGCAGGAGTGATTTCGTTCTGGATGATACCAATATGAAATAAACACTTGATGGTGGTTCTTCAAGTATTTTAAGAAGTGAATTGGCAGCCGGTGCGTTCATTGCGTCGGCCTCGGTAATGAGCACGACGCGGTTGCCGTTGCGGTGGCTGCCGGTGAATACGAAGGCTTCCAGTTCGCGGATCTGATCAATCCGGATCAGGCTGGCGGCACGTTTTTTAGTCTTTTCAGCCTTTTCGCTTTTCTCCGCCAGGCCGTCTTCGCTTTCACCTTCGCCGTCCGGTGCGACACGCCGAAAATCGGGATGGTTGCCGGCGTCGAGCCAGGCGCAGGCCTGGCAGGTGCCACAGGCTGTCTGCTGCGCGGTGACGGATTCGCAGAGCAGCAAGGCAGCGATCTGCTCGGAGAATGCCGATTTTCCGACACCGGACGGACCGACCAGCAGCATGGCGTGGGGCAAGCGCTCAAGCCCCTGTCCCAGAAGCTGCTCTCTTACCGCGTCATTCCACTTGGAATGTATTAAATCAAAGTGTTGCAATTATTTTCTCAAGTGCTTTATTAATATATTCCGGAGTCTGCGTCGCGTCAATTACGCGAACTCGAGTGGGATTTTCCGCGGCAATTCGCAAATAGGCGGCGCGCACGCGTTCAAAAAAGGCCGATTGTTCTTGTTCAAAACGGTCCGGATTGCCGTTCGCCGCGTGCAGGCGCTGCTGCGCGACGGCGACCGGAGCGTCAAAGAAAAACGTCAGATCCGGCTGCAGGTCGCCCAGCACCCAGTCGGCCAGGATATCCAGCTTCTTCCAGGCCAGGCCGCGCCCTCCTCCCTGATAAGCAAATGAAGCATCGACAAACCGATCGCACACCACCCATTCACCCCGCGCCAGAGCGGGTTCGATGACCTGCGCCAGATGCTCGCGACGGGCGGCGAACATCAGCAGGGCCTCGGTTTCAAGGTGCATCGGCTCAGCCAGCAGCAGGGCGCGGAGCTTTTCGCCCAGCGGTGTGCCACCGGGTTCGCGAGTAGCAACGACGCTGCGCCCCTGCTGGCGCAGATGGCCCACCGTCCAGGCGTGCTGGGTGCTTTTTCCGGCACCGTCGATGCCTTCAAAGCTGATAAAGCGGCCGCGCGCCATGCTCAGCGCCTCTGGTATTTGTCGACGGCGCGATTATGCGCCGTCAGCGAACTAGAAAACTCGCTCGACCCGTCGCCGCGGGCGACAAAATAGAACATGTCGCTCGGCGGCGGTTTCGCCGCAGCCTGGATCGAGGCCAGCCCTGGCATGGCGATCGGCGTCGGCGGCAGGCCGGCTCGGGTATAGGTATTCCAGGGTGTGTCGGTCAGGAAGTCTATTTTGCGCAAATTGCCGTCGAAGCGCTCGCCC
>JAIPCT010000104.1 GCA_021738065.1 Burkholderiaceae bacterium
CCGGCGGGGTTCGTACCGTCACGCGTCGAGTTTCACATGAAAGCGCTTGGCCTTCATTTCGAAGCGGGGCAGGGCGTTTCTGGCGACATGATGGACGCGGGGACGGAAAGCCAGCATCGAATCGAGCTTGATGGCGATCTCATGGACCACCTCGGGATTGGCGCCGTCGCACAGTTCCACCTCGATATCCATCTCGTCCATCTGCTTGACCTTGTTCACCGTGATGCGGAACTCATCGACCTCGGTGAACTTGCGGATGATGTTCTCCACCCCGGCGGGAAAGACATTGACGCCGCGCACCGTCACCATATCGTCGGCGCGGCCCAGAATGCCGCCCTCGAAGCGCAAGGCGGTACGGCCGCATTCGCAACGCTCCGTCGTGATCTTGACCAGGTCGCCGGTGCGGTAACGAATCACCGGAAAGCCCCAGCGCCCCAGATTGGTGATCACCAGTTCGCCGCGTTCCCCCGCGGCCACGGCCTCGCCCGTCACGGGATTGATCACCTCGGCGATGTACTCGCTCTCGATCAAGTGAGTGCCGCCGGGCTGGACATGGCATTCGAAGGAATGGGCACCGACTTCCGAAGCCCCGGCATGGTCGAAGCACTTGGCCGCCCAGGCCGCCTCGATGCGCTGCTTGGTCGCCGGGATGTTGGCGCCCGGCTCGCCGGCATGCACCGTGGCCTTCATCGGAATGGCATCAAGGTCGAAGCCGATCTCGCGCGCGACCTCGGCCAGGCGCAGGGCATAGGTCGGGGTGCAGCACAACACCGTGGCGCCGGCCTCGCGCATCAGTTCCAGGCGCTGCTGGGAATCGCGCCCGCCGCCGGGAATCATCACCGCACCGATCTTGCGCGCGCCTTCGACAGCCGCCCAGAACCCGATGAAGGGGCCAAAGGCAAATGCCATGAACAGGCGGTCGGAGGCGGTGACGCCGGCCCCGGCCAGCACATGACCCCAGCAGCGGCCCCACCAGTCCCAGGACTCATGAGTGTCCATCACCTTCAACGGCACACCGGTGGTGCCCGAGGTCTGGTGCATGCGCACGTAGGCTTCGAGCGGATAGGTCAGGTTGGTGCCAAAAGGGCCGTGGGCGGCCTGGTCGTCCATCAACTCGCCCTTCTTGGTCATCGGCAGTCGGGCCAGGTCGTCGAGCGTGCGGATGTCCTGCGGCGAAACGCCGGCGGCTTTCCACTTGGCAGTGTAGAAGCCGTTGCGCTCCCACAGTTCCGCCATCATCGCTTGCAACTTGCCCAGTTGCAGCGCCGCCAGTTGCTCGCGCGGCAGGGTTTCAGTGGCTTCGTCGAAATACGTCATCTGCGGTTTACCTCGTTCGGATGTGGCATATGGAAACAGGAGTTCGGTTTGTTTTGAGCTCAGGCAGCGGCATTCCAGAGTCGTTCGGTCAGGCGTCGGGCCAGTACCGGCGCCACGCCGCGTCGATAGAGCATGTCGACCACCGTGGTGCGCATGGCACTGGCGGCGATCTCGGTCTGGGCGGTGATCGCGGCCAGCGCTGCGGCGTCAAGTGGCTTGCCCGCAAGCTCGCCAAGGCCTTCGACCAACAGCGGCCGCGAGGACACGCCGGTGCAGGCGATGCGCAGCGCTTCGAGCGCGTTGCCCTTGCGCTTGAGGGCTACGGCGACGCCGGCCAGCGGGAAGTCGATGGCGCCGCGCACGCGCACTTTTTCGTAGGCGGTGGTCCAGCCGTCGTGCAGCGGAACGTGTACTCCGACCAGCAACTCGTCGGGCGCCAGCGTCAGCCAGGCCATGCCGTCGTCGCGATAAAAGTCGGCGATGGCGACACGGCGGCTGCCGTTCGGCCCGAGGATTTCGAGCTCAGCGGCGAGCGCAATCAGGGCCGGTGCAACATCGCCGCTGAAGGCGGCATAGCAGCGCTTGGATTTCTTGGCGACGCGGCAGCCTTCGCCCTTCAGTTTCATGCAGTACTTGTTGCTCTCGCGCCAGTATTCGCTCTGGTTGTAATAGACGCAGCGCGTATCGAGGCAGAGGTTGCCGCCCAGCGTTGCCGCCGCACGGTGCGTCGGGCCAGCCACCGCCTCGGCGGCTTCGGCCAGCGCGGTGAAGCGGGCGCGGATCGTCGCATCGCCGGCAATCGCCGCCAGCGTGGTACCGGCACCGATGCGTAGCGTATCGCCGTCGAGTTCGATGTGCGTGAGCTCGGCGATGCCGCAAAGGTCGATGACGACGTCGGGTTCCGCCAGGCCGCGGCGGATGTTGGGCAAAAGATCGGTGCCGCCGGCGATGTAGCGGCTGGCGGCGTTGGCCGCGCGCATGGCGACGGCATCGGCGGCGGTGGTCGGCCGCAGCAACTGGAAATCGGGCAGGGCGCTCATCAGGCTTGCTCCTCGTTGGTGGCGGCTGCCTCGTTGCGTGCTTCCTGCAACGCGGCGAACACCCGCGGCGGCGAAATTGGCAGGGTTCTCACGCGCAGGCCGGTGGCATCCTCGACTGCGGCGGCGACCGCCGACATGATTCCCGAGAGCGGGCCCTCGCTGGCTTCCTTGGCGCCGAAGGGGCCGTTGGGGTCCATGCTTTCGACGATATGCACTTCAATGTCCGGCGATTCGACGATGGTCGGCATGCGGTAATCAAGCATGTTGGGCACCATGTGCCGCCCGTTTTCGTAGATCGTTTCTTCACACAGGGTCTGCCCCAGGCCCATCCAGACGGCGCCCTGCACCTGGCCTTCGACCGACAGCGGGTTGATCGCGCGGCCGCAGTCGATGGCGGCCCAGATCTTGTCCACGGTGACGATGCCAAGGTCCATGTCGACGCTGACCTCGGCCGCCTGGGCGACGTAGGAAAAGCCCATCGACGAGCCGACGGCACCACCGCGCTGCTTGCCGCCCTGGAAATCCGGCGGGCAGGTGAAGGTGCCCTTGACGTTCAGCGTGCCGGTGCCGACCAGTGCTTCTTCAGCGATCTCGGCGAAGGAGATGTGCCGGTCGGGATCGCTGGCGACGGCGGCGGCCTCGCCATACCAGACCACTTCCGCTTCCTCGACCTTGAGTCGGCGTGCTGCGGCGGTCACCAGCAGACGCTTGAGGTTTTCGGCGGCGTCGAGGGCGGCATTGCCGACCATATAGGTGACGCGCGAGGAATAGGAACCGTTGTCCTTGGGCGTGATGGCCGAGTCGTTGGCGATTACGCGGATGCGGTGGTAGTCGATGCCGAGCACCTCGGCGACGATCTGGGTGACGACGGTCGACGAGCCTTGGCCGATGTCCGAGGCGCCGGTGAGGATGGTCACCGCAGCATCGAAGTCGAGCTTGAGGATGATCACGGCATGGGGTTCGCCCGACCAGTGCACCGGCTTGGCCGAGCCGCTGACGAAATGCGAGCAGGCCATGCCGAGGCCTTTGCTTATATTGCCAACCCGGCCCAGATTGCCCTTGCGCGCGGCCCAGCCGCTGACATCCTCGACCCAGTCGATGCACTCGCCCAAGCCGTAGGAGGTCACGCGCAGGCCGTTGATGGTCTCGGTCGGCGCCTTGAGCAGGTTGCGGCGGCGCACGGCGATCTGGTCGAGGCCGAGTTCCGCCGCCATCGAATCGAGCAGGGATTCGAAGGCAAAGCGGATGGTGACCGTGCCATGGCCGCGCATGGCGCCGCAGGCCGGCGTGTTGGTATAGACGCGATAGCCGTCGTACTTGACCGCCGGAATGTCGTAGATGCCATTGATCAGGGCGCCGGCATAGAGGATGGTGACCAGGCCGTAACCGCCGTAGGCCCCGCCGCGCTGCACGACTTCGGCCTGGCAGGCGGTGATGCTGCCATCGCGCTTGAGGCCGAGCTTGATGCGCATCTGGCTCTCGGGACGACCGCGATGGGCGAGGAAGGTTTCCTCGCGCGTCTGCGGCAGGCGCACCGTGCCTTTTGCCGCGCGTGCCAGCATGCCGCAGATGACCTCGAAATTCAGGCACTCGGTGCGGTGACCGAAGCCGCCGCCGCTGAAGGGCTTGATGACGCGGATGTGGGCGGCTTCCATTTTCATGCAGCGCGCCAGCGTCAGATGCACGTAGTAGGGCACCTGGGTCACCGACCACAGGGTCAGGTGGCCGCGCTCGGTGTCCCAGGCGGCGAGTGCCGCGTTGGGCTCCATCATCGCGTGATGCACTTCGGCACACTCGAAGGTTTCTTCCCGCACCAGGTCGGCGGCGGCGAAGCCGGCGGCAACGTCGCCGAATTCGTTATGCACCTCGCGTTCGATGTTGCCCTGCTTCTTTTCGTGCAGCGGCACGGCATCGGCCTGGCGCGCGTCGGCAGCCTTGAAGTAGGCCGGCAGTTCGCGTACGCGCAGGCGGATGTGGGAGATCGCCAGGCGCGCCGTCGCTTCGTCGACAGCGGCGACGGCGGCGATCGGGTCGCCGATGTAGCGGACCTTTTCGCGCGCCAGGGGAAATTCGTTCTGGGCGATGGGGATCACGCCGTAGGGCATGTCGCACTCGTCGCCGGTGATCACGGCGCGCACGCCGGGCAGCGCCAGTGCTTCGGAGATGTCGACTTCGAGCAGTTCGGCGTGGGCGTAGGGGCTGCGCAAGAGCATGCCGAACAGGGCATTGTCGGCCGGCAGGTCGGCCGTGTAGCGTGCGGTGCCCGTGACCTTCTCGACGCCATCGACCAGCGGCCGGCGGGCGCCGACGCCGTGTGGCTCGGAGGCGTTGGCGATCTTCTTTATCTGGGGTTCCGGCGCGTTCATGCTGACGCTCCGGCGGCGGCTTCGACGGATTCGATGATCTTGACATAGCCGGTACAGCGGCACAGGTTGCCGGCCAGGGCACTGCGGATCTCGTCGCGTTCGGGGTGCGGGTTTTGGCGCAGCAGGCCTTCGGCGGCCATGATCATGCCCGGCGTGCAAAAGCCGCACTGGGTGCCGAGTTTTTCGTGAAAGGCGCGCTGCAGGCGCGAAATGTTGCCTTCGGTGGCGAGGCCTTCGACCGTCTCGACGCGGCGTCCAGCCATGCTGTGCGCCAGCGTGCTGCAGGCCAGGCGCGGCTGATCGTCGATCAGTACCGTGCAGGCGCCGCATTCGCCGCCGTCGCAACCCTGCTTGGTGCCGGTGAGGCCGAGGCCGTCGCGCAGGTAATCGAGCAGCAGCGCATTTTCGGCAACGGCTTCTTCGCGCCAGCGCCCGTTGATCCATAGACCCAATATTCGCTTCATGCTTCCTCCTTCTGGTGTGCTTGTGTCCGCGCCATGGCGGACGCGTTCGCTCAGGCGGCTTTCAGTGCCTTCAGCCGCTCGTACTTGGCCTGCAGTTCGTCCTTGCTTTCCGGGTGCGCCGGATCGGGCACGATGGCGCGCACCGGGCAGACCTTGACGCACTGGCTGACGGTGAAATGGCCGATGCACTCGGTGCATTTGTCCGGATCGATGGTGTAGACGTCGTCGTCATCCACCGTGATCGCCTTGTTCGGGCAGGGAGCCTTGCAGACGTCGCAGGCGATGCACAGATCGTTAATGATGAGGGCCATGCTGGTTCCTTTCGCGTGTGGAGTTGGGTGACTATTCCTGGCTCAGGGGCGGATCGGGATCCTCGACCACCGTCGAGTCTTCGACGCCACATTCGGCAAGCCAGGTTTCCAGCCAGCCGATGTGCTCCTGCTCTTCATCGGCAAATTCACGCGCCAGCCTGCCTACCTCGGCGTCATCGGTCGTTCGCGCCACCGAGGCATAGAATTCCGAAGCCTTGCGTTCGTGTTCAAGCGAGAGCTGGACGGCCTCGCGCACCGACAGCTGGTAGTGCACCTTGCCGATATCGATTGCCTCCGGGCTTTCGCTGGTGCTCCATTTGAAATCCCAGGGCGCGATATGCGGCAACTCGACTTTGCCGCACATCTCGGTGAGTTCGCCGAGGTGTTTTTTCTCCGCGTTTTCGAGACGACGAAAAATCGCCGCGACGTCGGCCTTGTGATGTGTTTCCATTTGCACGGCGAGCTCGCCATAGCGTTCCGCTGCCTCGGTTTCCATCGCCAGGGCATGCGCCAGCAACTCGGGAATGCTGCGGATCGGCATTGGATCCCCGGTCTCTGCGCTCATAGCGAAAACCTCGCTTCAAGCTGCGCCACCGAACCGTCGGTGACTTCGAATTCCGGCCGGAATGGCGGGCGCTCGCCCTTGAACAGAACCTTGCCGACGTTGAAGCCGTCATCGGTCATCAGACGACGCGCGGCGCGCGCTGCGTCTCCGGTGTAGTCGACCACGGCGGTGCGCACGATGTCGCGCCACTCCGCTTGCTCGGGCCTGAAGGTCACGCAGGGGCTGAGTACCTGAACCAGGGAGAAGCCGGGGTGACGTATGGCTTCGACGATGATCTGCGCCATGTTGACCGGGTCGCTGCTGGAGACGCGGGCAATGAAGTTCGCGCCGGAGGCCAGGCCGACAACCAGCGGCTGGAAGGGATTGATGCCGGTGCCTTCGGGCGTCAGCTTGCTGCCTTCCCAATCCGGTGAGGTGGTCGGTGAAGCCTGTCCCTTGGTCATGCCATACACCTGGTTGTCCATGACGATGTAAGTCATGTCGACATTGCGCCGGCAGGCATGAAGGAAGTGGTTGCCACCGATGGAAAAGCCGTCGCCGTCGCCGCCGGTCACCAGGACCGTCAGTTCGGGGCGGGCCAGCTTCAGCCCGGTTGCCACCGGCAACGCCCGGCCATGCACGCCGTGGAATCCATAGACGCTGGTGTAGGCGGGAATTCGCGAGGAACAGCCGATGCCGGAGACGACGGCAACCTCTTCGGGCGGCAGGGCGAGTTCCGCCAGCGCCCGGGTGATCGCGTTGAGAACGGTGTAGTCGCCGCAGCCGGGACACCAGATCGGCTTGAGCTCGGACTTGTAATCTTTCGCCTTGTACTTTTGCGCTACAGCTTCCATCACGCGCTCCACTGGTTGAGTTGTTCGAGGATCCGCGCCGGACCAAAGGCCAGCGGGCCGCCCTGATGCAGCGAAACGGTTTCCGCCGGCAGGTCGTAGAAGGCACGTAACATGCGATAGAACTGGCCGCTGTGCGACTGCTCGACGATCACCGCGCGACGAATGCCCTTCAGCGCAGCGGCCATTCTTTCGGGCTGTACCGGTGCGATCAGGCGGATCGAGATCAGACGGGCTTTTCCGCCCGCGTCCGAAAAGCGCTGCAGGGCTTCCCGTGCCGGGCCGGTGGATGAGCCCCAGGTGATGATCGCCGTATCCCCCAAGGGGACTTCCTGCGGGGCGTCGTCAGCGCCGCTTCCAAAATCTTCGATGTCCGCCCAGTGGTCGCCATAGTTGAACTGGCTCAGCTTGCGACTGCGCTTGTCCATTTGCGCCAGGTGGTCGGAGGCTTGCGAAGATGGTGTTCCGAACTCGTTGTGCTCCAAGCCGTCGGCGGTATGGGTCAGGCCCGGTGTGCCGGGAATGGCCATAGGCGAAACGCCCGATGCGGTCACTGCATAGCGTTTGTAGCGCTCGCCTTCGACAGCCTGCTTGGCGGTTTCGCGCTGGCCGATGAACGCCAGTTCGGCCGGGCGCGGAATGATGGCGCGCGACTGGCCCATGGCCTGGTCGGTGAGCACGATGGTCGGCACCTGCATGGCTTCGGCCAGATGCACCGCCCACTGCGAGGTAAACAGGCAATCGGCCACCGAGTTGGCGGCGACGACGATATGCGGCGCGTCGCCGTGCAGGCCATACACGGCGATGTTGAGGTCGCTTTGCTCGGACTTGGTCGCAATACCGGTCGAAGGTCCGACTCGCATGACATTGACCACGACCAGCGGAACTTCGGCGGCGACGGCAAGGCCGAGGGATTCGATCATCAGCGACAGGCCCGGACCGGAGGTCGCGGTCATCGCCGGAACGCCGCCGTAGGAGGCGCCGATGATCTGGTTGATCGAGGCCAGTTCGTCCTCGGCCTGGACCAGCGTGCCGCCGACTTTGGCCAGCGACGGTGCCAGCCATTCGAGCACTTCCGTGGCCGGCGTGATCGGATAGGCGGCGACAAAGCGCACCCCGCCGCGGATGACGCCCAGACCAGCGGCCTCATTGCCGGTGATGCTCCAGCGCGGCGCCGCAGCCGCGGAAATTGCCGGCAGGCGAGGAATCGGGGGGAGGTCCGCGGCCGCTTCGACACCGGCATGAAAAGCCGCCATGCTCGCCGCTATGGCAGCCTGACCCTTGCGTTTCAGGTTCTTTTCGACGACCGCTTGCATGGCCTCGGGTGGCAGACCGATCAGGGCGGCAATTGCGCCCAGCGCGACCATGTTGGGCCGACCGTTTTCGATTCGACCCGCAATATCGGTCATGGCCAGCGCCGCCTGACGGGGCTTGCCGTTCAGCAGAGCGGCGGGCGCATCGCCATGTGCCGGATCGCCGACAATCAGGCTATCCGCAACCATCGGAATCTCGGCCGAGAAACGACCGATGTTTTCCCAGTCGATCGCCATCAGCAAGTTAAAGCTGTCGTCATGCGACATCACCGGTTCGGTGGCGAAGCGCAGCATCGCGGCTGCCTCGCCACCGCGAATTTGCGGCCCCGAAGAGCGGCTCATCATTGCGTACCAGCCGGCATTGGCCGCTGCCTCGAGCAGCAAGGATCCGGCGGTAACCACGCCCGCTCCGCCGCTGCCGGCGATCACCAGCGAGACACTATGCACAGTCATCAATTCTTCCCCCGGTAAATTCGCCCGTTTCGCTGCGTCCGGTGACGCATCCAAGTCCGTGCGCTAAACATGGTCTTAAAACCACTGCGGCAGAATAGACAATTGAAAGGTGGAAGTCAAACTATTTGATAGCAAGCATAATCATATGCTGATATTCGCCGTCTCGCCGGCGCCGACTTTGCGGCCCGGCGACCGTTAGGGCGCTAAATCGCTGCTCAGGTTTGCAGGAAATCGCGTGTCTGGCCTTCGAGGACAAGGCAGGTGAGGACGCCGCTGCGATAGGCACCGGTGTCGATGCCGATGCGGTTGTGGCGATTCTCCGGCGCGGCGCTGATGCTGTGGCCGTGGACGATCATCGCACCATGCTCCGCTTCGGAATCAAGAAATGAGTTGCGTATCCACATGCAATCCTGATCGGTTTGCTGTGACAGCGGTACGCCGGGACGCACGCCGCCATGGACGAAGAAGTAGTCGCCGATCTGCTGGCGAGTGAGCAGTTCCCTGAAAAAATTCAGATGCGAATCCGGCAAGGCGGCGGCGAAACGTTCGCGCAACGCGGCGATGCTGGCGTCATCGCGTAGCCTGCGGTCGGCGGCGGCAACGCCATAGTGCGCCAGCGTGTCGAGGCCGTCGTAATCAAACCAGTGTCTGCCGGCATCGAGATCGCCGTCGATAAAGCGCAGCAGCAGATCTTCGTGATTGCCCTTGAGGGTGATCTTGCGGAAGCCTTCCGGCAACCAGTGGCGCACCCTGTCGACGACGGCGCGCGAGTCTTCACCGCGACTGACGTAGTCGCCAAGATAGACCACGATCCGGTGGGAGGCCGCTCGCCGGCACGCGTCCGCGACGATTCGATCGTGGATCGCGGCGAGCAGGTCGTGGCGTCCATGAATGTCGCCGATGGCGTAGATGACCGTGTCCGGCGGGGTTCGTACCGTCACGCGTCGAGTTTCACATGAAAGCGCTTGGCCTTCATTTCGAAGCGGGGCAGGGCGTTTCTGGCGACATGATGGACGCGGGGACGGAAAGCCAGCATCGAATCGAGCTTGATGGCGATC
>JAIPCT010000017.1 GCA_021738065.1 Burkholderiaceae bacterium
GTTTCCAGGCCATGCTGCGCGCCGAAGCGCGCGACATGGCGCAGTCGGTGGCATTTCTCGCCGCCGCGCGCAGCGCTGCGGCGGTGTTGCCAAATTCGCTGGCCGACGGCGTCACGCTCTACGATCCGGTGCCGATGCGCCTGCAGCGCCTGATGACCCTGGAGCGCGGCCAGCTGCTGGTCGAATCGCTCAGCCGACCGGCCTTGCAGGCCTTTCTCGGGCAGTGGATGGAACAGCTGTATGCGCTGAAGACGCCGGCCGGCCTGCGCTGGCATCTGGACGTGGACCCGCTGGAGTTTTGAAGCCGAATATTTACTGTGGTCGGTATCAGCCAGTGAGCCTATGGCCGGGTATCGTTGTGTAGGAGTGACAATTGAGTCTGTCAATTCAACGAGATGATGTGGAATTCATTCCGAGATTTCGCTGCGCTGACGGGTCAGGAAGAGCAAGATGATGCGATTTAGCCCGAGGAAGTTCCGATAGGAGTCTTAGCGGTCGGATCGATTGAGCTAATGCAAGAGGGAAATGAAGGGAACCATGGAGCTTAATTGGGGTGGGGAATTGGAAGCGTATGGTGCACGCTCAAGTGACATTGTCTCGCTTGTGGGCGAGATCAATGCCGACCATCTAGAATATCTTGACCTTGTTGGACAGCCAGTCAGCGACATACCTCGCCCGGCCGTCGTCGTTCAATGTCAGCGTCAGCCATTGCTCTACGTTTATCCCGAGTCAAGTCTTGGCAAGGGGGCGACCAAGGACCAATCCTTGCGTAATGTCCGCCGCCTGTTAGCCATGAGAGGCGACGCTGCTATGGTCGCGATTCACCGCCCCGGCCGCCTTGACATATACACAGCGTCCCTCTACTCGGAGACTGGCGAAAGACCATTCACAATCGCTGCGCATGATAGTGATGCGCCGTGGTTTATTCCTCGTCTCGCCCAAGGGACGGGTCCTTTGGAACCCGCCAACCAGCATTTGGCCGGAACACTGTTTTCTTTGTTGGATCAGTCCGCACAAAAATTGGCAGGGGTTGGAATATCTCCAGACGACTGCTTGTCCCTGACCGGACGGGCGATGTTTCTGCGTTTTCTTCTGGATCGCGGCGTTCTTCCGCATCAGAAACCACTGCCTTTCTTGCAAGGTCAGGCGAAATCTTCCGACGCGTTCGTCAGTTCCGCATTCGCAGCGGCGACGTGCCAGTGGTTGGATTCCACGTTCAACGGCGACTTGTTGCCGTTGTCTGGAGGGAGCGGGACTAGAAATTTCGAGTCGATATGGAAGTGCGGAGGCTCAGCGGTTGCTGAGGCTCTTTCCGCAATCTTGCGACTCGACTCGGCTCACGGAGGGGGTTACCAAGGACAACTCGATTGGGGCGACCTAAATTTGGCCCACATCCCGGTTGGCCTGCTTAGTCAAGTTTATGAGCGACACATGGAAATTTTCCATTCCGAGACGCGCCGCCGGTCAAGTGCTTACTACACCCCGCGTCACATCGTCGAGCTAATGGTGGATGAGGCGTTTTTCGGGCTCGAGAATGCTCATGCAGCAAGAGTGCTGGATCCCGCGGCCGGGGCGGGCGTATTTCTGGTGACAGCATTCCATAAGCTGGTGGAAGAGCGCTGGCGGCATGATGGCCGTCGGCCTGATCGCAAGATTCTAAAACACATTCTGAATCGCCAGATTTGTGGCTTCGACATCAATCCGTCCGCTCTGCGTCTGGCGGCGTTGTCGCTATATTTGACACGCCTTGAGTTGGACCCGAATCCATACCCGGCCGAGGCGCTCAAATTCGATGCGCTTCAAGGGTCGGTGCTCTATCGCTGGCTTGGTGACGGAAAGGATGGAGGTAGTCTGGGACCCGCTGTGGGCTCCGAGCATGACGGCGCTTACGATGTAGTGATCGGGAATCCGCCATGGACTGCGCTAGGTAAAGGCCATGGCGATCTTAGCAAGCTCTATAGCAAAGTTGGACGGCGGGTAGCGATATCAAGAGAGATTGCTGGAGCAGATCGTTACGAGAATCCAGATGGCAATCCGGACTTGCCTTTTGTATGGCGGGCCGCTGAATGGGCGCGTCCTGAGGGCCGAATAGCGTTCGCGCTCCACGGTCGCCTGTTATTCCGGCAATCCGATATTGGTATCGCCGCCCGCAATACACTGTTTCAAGCCCTTAATGTCTCAGGCATTCTCAATGGGGCGGCTCTGAGTGAAACAGAAGTCTGGCCCAACATGGACCAGCCATTTTTTCTTCTTTTTGCGCACAACCGTAAACCGACAGCAAACGATACCTTCTTCTTTGTTTCCCCCTATCTTGAACCAGTATTGAATGAAAAAGGCCGCATGCGAATTGACTCGATTGCGGCGGAACCAATACATGAAAAGCGGATTCGGGAGATTCCTTGGCTCCTGAAAGGATTGAGTAGAGGAAACGGATTTGCCGTATCAGCCTTAGAAACCATCCAGAAACATCAGCGGGGTACTATAGAAAGCTACTGGCGAGAGAATGGGCTAGTCGCACGCCAGGGGTTCAAATTGAACCCTCCGATTGAAGATTCGGGTTTTCTCCTTGAACTCAAGGAACTTCCGTCCAACTACTCCGCACACCCGTTTCTGGTGATGCCAGAGGTCTTGCAGGATTTTCCTCACCCAATGGTTCATCGCAAACGAAAGCGAGAGATTTACCGCTCACCGCTTGTGCTGGTACGCAAAGGCTTTCGACATGACCGGAACCGAGGCCGCGCGTTGCTGGCTGCGAGCGACGTCGCTTTCAAGGAAAACTACTACGGCCTCAGTTGTGCAGGGCACAGCGATCCGGAAGGGTTGGCCGCTTATCTGCTTCTGGTATTACATAGCGATCTCTATTCATTTTTTGTGCTGATGACCAGCAGTGAGTTCGGAATAGAGCGGGCGGTATCCCTGTTGCCAGACACTCTGCGTTTCCCGCTGCCAATATTTGAAGAGATTGATATTGAAGGGCGCAGTAGCCTTCGTCGTTTGGCGCAAAAACTGGTGCAGTCCGAAGGAAAGCCGCCATGGCGTCAGATTGACAAATTGATTTATGACATCTATGGAATCAGCCCTCGGGACCGCGACGTTATCGAGGATACGTTAGAGACGGCCACACCGAGAGGACCGAGAAAGGTCCGTGGACTAGATGCACCCACCGTATCGGAAAGCGAGAGTTTTTGCGTTCAACTACAAAAGTCTCTTGCTCCATTTTTTTCGATTACGGAACGTCGGATAGAAGTGCGTTTGCTTCCTGCCGACATATCCAGTCCATGGCGTTTCATTGAGATGCATGCAATACGAGGAATGGGTATGGTTGAGCCGGTTCCTTTTCTCTCATCGGAAATACTTGAGCGCGTTGATAGCTTGATGGTCAGCCGTATCATGCAAACCTTCGAAGCAGATTCCTCGGTGTTGCGGATTGGTATTCTCAATCAATACCGTTACTGGACAAGAACCCAAGCGTATATGCTGGTGGCGGATATTCTGCGGAATCACGCCTATGCTCTTGAGCAGGGCAGTAGGGCATGAGGGGGCTGTTCTCGGGGCGTGACTGGCTGGGAATGGCATCTCTGCCCCATCCTCACCTTTCTGAGGGTTTCATCAGAGTAACTGAATCGGCTCTTCGTGAGGCTTGGCAGCGGTTGTGCCGAAAGAGCCATGGCGCAGGCGCTGCTCTATCGGCGGCGTTTGAGGATCAAATTACGGCTGACTTGTATCAGGTTCTTGAAGAATTGCGAGCCACGACACCATCTCCGGTACCAGGATTCTCCGATGCTCAGTTCGCCCCGGTGGGGCGGGAGGGTAATTACCCAGACAGCACTAACGACAGCATCGATAAGCAGCCGGATCTGGTGTTCAAGACTGCGAGAGTGCGCGCCGGGGTGGACTCCGTGACCAATGGATTCGATGGTCTTTTCGTGGAATGCAAACCAGTGGATGCTAGACATCCAATCCGATCGCATTACTGTGACAAAGGTCTGGTGAAGTTTGCGGACGGTCGCTACGCTTGGGCAATGAGGGAGGCCATGATGGTGGCCTATGTGTTCGATGGTTCCGAATTGCCGGACGCGTTGGGGAAGTCGCTGTCGTCGGTTAGATTCTCCTACGGCCTAGTCGCGGGCCCAATACCTTGTACTGGCCTATCAAGTCGAGACTGCTGCGAAACATTTCATGAGCGCACGTTCTCCTATCCTCATAATGGAGCCCCTGCTGAGACGATCCGTATTCGGCATGTCTGGCTCTATTTCTCGAAGTAATGCTCTATCAGTACCGTGGCTTTTGCGCAGAAACCACAGCTAGCTAGCTTGCCGCATATAGCGCCCCCGAACGGCTCTTCGCCCAGCTGATGCAGGTCGGCGGCCGCAGCGGACGTGCCGAGCTGCCCGGCGAAGTGCTGATCCAGACGGAATATCCCGATCATCCGCTGTATCAGGCGCTGATCGATCACGACTACCTGCGTTTCGCCCGCTCGCAGCTCGACGAGCGCCGGATTGCCGGCTTCCCGCCCTTCAGTTTCCAGGCCATGCTGCGCGCCGAAGCGCGCGACATGGCGCAGTCGCTGGCCTTTCTCGCCGCCGCGCGCAGCGCCGCCGCGATGTTGCCAAATTCGCTGGCCGACGGCGTCACGCTCTACGATCCGGTGCCGATGCGCCTGCAGCGCCTGATGACCCTGGAGCGCGGCCAGTTGCTGGTCGAATCGCTCAGCCGACCGGCCTTGCAGGCCTTTCTCGGGCAGTGGATGGAACAGCTGTATGCGCTGAAGACGCCCGCCGGCCTGCGCTGGCATCTGGATGTGGACCCGCTAGAACTCTGACGTAATATTGATGCGGAAACGGACCACTCAAGGAGTTCCCATGGCCACCAGAAAACCCGCGACTGCCAAGGCGCCGGAAAGTATCTGTATCCTGCGCATCGATCTCGCGCATCTCAAGCCGCCGGTCTGGCGCCGGCTGGAAGTCCCCGCCAACATCACCCTGACGCAATTGCATCGCGTGATCCAGATGGCCTTCGACTGGGACGACAGTCATATGCACAGTTTCGAGATCGCGGGCCGGCGCTATGGCCAAGCCATGCCCGATCCCTTCGGCGTGGACCTGGACGAGCTCGACGAGCGCAAGTTTCTCTTGCGCGATGTGGCTGGAGTGGGCAACCGTTTTACCTATACTTACGACTTCGGCGACGACTGGCATCACCTCGTCAAGGTCGAGAAAATTCTCGCGCCGACGCCGGGAACGCGTTATCCGCGCTGCACCGCCGGCAAGAATGCCGCTCCACCCGAAGACTGTGGTGGCCCGTGGGGCTACGCGGAGATGGTTCAGGCGTTAGCCGACCCAGATTATCCCGGGCGAGACGAACTTCTCGAATGGCTCGACGAGAACTTCGATCCGACGGAGTTCGACCGGGACAAACTCAATATCGAGCTTGGCATGCTGAAGGTATAATTTGGTTTCACAACACCTCCTGCTCCACACCTCGCCCGAGAGTCCATCATGGCAAAGTTTCTGAACACCAGCGCGACAAATTACTTTCTCGAAGAGTTGATCAAAGACGCCAAAGACCGGCTCATCTTGATCAGCCCATTCTTGAAGCTCAACGACAGAATGAAAGAACTTCTCGCTGACAAGAACCGCCTAAAAATTGACGTGCGGATAGTCTACGGAAAGAGCGAACTTCAACCCGAAGAAATCAACTGGCTCAAAGAACTTACCTACATTCGCACCAGCTTCTGCAAAAACTTGCACGCCAAGTGCTATCTCAACGAAGAGCTGTGCATCATTACCAGCCTCAACCTCTACGAGTTCAGCCAAGTCAACAACAATGAAATGGGCGTTCTCATTCGCCGCTCCGACGACGCCGAACTCTACAAGGATGCTTACGAAGAAGCGCAGCGCATTATCCGTATCAGTGACGAAGTGCGCATCTCACTTGAGCGAGTGGCGAACGAAGCAGAGACCAAGCCTGAGGCCGAGGAATCCTTTGACAAACTAACCTCTTCCAAGCTCGCTCAGAAGCTTGGATTGAAAACCAACGAGTTCGTTGAAAAACTCGTCGCCTCTGGCTATCTTGAGGCCCGCGACGACAAACACTACCTCACGGCAAAAGGCAAAGAGGCTGGCGGCGAGTTTCGTATGAGCCCCAAGTTCGGCACTTACTTTTTATGGCCAGTGGGCTTCAAACTTTGACGCAAAGCTACCTCGCCGAGTTGATGCCGCCAGCCTGCGTTGACATCTGAATGTGGACCCGCTGGAGTTTTAAGGCGAAATCACGCGTTCGAAGCGACGGCTGAGGATCGAGCAAGGTAAGCCAACCGATCGCATCGTCCGTGAGGGGCGGAGTGAAAGCCGGGCCGGCTTGCCGCGTGCAACTTGTTTCATGGCAGCGCTGCTGCGATGCGCGCCATATGCCTCAGGGTGCGGTCTGGTCCGGGCCCTTGCGCAGAAACCACAACCAGCTCGCCACCTGCAACGCCACCAGGCTGCCAAGCGTGATCTGGTAGGCGCTGCGCAGCGGAGTTCCAGCCGCCTGCAGCGCGTCGACCGCCGCGCCGAATCCCCACTGAATACCGAATGCGCCGATGAAGACCATCAGGTTCAGCGTGGTGTTGACCCGACCGGCCAGCGCGACATCGTAATGGCGCTGCAGCAGCGCGTACGCCAGATTGCCGACCGAGAACACCAGGCCGAGGACGAACCACAGCGGCGCGCCGGGGCCGATGTCAAGAACGATCAGCACGCTGGCGAAGAGGCCCGTGCCCATGCCAACCACCAGCAGGCTTTGCGCCGAGATACCGCGCCGTGCCAGCGGCGCGACACCGAAGGCGATGCCGAGAAAACCCGAGAGCATGCCCGCGCCCATCAGCAGCAGATGATCGGCCGCCGCGCCGCGCTCCAGGCCGGAAAAGTTCATCAGCCAGGGTAGCGCCCAGAGGCCCTGCAGCGCCATGAAGCCGCCGACGACCAGCGTCGATTGCGGCGCATAGCGCCAGAAGGCGCGGCTGGTCAGCACCGCGACCAGCCCCCGGACCTGACTGCTGAGGGATTCCGAATGGGCATTGCCGGGCTTGTCCGGCGTGAAGAAAATTCCCGCCGCGGCAGCGACGCCGGCGACGGCGAGAAAGACGAAGGCACCGCGCCAGCCGATCTGCGGAATCACCCAGGACAGCGGCGTGGTCGCCGCCAGCGCGCCGAGGCCGCCCGCCGCCATGATGGCGGCATTGAGCGAGGCCTGGCGCTCCATGCCGAACCACTGGCTGAAGGCCTTGAACGAAGCCATCAGGCAGGCCGAGACGCCGAAGCCGATCAGCGCCCGTGCCATCGCCAGTTCGCCCAGCGAGTTGCCGGCGGCGAACAGCGCGCAGCCGAACGCCGCGATCAGCAACAGGAAGGCTTCGACCCGGCGTGGGCCGTAGCGATCAAGCGCCAGGCCCAGCGGCAGCTGCACGGCGCCAAACGCCAGCAGGTAGGCGCTGGTCAGGAGGCCCAGATCGGCCGCCGAGACGCCCAGATCGCGCGTCAATTCGGGCGCGATGACGGCATTGACGTTGCGCAGAAAGTAGGAGAAGAAATACCCTGCGGCGAAGGGCAGGAACACGCGCAGCCAAAGATTCATTTACCGCTACCCCGCGCGTTGTCGCGCAACCATTCAACGCGTTGCATTATTTTCGCCGTCCAGGCGTCATCCAGTCCGTCGGCATAGGCCAGGCGGCACAGCGCGTCGATTGGCGGCCGCTGGCTGCGAATGACTCGCCAGAACTCGGCCAGCGAGACCGCATCCGTCGGCCGCTCGACATGCTCCAGCCAGTCACCGGCGGCGACTTCGCCCACTTGCAGCACTCGGCAGTACCAGCCGGCCAAGCCATGTTCGCCGATATGTGCAGCGACGCCTCCCCAAGCTGTGCGCTGGACGATCTTCCAGCACGGCGTGCGCGGTTGCGAAACCTGGATGCGTGCGCCGCCAAGACGAAAGACGTCGCCGATGCAGACGTTTTCCTCGGTCAGGCCGCGGCTCGACAGGTTCTCGCCGAGACCGCCGGGATACAGGTGGCGCGCCTCGGGAAACAGCGCCGCCAGCCGCGCGTAGTGCTCGGCCGGAAAATGGTGCAGGGCCTTGCCGCTGCCGCCATGCGCCCGGCGGTCAGCCTGGGTGTCGCCCTCGAGGCCTTCGGTCGTCAGCCGGCGCGGTCCGCTCACCGCCGTCTTGGCGATCGCGCTGCTGCGGCTGTCGCCGGCCAGCCGCGCGATCTGGCCGACGAACACGCCGTCCACCACGGTTGGCAGGTTCATGGCCACAACCACGCCGCGCCGCGCACACCGGAAGAGTCGCCGTGCCGATGCTTGAGCAGGCGCGTCGACACCTGATCGGAAAAGACATGCTCGGCCCACAGACGCGGGACGTTCCGGTAAAGGCGATCCATGTTCGAGAGCCCTCCGCCGAGCACGATGACATCGGGATCGAGAATGTTGATGATCTGCGCCAGCGCGCGCGCCAGGCGCGCTTCGTAGCGCTGCAGGGTCGCCTCGCAGGGCGCGTCGCCTGCAGCCGCAAGATCGGCGATGCCTGCCGGTGAAAAGTCGGCGCCGGTGACACGGCGGTGATCGGCGGCAAGAGCGGGGCCGGAGAGATACAACTCGATGCATCCTTTGCGTCCGCAGTAGCAGTCCGCGTCGGAAGTCTGCTCAGCCTCGCCCGCCAGCGGGTTATGCCCCCATTCACCGGCGATGGCATTGGCGCCGCTCAGCAACTTGCCGTCGACCACGATGCCGCCGCCGACACCGGTGCCGAGAATCGCGCCGAACACCACCCGCGCGCCAGCGCCCGCGCCGTCGACGGCTTCCGACAGCGCGAAGCAGTTGGCGTCGTTGGCGATGCGCACTTCGCGCCCCAGCGCCTGTTCGAGATCCTGCTTCAGGGGCCGACCGATCAGGCAGGTCGAGTTGGCGTTCTTGATCAGTCCGGTGAGGCGCGATTCGGCGCCGGGAATGCCGACACCGACATTCGCCGCCGTAGCACCATCCGCTACGGCGAGGAGAGCGTCTTTTGCTCGACCGCCCTGTAGCGCAGTTGTTTCATCAGCGCCGACTTTCAGGAAGCCACTGCGCGACAGCATCTGTTCCGCCGCTGCCACCAGCCCCGCCACTGCGGCGACAGTCGCCAGGTAGTCGCCCTGCGGCGTCGCCACGCGCTCGCGCAGCAACACCGAGCCATCGTTGCCCAGCACGATGATCTCGATCTTGCTCCCGCCCAAATCAATTCCGATACGCAGCACGCCGATTCCCTGTTGTTGCGCCGAGTATATTCAAACCACCGCGCATACGGCGGGCTATTCGGCGGCGCGTTTTCGAGCGCCGAAAAAATCGGACGCAGCCGAGCAGAACCATGTTCGGTCAATTTTTGCTTCTTGACAAAACCGGAGCCGAAGCGCCTGCCGCTGGATCAACTGAAGATCGACCAGTCCTTCGTGCATGACATGCTCAGCAATGCTCATGACGCGTCAATTGCCCGGACCATCATTGCCCTGGCCGAGAACCTGGGGCTGCACGTCATCGCCGAAGGCGTTGACACGGAAGAACAGCGCAACTTCCTCTCCGATTCGGGCTGTCACGCCTATCAGGGCTATTTGTTCAGCCGTCCGCTGCCGCTGGCTGGATTTGAAGCCTTCGTGAAACCTGACTGAAGCGCGGTGCACAACCGCGGGCCCGCAAGCGCCGTCCCGATGGGTCATCCAACATTTCAAACGCCGTGTCGCCATCCGCTACGGCGAGGAGAGCGTCTTCTGCTCGACCGCCCTGTAGCGCAGTTGTTTCATCAGCACCGAGTTTTCGGCAACCGAACGCGCGGCCACTCGCTACCGGCGGCGAAGATAGGGTGACTGCCGAACCCTCGCGATAGCACCGGTTGCTCACGCTCAGCGACCGAACAATCCCTTGAGCGTGTCCTTTAGCTTGTCTTCGACCTTGGCCTTGATTTCTTCCTTCTTCTCTTCGACCTTGGCCTTCGCTGCTTCGGACACGAGGCTGGCGAACTCGATTTTGTAGGAAAGATTTTCGAAAGGGCCGCTGATGCGCAGCGGCACGGTCAATCCTTTCAGATGCTCCAGTTCCCTGCCGCCCTGACCGGAGCTGGTATTCACCACGCTGGCCTTGGCCACGTAATACATCCGCCCGTTTCCGATGTCGATGTCACCCTCGCCGGCCAGCCGCAGGAAAGGTGATTTCACGGACAGATCGCTATTGTGGGCAACACCGCCGGCAATTTTCAGCGTCGCGCTGAGCTCGGAAAAATCGGTCTGGTCGCGGCTGTTGGCGGCTTGCGTCACGTCTTCGCCCCTGCCGCCTGCGACGCCGAGCTTGCCCTTGAGATCGCGCAGGCTTTGCGCCAGATTGATGCCTTTGATCGCGCCGTCCTTCAAATTCAGCGAGGCGCTGCCGGCCAGCGCCTGCTTCATCGCCGTGACGCTGTCGCCCTGGCTGTTGATGTCGAGTGCCACGTTGCCGCGCCCCTCCAGCAAATCCTGCGCGGCAAGATCCTGCAGCAGGGGCTTGATGTCGATGCCCTTGAGCTGCTGTTTCAAGGCGAAGCGATTTCCGGCGGCATCGAGCGACAGGCTGCCGCTGGCCGCTCCTTCGTACAGGTTCAGCGCAAGCGGCGCCACCTCCAGGCGGCCGCCGGCCAGGTCGATCCCGGCCTTCAGATTGGACAGTTTCAGCCGCGACAGTTGCAAGGAACCGATGCGGACCGCACCGTTCAGCTTGGGTCCCCTGAGCGCGGAGAAATCCAGCGTCTCGTCCTTCGCCGCCGCAGCGTCCGCCTTGGGCGGCAAATACCTGTCCACGTCGAGCCTGTCGATCTCGAGATCGAAACCCAGCGCCAGGGGCGAGAACTTCGCCACCTTCAGCTTTGCCGCGACGGTCGATTCATCGAAGCGGGTGCCGAGATCGAGCGCCGCAGTTTGCCGCGCGAGATCGACGCGCAGGCTGCCGGCCAGCGGCAACTTGAGTTGCTTCGTCGGCAGCCGCGGATTCGAGATATCGGCGTAGCCGCTGATTTTTTCCAGCGCAAGGGTGCGCGATTCGAGGCGGACCGCCACGGGCGAATCAATATGCGCCTGCACCTCCGTGTCAGCAGACTTGGCGTCGACATCCAGCGTCAGCTTGCCGATCGTGAGCGCCTCGGCCGTGCCCGCGACATCCGCCAGCAGCAACTTGCCGGAAAGGCTGCGGGCGGCACCGGCCAGAGTCGCCGTCAGCATCACCGAATCGCCCGCGACCTTGCCCGACGCGATGGAAAGTTTCGGCAGCTCGAGCTGCGCGTTGAACCTCTCATCACCTCGCTCGCCCGTGATGGCGAGACTCACCGCTTCGAGCGCGACGGTTTGCCCGGCGCCATCCGCTTGCAGGCGGCCGCTGCCGAAATCGATATTGGAAAAGACCATGCTGCTGCCAGCCATTTCGTCACGCCAGGCGAGCTGGGCGTTGCTGACCTTTGCCCCGGCGACGTCGATCCGCAAGGGTTCCCGCGCAGGCTCGCCCGCGCCCTGCGTCCCGGCGGAATGCGTCGCTGTTGCGCCATCGTCGCCGAGCAGGTCGGCGATATTCAGCCGGCCGTCCTTGTGCCTGACGAGGTTCAGTTTGAGCCCCGCGACTTCGATCCGCCGCAATTGCACCTGCTGTGACAGCAAGGGCATCACGGCCACCGCCACGCGCGCCGAATCGAGGGCGAGGAACTCCGTCCTGCCGCCCGGCTCCGAGAGCGTCACGCGGCCCAGCCGAATGCCGACGTCGGGCCACAGCGAGAGTTCGAGCGTCCCCGCGATTTCCAGCCGGCGCTGGTGCTGCTCCTGCACGGCGGCGCTCAGTTCGCGCTTGATCGTGTCGCCATCGAACAGCGCATACATCACGCCGACGCCAGCCGCGAGCAGCGCCAGCAGCGCGGCAAGAGCGATGCCAAGGTAGCGAAGTGGCTTCATCGAATTTTCGGTTTGTGGTGAAATGGGCGAGATTGCCGAGGTTATCAGAGGAAAGCTTGCCGCATGAAATCAGGATCGAGTTCCAACACGCCGACGCCGGTGCGTTCGCCCTGCGTCAAGGTCTGCCAGATGGACCCCGTCACCGCCCTTTGCCTGGGCTGCTCGCGCACCCAGGAGGAACGCGACTGGTGGGTGGCCTACACCGACGCACAGCAAAGGGAAGTGCTGCAGCGCTGCGAACAGCGGCGCGGCGTGCTGGCCGCGGGCGCGGGCGAGTTCGCGCCAAGCATGGGCATTGTCGTCTCGCGGCGCAAAGCCGGCGCCTGAGGCTCCTGCTCGCCGCGGTCGAAACCGGGCGGAATGCGGATTTCCTTGTGCTAACCTGAGCGGCACTGGCGTCAAGACCACAGCCGAGGAGAGCACAAAAATGCAAGGACTGCTGAAACTGTCCGCTATCGTCGACCGCTTCAATGCGCTGCTCGGCCGCGGGCTGACCTATCTCATCCTGCTCGCGGTGCTGATCAGCGCCAGCAACGCCATCGTGCGCAAGATCTTCAGCTGGAGCTCCAACAGCTTTCTCGAAGTCCAGTGGTATTTGTTCGCCACGGTGTTCATGCTCGGCGGCGCCTACGGCTTTCTCAGGAACGCGCATGTGCGCATCGACTTCCTCTCGCATCACATGTCGGCCAGGACCCGCAACTGGATCGATGTCATCGGCATCATCGTCTTCCTGCTGCCGTTTTGCTACCTGATGGTCGATCTGTCCTGGCCCACGTTCCAGAATGCCTGGGATTCGGGCGAGATGTCGCAGAATGCCGGCGGCCTGATCCGCTGGCCGGTCTATCTGCTGATCCCGGCCGGCTTCAGCCTTCTCGGCCTGCAGGGCATTTCCGAGCTGATCAAGCGCCTGGGTTTCATCTTCGGCGCCAGCGGCGACGTGATCAGCCACCTCGAGACCGAAAGCGCCGACGAGATCGGCCACGAGATCGAAGAGCATGCCGCGCATGCCGACGAGGAGATCCGCTAAATGGAATTCATCGCCGGCAATTTCGTGCCCCTGCTCTTCGCGGGCCTGCTGCTGTTCCTCGTCATGGGCTTTCCGGTGGCCTTCTCGCTTGCCGCGACCGGGCTGTTTTTCGGCTTTCTCGGCATGGAAGCAGGCATCTTTCCGCCGGAGCTGTTCCAGGCGCTGCCGCTGCGGGTGTTCGGCATCATGCAGAACGACACCCTGCTGGCGATTCCCTTCTTCACCTTCATGGGCATCGTGCTGGAACGCAGCGGCATGGCCGAGGACTTGCTCGAAACCATCGGCCAGGTCTTCGGCCCCCTGCGCGGCGGCCTGGCGCTGGCCGTGATCTTTGTCGGCGCCCTGCTGGCGGCCACCACCGGCGTCGTCGCCGCAGCGGTGATCTCGATGGGCCTGATCTCGCTGCCGATCATGCTGCGCTACGGCTACCACCGCACCATCGCCACCGGCGTCATTACCGCCTCGGGCACCCTGGCGCAGGCGATACCGCCCTCGCTGGTGCTGATCGTGATGGCCGACCAGCTCGGCCGCTCGGTCGGCGACATGTACGAGGGTGCCCTCGTGCCGGGGCTGATGCTGGTTGCCGCCTATGCCTTGTTCGTGGTGGCAGTCGCTTTCATCAAACCGGAATGGGTGCCGCCGCTGCCGCTCGAAGCGCGCATCTACAAGGAGAAGAACGGCTCCAGCGGCCACACCTCGCTGTTCGTGCTCTCGGCCGTCTCCTGGCTCGCCGGCCTGGCCTGGTGGCAGGCCCACGACAGCATTCTGGGGCCGTGGCTGCGCCGCGAAGACCCGGCGCCGATGGACGAGAAGTTCGTCCTGACCCTGATCGTGGTGGCCTTCGTTTCCCTGCTCCTCTCTCTGGTCAACAACGTGCTCAGGCTCGGCCTGCTGTCCAAGCTCGCGGTGCGTTGCACCTATGCCTTGGTGCCGCCGCTGGTGCTGATTTTCCTGGTGCTGGGAACAATTTTCCTCGGCCTCGCGACGCCGACCGAAGGCGGCGCAATGGGCGCGCTGGGTGCGTTGCTGATGGCCATCGGCAAACGCAAACTGAGCTGGACCCTGCTCAACCAGGCGCTGGAGAACACCACGCGGCTGTCGATCTTCGTCATGTTCATCCTGATCGGCTCGACGGTGTTTTCCTTCACCTTCAACGCCGCCGACGGCCACGTCTTTGTCGAACACCTGTTCGCCAAGCTGCCGGGCGGCGCGATGGGCTTTCTCATCTTCGTGAACGTCCTGATCTTCTTCCTCGGCATGTTCATCGATTTCTTCGAGATCGCCTTCATCGTCCTGCCGCTGCTGGCGCCGGTGGCCGAAAAAATGGGCATCGACCTGATCTGGTTCGGCGTCATCGTGGCGATGAACATCCAGACCTCCTTCCTCACCCCGCCCTTCGGCTTCGCGCTGTTCTACCTGCGCAGCGTGGCCGCCCGCACGGATTATGACGACCGCGTCACCGGTGAAAAAATCCCGGCAGTGAGCACGATGCAGATCTACAAGGGCGCGATCGCCTTCATCGTGATCCAGGTGATCATGGTGGCGACGGTCATCATCAATCCGGAACTGGTGCTGGGCAACATGGAAAAAGGCCCGGGCGACCTGGATGCGCTGGAGCAGCTCGAAGCCGGTTCCTACCGGGAGGGGCCGGCCGCAGGCGACAGTCAGGGATACGGCGAGGTACCAATGCCAGCCCCGCGTGGCCGGGCTGAGGAAAGCCCCACCGAGGCCATGGAACGGATGCTGCGGGAAAACAGGTAGGCGGGAATCACCGCCTGGCGAGATCAAGGCCGAGGACGACGCGCCATGAAGTTTCAGGACTACTACGAGACGCTCGGCGTGCCGCGCGGCGCAACTCAGGATGAGATCAAGCACGCCTACCGCAAGCTGGCGCGCAAGTTCCATCCGGACGTGAGCAAGGACGCTGACGCCGAGGCGCGCTTCAAGGAGGTCGGAGAAGCCTATGCGGTGCTGAAGGACCCGGAAAAGCGCGCCGCCTATGACCAAATGGGCAGCCAATGGAAAACCGGGCAGGATTTCCAGCCGCCGCCGGGATGGGACGCCGGTTTCGAGTTCAGCGGCGCCGACTTCGGTGCCGCTCCCGGCGCCGATCACAGCGATTTCTTCGAAGCCCTGTTCGGCCGTCGCGCCAGCGCCCGGCACGAAGCCCACGCGCATGCGCGCGGTCAGGACCACCATGCCAAGGTGCTGATCGACCTCGCCGACGCCTACCACGGCGCGCGCCGCGCGATTTCGCTGCGCATGCCGCAGCTCGACGCCCAAGGTCATCTCACGCTGCAGGAGCGCACGCTCGACGTGAACATTCCCAAGGGCGTCCGTGCCGGCCAGCACCTGCGCCTTGCCGGCCAGGGCGGCCCCGGACACGGCAGCGCGGCGGCAGGCGATCTCTACCTGGAAATCGACTTCAATCCCGATTCGCTTTTTCGCGTCGATGGCCGCGACATCTATCTGGATCTGCCGCTGGCACCCTGGGAGGCCGCGCTAGGCGCCGTGGTGACGGCGCCGACGCCCGCAGGCGAGGTGCAGGTCACGGTGCCACCCGGCTCGAGCGGCGGGCGAAAATTGCGCTTGAAGGGACGCGGCATTCCGGGCGCGCAAGCCGGCGATCTGTACGTGGTGCTGAGCATAAGCCTGCCGCCCGCCGACAACGAAGCCGACCGCGACGCCTATCGGGCCATGGCCAAGGCATTCGACTTCAACCCCAGAGCGCCACACGAGGGAGTAAACCCATGAAGCAAGGCAAGGTGACCCTGGTGCAGGGGTCGGTGGTCGAAGAGCAACTTCAACTGAGCCTGCTCGAACTGTGCCAGGCCTGCTGCATCGGCGAGGATCACGTCAAGGTCTGGGTGCTCGAGGGCGTTCTCCAACCTGTCGGCGAAACGCCCGAGCACTGGCGCTTCGGCGGCGAATCGCTGCGCCGCGCGCGGCTGGCCTTGAGCCTGTCGCGCGATCTGGAACTCAATCCGCCGGGGGTGGCGCTGGCGCTCGACCTGCTCGACGAAATCGCCGAGCTGCGGGCACGCTTGCAACGTATCGGCGGCGCCTAGCTCGGTCTATCGCCGCGGACGGCCAAGACCCGCGCCAGCCAGCCTGATTCAACCTGGATAAAGCAGTTGACCACGGGGAACACGGGGATACACGGGGAAATTCAGTCAGTTGTCCCAGATTGCGTGCTCACCCATTTGGTTGCGGCATTCATGGCTGTTAGCCCTTGCCCCCGTGTTCCCCGTGGTTGAACTGAGGTTTTGGTTCAAGCGGCGGCGTGATGCACCGCCAGCCAGACGCTGTCGACATCCGCCGCCGTCGATTCCACCCGGTGGCGTCGTTGCGGCGCGATGAACAGCCAGTCGCCGGCCACCAGGCGCCGGCTTTCCGTTTCGTCCTCGAAGCGCAGCCGCGCTTCACCGCTGACCAGCAGCACCCATTCGGCGTCGGCCTGCTGGTACCAGAAACCGGGCGAACTGGCCTGGCCGCGCGAAACAATGCGTTCGATGCGCAAGCCGGGCCGCGCCAACAGGGTCTCGAACTGCTCCGCCGCCTGCGCTGCAGCCGGCAGACCGGCAAGGATATTGCCGGCGATCACGCCGGCTCCAGCAGTTGGGTATCTTCATGCGAGTAGGGCGGGCTGCAGCAACAGAAAAAGACCAGCGGCTCCGCGCCGCTCGCTTCGATCCGATGCGGCGTGCCGGGCGCGATCAACACCGTATCGCCAGCGCCGACTTTGAACGTGCTGTCGCCCAGCGTCATGATGCCGCTGCCGGCATTGATGTGATACAGCTCTTCGGTATGCGCATGGCGATGCAATTGGGTGCGGGTACCCGGCAGCACGGTGGCCTCGGCCAGGCTTTGCCGGCGATTGCCATGCAGCGCCGGATGCATCAGCTCGCGGATCTCGGAACCATCCTTGGTGAGGTAGGCAATCGCATCGGCGTAGCGGGTTTTCATCAGTGCCTCACTGCACGCCGGGCGCGCGCGCGTCGCTCATCTTGCCCTGCAACAGGCAGTGCAGCAGCGCCTGCTCGCCGGGCGCCAGATCGGCATCGCCCTCGCTGCCCAGAAAATGGCGGCGGAAGGCACTACGCGCGGCAGCGGTGACGTTGATGTCGTAGCCCAGCGCCTGCAGTCCCAGCGTCGCGTCGAAGCCCACCGGCGCCGACGGCGGCGGCGTCTCGCACCACAGCCCGTAGCCATGCTGCGCCAGCCGCCGCCAGGGAAAGCGGTGGCTGGGATCGACCTTGCGCGTCGGCGCGATATCGCCATGCGCCAGGATGTTCGCCGGCGGAAAACGATGGCGCGCCTGCAGATCATCGAGCAGCGCCAGCAGGGCGACGATCTGGGCTTCGGCAAACGCCTCCTCGCCGTTGTTGTCGAGCTCGATGCCGATCGAGGCCGAGTTGAGGTCGGTCATGCCGCCCCACCAGGATTCACCGGCATGCCAGGCCCGCGCTGCTTCGTCGACCAGTTGCAGCACCCGACCGTCGCGACCGATCAGGTAATGGGCGCTGACCTTGCGCTGCGCATCGGTCAATGTCGCCAGGGCCCGGGCGACAGTGTCGTTGCTGGTCTGGTGCAGCACGATGTAGTTCGCTCGGCGCTGATCGTGATTCGGCGAGGGTTGCCACTGCGCGCCTTCGCTGCGCCCGGAAGGCAGCGGCGCGCACGCCGCGAGCGCGGCCATCAGAACCAGGGCGAGTGTCCGCACGGCGACGACTCTCGATAGCGTGCGCATCGGCACAGCCGTCCGGTGTTCAGGAGCCGACGATGGGTTTGCTCAGCCGCGCGCGGCTTTGCGCCTCGGACTTGTTCATTTCGGAAACCTGGCGGCCATAGGCCTCGCGCGCGGCCTGACCCTGCTGCGTCGCTTCGATGCTGCGAATGCAGCGCCAGCGTTTGCCGGCCTTGGTTTCGATCTGGCGCATCTCCGTTTTCGGATGGTGCTGTCGACAGTGGTAACAGAATGCAGTCTCGGCCATGAATAGGGACTCGCTCGCGAAAGTGTGTAGATTGTAAACCGTCCTGAAAAACCTTCGCCCGGCAACACGACGAATCGCTGGCGCGACACGAACAGGCTTCCCGACAGCACGGATTATTCATAGAACATGGCACAACCTTAACATGAGCCCCGATATCGCACCTGAAACCGAACTTCCGCTTTACCCCGGCGTGGCCTTGGCCGACGTGGTTCTCGTGGTCACCGCAGAGCTCGCCGCAAAAGCCCGTGCGACGCTGCTGGCGCAGGCGGTGATCGGCTTCGACACCGAAGCCAAGCCGACCTTCCGCAAGGGCGAAGTGTCCACCGGACCGCATCTGATCCAGTTGGCGACGAGCGAACGCGTGTACCTCTATCCGCTGAGCCGCCTGCCGGCGCAGCATGGACTTGAAGACATTCTCGAATCGACGCGGATACTCAAGGTGGGCTTCGGCCTGGGCAGCGATCTGGCGCAACTGCGGACACGCATGAGCATCGAGGCGAAAAACATCCTCGACCTTTCGCGCGCTTTGAAGAGCGCCGCCACCAAGCAAAGTCTCGGTGCCAAAACCGCCGTGGCGCAGTATTTCGGCCAGCGCCTGCAAAAATCCAGACGCATCACCACCTCCAACTGGGCCAATCCGAACCTGACCGAGCGCCAGATGCTTTACGCGGCCAACGACGCCCGGGTGGCCTTGCAGGTTTATCACGCGGCGCTGGCGGCGGGCCATCTGGCCTAGCAGCCGGCGCCAGCGTCATTCAACAACGGCCTCGCGCAAAGCCCCGCAGCTCGCGACACGACGCCGATTGCCCCTAGAATGACCCGGCTGTTTATCCTCAAAACCTCAGTTCAACCACGGGGAACACGGGGGGCACGGGGGCACAGGCTTACCGCCAGGAATGCCGCAGCCAAATGTGTGCGCACGAAATTCGGGCCAACTCACTGAATTTCCCCGTGTATCCCCGTGTTCCCCGTGGTCAACTGCTTTATCTAGGTTTATCTGAACTTCACCATGTCCGTTTCGCCATTCCGTCAGGGCGCCCGCGCCGGCTTCCTCGTCTTTCTGCCCGTCTCCGTCGGTCTGCTCCCCTGGGCGCTGGTCACCGGCATGGCCATGATCGGCGTCGGCTTCACGCCGCTCCAAGCCATGGGCATGAACCTGATCGTGTTCGCCGGCACCGCGCAACTGGGCACGCTGCCGCTGATCGTGGCCGGCGCGCCGATGTGGCTGATCGTGCTCACGGCGCTGGCGCTGAACCTGCGCTTCGTGATTTTCAGCGCCGCCATCGCCCCGGGCTTTCGCGGCATCGGCGCACCGCTGCGCTGGTTCTCGGGTCACCTGCTGACCGATGGCGTGTTCGCCTGCACCCTGGAAAAAATGCTTAAGGTCGAGGATGCGCGCTGGCGTCTGGGCTATTTTCTGGCGCCTTCGCTCTGGTGCTGGCTGCTGTGGCAGACATTTACGCTGATCGGCGTACTGGCCGCCGGCTCGATTCCCAAAGACTGGTCGCTCGAATTCATGGCCACGGTGGCCTTGCTGGTGCTGCTGGTGCCGATGGCCAGGCAGCGGCCGATGCTGGTCGCCGCCATCGCCAGCGGCGCCACCGCCGTACTGTTGCGCGGCATGCCGCTGCGCCTGGGCCTGATCGTCGCCATCGGCGTCGGCATCATTGCCGGCTTCGGCGCCGAGCGCGTACAGGGCAAGGAGGAAGCGGCATGAGCGCCGAAGCGACGCTGTGGCTGACTTTCATCGCCATCGGCCTGGCCTCGACGCTGCCGCGCGCGAGCTTCATCGTGCTCGGCGGCCGGGTGCGCCTGCCGCCGGTGCTGCAGCGCGCGCTGCGCTATGCCCCGGCGGCAGCCCTGGCCGCCATCGTGGTGCCCGACATCCTGCTGGTCGGCGGCGACGTCGCACCGCTGAATCCGAAGATCGCCGCCGCGATCGCCGCGATTGCCGCCGCCGCGCTGTCGCGCAATCCCTGGCTGCCCTTCATCGCCGGCATGGCGGTACTGGCCGGGTATCGGTTGCTGCCCGGCTGAGAAAACTCGGCGCTGGCGGGACGGCGACGCCGAGTTGGCGGTCGAGTAAAGCACGTTCTTCACGCTGCCACCAACGGCAACACGGCGAACAAAATACCGTCCGCATGGTTTGATGATGCGGCGCGGCCATGTGTTGGCGAATCGGTTGCTTTCGGTTCCGGACAGGCTTCGCGCACTGCCTTGACGTCAACCGCAGAAAACCCGTTTGAGCTATTTGCTCTTGGCGCGCGGATGCGCCGAATCGTAGATCTTCGCCAGATGCTGGAAGTCCAGGTGCGTGTAGATCTGCGTCGCGGCGATGCTGGCGTGGCCGAGCATTTCCTGCACCGCGCGCAGATCGCCGGAGGATTGCAGCACGTGCGAGGCAAAAGAGTGGCGCAGCATGTGGGGATGGACATGGACGCCGACCCCTTGCTGTCGCGCCCACTGCGCGAGGCGGCTCTGGACCTGGCGCGGCGTCAGGCGGGTGCCGTTGCGGCCGAGGAAGAGCGCGACCTGGCCGCCGCGCTCGAACTGCGGGCGCAGCGCCAGCCAGGCGCGCAGCGCGGCGGCGGCCTTGTCGCCGAGCGGGATCTTGCGGGTTTTCTGGCGCTTGCCGGTGACGGTGACTTCGCCGCTGGCCAGGTCGAGGCCGCCCGGCCAATCCAGGCTGACCAGTTCGGACAGGCGCAGGCCGGAGGAATAAAAAAGTTCGAAGATCGCCGCGTCGCGGACTTGCAGCGGGCCTTCGGCACGCACATCGAGCAAGGCCGCTGCCTGGTCGATGCCCAGGGCCTTGGGCAAGGTGCGCGGACGTTTCGGTGCACGCAGGCCGTCCGCCGGATTGAGGGCAACGGCGCCGCGCCGCGCCAGCCAGGCGTAGTAGCTGCGCCAGGCCGACAGGGTGCGGGCGATGGAACGCGGCGCGAGTTCCTGGGCGTGCAATTGCATCAGGCCGCGCCGCAGTTGCGGCGTCTGCAAGCTGGCCAGGTCGGCACCGGCGGCCAGCGCCGTCAGCCGCGTCAGATCGCGGCGATAGGCATCGACGGTGTGCGGGCTGGCGCGCCGCTGAATGGCCAGCTCGGCGAGAAACTGCTCGACCGAACCGGCGTCCAGGCTAACGCTCATGGCAGCAAGCTCCACGCGCAGACGATGAAACACGCGAAAAGCAGATTGAAGTCCCGCCCCCCATCCCCCCCTCGCGGGGGGCTACTGATCGGCTCGCTTCGCTCGACCATCACCCGTCGCTCCAAACACCTTATTTCGCTCTACTCGGCGACGCGCAGCAGCGCGGTCGACGCCATGTCGCCGATCCGCTCCAGGTACACGGTGCCGAGTTCCGGGTAGAAGCGATGCGGCTCTTCGCTGGCCAGCACCAGCAGGCCGAAACAGTCGCCACCGGTCGTGCGCAGCGGTACCTGGGTCATCGAGCGCAAATGCGTGGCCGCCTCGCCGAACCAGTGCACCGATTCCTGCTCTTTCACGGTGCCGCAGTAGGGCCGCTTGAGGGCGGCGGCAAAGGCCTTGACGGCATCCGATGCGACATCGAACTCCTGGCTCTGCCCCTGTCCCGCGCCCCACAAACGCAGCGTGACGTGCGGTACGGCGAAGGCGCCGCCCAAATGCGAATACAGGGCGCGCACCACGCCGGCCAGGTCGGTGGCGCCGATCAGGGCCACGGCGAGCCCATGCACCTTGTCCGAGATGGCGTCGTTCTCCTCGCCGAAACTGATCAGCTCGACCAGTTTCGCTTCAAGCGTGCGCACCTTGTCGCGCAGATTGAACAACTGCTTCTCGGTGATCGAGATGGCGCGTCCGGTGTGCGGATCGGGCAGGGTCACCAGGGCCAGGGTGTCGGCATACTGGTCGAAGAATTCCGGGTGATCGTGAAGATAGCGTGCGACGTCTTCTGATTTCATTTCATGTCTCCGTCGGGCCGCCCCAGGGAGGCATGCGTCCAACACAAAGGGAAGCCGCGCGAAGTTCGCGGCCGCAGCGGGATCGCTCCGTTCCAAGGGAGCGAGGCAATGGGATGGATGCTCATGGCTTGGCTTTCATATCAGGTTGCTCGGTAATTCGATGTCTGCGCTGAATACGGTGGTTGCCGGGCCGGTCATCATCACCGGCGAATCGACACCATCGGCACCATCGGCACTCGGGTTCCAGGCGATGACCAGTTCGCCGCCGCGGGTGGCTACGCGTACCGGCGAATCCAGCAGGCCGCGACGGATGCCGGCAACGACGGCGGCGCAGGCGCCGGTGCCGCAGGCCAGCGTCTCGCCCGCGCCGCGCTCATAAACACGCAGCCGGATGGCGTGGCGGTTCAGCACTTGCATGAAACCGGCATTGACCCGGCGCGGGAAGCGCGGGTGCGTTTCGATCAGGGGGCCGAGTTCGGCCACGGCGGCGGTATCGACATCGTCGACCACTTGCACCGCATGCGGGTTGCCCATCGAGACGACGCTGATCTCGATCTTCGCCTCGCCCACGATGAGAGGGTGCAGCACGGCGTCGGCTTCGGCGTCAAACGGAATCTCGGCCGGAAGGAAGCGCGGCGCGCCCATATCGACGGTGACCTGGCCATCGGCTTCGAGGCGCGGCGTGATCAGGCCAGAGCGGGTTTCAACGCGAATCTCGGTCTTGTCGCTCAGTCCCTGCTCGCGCACGAAGCGCACGAAGCAACGCGCGCCGTTGCCGCACTGTTCGACCTCGCCGCCGTCGGCATTGAAAATCCGGTAGCGGAAATCGACGCCGGGCGCGCTCGCCCGCTCGACCACGAGAATCTGGTCGCAGCCGACCCCGAAGTGACGGTCGGCAAGAAAGCGCGCCTGGGCCGGCGTCGGCACGAAGTCCTGGGTGATGGCATCGAGCACGACAAAATCATTGCCGAGACCATGCATTTTGGTGAAGCGAATTTTCATCAGGGAGAAACAGCGCGTTCGAAACGACGGCTGAACCGCGAGCAAAGCGCGCCCATTGGCAGCCTCGCCGCGAGGGAACGTGGCGGGGTTGCGCAACGCCTGCGTTGCGCCGCCGCAGCCGGCAGGCAGTGCGCTGCCTGCCGTGGGCCGCAAAGCGCAGGGGAAGGGCGGGACATCTTGCCGCTGTTGTCCTGATTCATCATCCGGGGTGCTTCACTGCATGAAAGTGAGTCGAGCATACGCCGTCCCGCCAGCGCCGACTTTTCGAACTTGGGGTCAATAAACCCCTTTTTCCCCCGGCGGGCGCGTCTTGAAGCGCTTGTGCAGCCAGTAGTACTGCTCGGGCGACTGCAGCACTTCAGCCTCGATGAAGGCATTCAGACGCCTTGCGTTGTCCGTCTCGCTGCTGGCGCCGGCACCCGGAAAATCGGCCCACGGCGCGCCGACGCTGGCGACATAGCCGGTGTCGGTGATGCGGGTCACCAGCGGAATCACGGTCGCCCCGGTGAGCTTGGCGAGGCGGGCGAGGCCGGTGATGGTGGCGGTCTGCACACCGAAGAAGGGCACGAAGACCGACTCCTTCGGACCGTAGTCCATGTCCGGCGAGTAGTGGAACAGGCGGCCCGCCTTCATGGCCTTGAGCGCCTTGCGCGTGCCTTCCTGGCGCGAGACCATTTCGAACTTGCCGAAGCGCCTGCGGCCATCGTTCATCGCCGCTTCGAAAACGCGATTCTTCTGCCGGGTGAAGATCGCCACCAGCCCCTGCTCGGTATCCAGCGACAGGCGTATGCCGCCGGCGTCGATGCCGACGAAATGCGGCACCAGCAGAATCACCGGCTTGCCGCGACAGGCAGCTAGATTTTCCAGGCCTTCGAGGCGCACCAGACGCCGGATGCGGGCCGGAGAGGCCCACCACCAGAGGCCCAATTCGAGGAAGCTGCGACCGAAGGCGTAAAAATGCCGTCTCGCCAGCGCCGACTTTTCCGCCGCCGACAAGTGCGGAAAACACAGGCCGAGATTGATCAGCGTCACCCGCCTGCGCTCACCCACCAGAACGTACAAGGCCAGGCCCAGCCCGCGCCCGAACCCGGCCAGCAGCGGCAGCGGCAGCCAGTGCAGCAGCCACATGAGGGCGAGCAGAACTCTCGTCATCATGGAGTTTCCCGATGGCCTTCCCCCTGCCCCGCGGCCGGCGCGACTGCATCGTCGGGCGGCGCTGCCGCCCCGGCCGGCACCTTGTAGCGGTTGTAGCCCCACAGGTATTGCTCGGGACACTGGCGGATCAGGGTCTCGAGTTCACGATTGAGCTGCGTCGCGCGCTGCACCAGATCGCCTGTCAGCGGCGCCGTCAACGGAAACAGCCGGAGGTGATAGCCGGCCCCGTAGTGCAGCCGCTCGGCGTAGGCCAGCAGCACGGTCGCCCCGGTTTCCGCCAGCCGCGCCGCCAGCGTCATGGTGTAGGCCGGCCGGCCGAAGAAAGGCAACCACGCTCCTTCACCGAGCCCGGGCACCTGGTCGGGCAGCATGCCGACCGCCTCGCCGCGCTTGAGCGCTTTCAGCAGTCGCCGCACGCCCGAAAGATCGGCCGGCGCCAGCGTCAGATTGGCGCCGCGCCCCTGCTCGATCAGGGGTGCCAGCCAGTCCTGTTTCGGCCGCCGATACAAAGCCGTCATGGGTTTTCTGGCGGCGTAATACTGCGCGGTAATCTCGAAGCAGCCCAGATGTGGCGTCAGGAACAGGATGCCGCGACCGCTCGCCCAGGCCTCCTCGACCAGCTCCCAGGCGCTGACCTTGACCACGCGCGCAACCACTTCATGCTGCGGGCGCAGCCAGATTTTCGGCAGTTCGAGCAGCGCCTTGCCGGCCTCGGCGATGGCCGCCGCTTGTACCTCGCCCAGCTCCGCCTGCGCCATATTCGCGCGCATGTGACGCCGGTAGGTGGCGGACAGCAGCCAGGCCAGCCAACCCGCCAGCGCGCCGAGGTTGTGCAGCAGGGGCAGCGGCAAGCGAGCCAGCACGCGGAAAATAAAGGGGAACAGGAAAGACATTGAAGGCGGAAAGAACTCTTGAACAGGACTGCGGTGAAGGCTCATGGCCGCGCCAGCGAACCTCGTGCCGGAAGCAAAGCAAGTAGAATTATCGCCTACTGTCCGCTCTCCAGACCACTCTGCCGATTTCTCCGTCATGACCAAACAATTACGCGCAGCCGTTATCGGCGTCGGTTATCTGGGCCGCTTTCATGCCCAGAAGTACGCCGCGCTGGCGACCACCGGCAGCGGCGTGGCGCTGACCGGCGTGCTCGATGCGCATCCGGAAACGGCGCGACGCGTCGCCGAGGAACTCGGCGTAAAAGCCTACGGCGGCATCGAGGAACTGCTCGGCGACGGCATCGATCTGGTGTCGGTGGCCAGCACCACCGAGTCCCATCACGCCGTAGCGCGGGCCTGCCTTGCCGCCGGGGCGCATGTGCTGGCCGAAAAGCCGATCACCGTCACCGTCGCCGAAGCCGACGAACTGATTGCACTGGCCGAGGCGAAGCAACTGGTCTTGCAGGTCGGTCATCTCGAACGCTTCAATCCCGCCTGGCTGGCCGTGCGCGACAAGATCAAGCGGCCAGTGTTCATCGAAGCGCATCGCATGGCGCCCTTCAAGCCGCGCGGCATCGACGTATCGGTGGTGCTGGACCTGATGATCCACGATCTCGACCTGATCCTGCCCCTGGTCGCCAGTCCGGTGGCGGATCTGCGCGCCTCGGGCGTATCGGTGCTGACCGATGGCGTGGACATCGCCAACGCGCGCATCGAGTTCGCCAACGGCTGCGTCGCCAATCTCACCGCCAGCCGCACCTCGACCGCCAGCTTGCGGCGCCTGCGGGTGTTTCAGCACCATGAATACATCTCCGTCGATTTCGGCGAGCGCCGCATCGGCATCAGCAAGAAACGCGAGGCCCTGATTGAAGGCGAACCGCCGATAGATACCGAATCCTTCCAGCAACCGCCGGGCGACGCCCTGATGACCGAAATCCTGGCCTTCGTCGAGGCCGTCCGCAGCGGCGGCAAGCCGGTGGTCAGCGGCCGCGAGGGCCGTGACGCGCTGGCCATCGCACTGGATGTCGACCGCATGATTGCCCAACGCCACGCCGCTTTCCCCTGAATTCATGCGGCGGATCGCGGCATCCTGACGATGAAACAAGGCCAACGCTGGACGAGTGTCCGCCCCCATCCAGCCGCCACGGCGCGGCGAAAGCAAACCGCAGGATCGCTTTGTTCGACCATCGCCCGTCACTCCGCAACCCTAATTTCACGCTAATGCCAACGCCATGAACATACCGATGCTTGATCTCAAGGCCGAGTACGCCCTGCTGCGAGATGAAATCCAGCCTGCCGTGATCGAGGCCCTTGCCGCCTGCCAGTACATCAACGGCCCCAACGTCAAGGCCTTCGAAGCCGAAGCGGCGAACTACGCCGGCGTCAAGCACGCGATCGCCTGCGCCTCGGGTACCGACGCCCTGCTGATCGCCTTGCGCGCCATCGGCATCGGTCCGGGCGACGAGGTCATCACCACGCCCTTCACCTTCGTCGCCAGCGCCTCGACCATCGTCATGTGCGGCGCCACGCCGGTTTTTGTCGATATCGATCCGCGCAGCTTCAACCTCGATCTGGACCAGATCGAGGCCGCCATCACGCCACGGACCAAGGCCATCGTGCCGGTGCATCTGTTCGGCCAGCCGGTGCATCTGGCGCCCCTGATGGCGCTGTGCGAAAAGCACGGCCTCAAGCTCATCGAGGACGCCGCGCAGTCCTTCGGCGCCAACTATGGCGGGCGCAAGTCGGGCGCCTATGGCGACATCGGCTGCACTTCCTTCTATCCGTCAAAGAATCTTTCCGCCTTCGGCGACGGCGGCCTGATGATCACCGACAACGACCTGCTCGCCGCCGAATTGCGCGTGCTGGCCAGCCACGGCTCACGGGTGCGCTACCACCATCACGTCCTCGGCTACAACTCGCGGCTTGACGAAATCCAGGCCGTGATACTGCGCGTCAAGCTCAAGCATCTCGACCATTTCAATCATCGCCGCAGCACCATCGCCGACTTGTACAACCAGCAACTCGACGGCCTGGTCGAAATACCCTTCGCCGACGGCTGGGGGCACCATGTGTATCACCAGTACACCATCCTTTCCGACCAGCGCGATGTGATTCAGAAAGTGCTCACCGATGCGGGGATTGCCTGCGCCGTGTATTACCCGGTGCCCTTGCACAAGCAGGAGATGTTCGCCGCAACGCATGGCCATCTGACGCTGCCGGTCACCGAGCATGTCGCCCGACGCTGCCTGTCATTGCCGATCTCGCCGATGCTGAAAGACGAGCAGGTCCGCCGCATCGTCGGCGTGATACGGCAGGCGCTGGCGTGAACGTCCACCCCAGCGCGACCGTCGCCGCCGACGCCCGGCTGGGCAACAATATCCGCATCGGCCCCTATGTCGTGATCGAGGAAGACGTGATCCTCGGCGACGATTGCGAAATCGCCGCGCACGCCGTGATCAAGCACCACACGCGCATGGGCGCGCGCAACCGCATCGCCGAACACGCGGTTATCGGCGGCGATCCGCAGGACTTCAAGTTCAAGTCCGACTGTCTTTCCAGCACCGAGATCGGCGACGACAACTGGCTGCGCGAAGGCGTCACGGTGCATCGCGGATCAAGGCCCGGCAGCGCCACGCGGATCGGCAACAACTGTTTTCTCATGGCCTATAGCCACATTGCCCACGACTGCGTGGTCGGCAACCACGTCGTCATGGCCAATACCGCCGGCATTGCCGGCGAAGTGGTAGTGCATGACTACGCCTTCATTTCGGCCGCAGTCACGGTGCACCAGTTCTGCCGCATCGGGCGCAACGCGATGATCGGGCTGTCCTCCAAGGTGGTGCAAGACGCCCTGCCTTTTTGCATCACCGACGGCAACCCGGGCCGCGCCCGCGCCCTGAACCTCGTCGGCCTCAGACGCAACGGCTTTGCGCGCGCCGACATCGGCGCCCTGAAAGATGCCTACCGCCTGCTCTATCAACGCGTGCCGCTGGCCGACGCCATAGCGCGCATGCGCGCCATGGACAGAACGGCAGTGACCGAACTCGCCGATTTCATCGAAGGCAGCACGCGCGGCTTCGCGCATCCGACGCGCTAGCGCTAAAAAACTGCCTTCCCACAACCTGCCCCGCTATTGACAACCATCTCGCCGCGGTGAGCGGCTCCTCGGCAGCGTCAACAGTCATTGGCGATGCTGTGAGCATGTGTTTCGAGCGACCGGTGTCAGGGGGGCAGACGCTCCAACAGGTGGAATCGATTCAAATGGAGGCCCAGACTCGGCCATCGGACGGTGGGCTCCTTTTTCCAAACCAGCCGTTGGTTTAGTGCCGCAATCCAAAACTGGCCACTCGGTTAGAAAAGATCAGTTTCTTGACTTGCAAGGCCCTTGCGCAATTTGATCAAAATAAAAATACCAAGGTCTTTAATAGGGGTAAGATCTGTGCCTGCGTGGAGCATGGTGGCGGCATGTGCCACATTCCAAATGTGCCAGTAAGCCTTTGGGGAGCAACAGAAATGGCGACCATGCTGCACAGAGCAAAAGAGATTAGGGGTGCACTTCTTGAGGCTGTTGAACGGATCGCAAATCCGCATGGTCTTAGAGTTGAACTCCGACAAATAGGACCTGTTAAACGGCTCAATCTGTTTTTGCTCAGCCTGCTGGTCTTGCCATACAGCACCCTGGCCTACGCTACAGTCGACGCTACTGGCTCCTTCTCTGGAACTATTTCCTCTGTCGAAACTGCTTGCAATAGCCAAACGCCCAAACCGACGAACAATGAATCGGCCACGTTTACCTTCACGCAATCGGGTACCACTTATAGTGGTTCAGGTTCAGTAGGTGCCAGTTCTATTACCAACATTACCGGCAACATCAGTGCTACGGGAAGCATCACCGGATCGAGTTTTAATATTATCGATACTACGAATGGTACGGCGAGTTTTAGTGGAACGTTGAGTGGAAATACCCTAACGCTGTCCGGCACGTGGCAGGACAATGGCTACCCCGGAACCGCGGGAACCTGTACCGGCACTTTTTCAGGGACACTGACACGCGGCGGCGCAATTGTTTCCGCCTCAAGCCCCAGTAGTACCGCAACCGCCTCGGTGTTGTTGAACACCCAGGTCAATGCGGTGACCACCGCCATTGGCACGCGTATTGGCGACGCGTTGCGGGGCGTGGCAAGTGGCCCACGCAAGATTGCGTCTGGTTTTATGTGGGAAGGACAGTCGGGTCTAAGCGCTGGCGATGGGCTCATGAACTACGGTGTATGGGGTAGCTATTCCTACTCAGATTTCAAAAATAGCTTGTCCAGCACGGCCCTTAAGGGTAACCGACATAATCTTCTGGCCGGGGTTGATTACTCGCCGTGGGAGAACACGGTACTTGGAGTGGCCGTCGGTTATGACCGCAGCGATGTGGATACAGCTTTTAACCAAGGTAACCAGATTTCTACTGGCAAGACCATCGCCGTGTATGCAGGTCACGTGCTTGACAAAACTTGGAGTATTGACGCGAGCGGTGGATACAGCGACGTCAGTGACAGCCAATTCCGCATCGCCCCTGCTTCTACGGTACGCGTTTCCAGTTCGCCATCAGGCAACCGCTTGTTTGCGAACTTGAACCTTAATGCAACAACCCATTGGCAGAACTGGGTGTTTGGCGCACGCACTGGCCTACTCTATGCTCGCAGCCTGCAGAAGTCATTTACAGAGAGTAACGGTACCGCAATCTCGCAATCCATCACTAAACTTGGACAGTTCAGCATTGGTGGAGATGCAGCCTATAGCTATGCCAAATATGAGCCGTTTGTGAAACTCTTCTATCAAAACGATTACTCCATGCAAAAGCTCCAGGTTGCAACCGGCCCACAGCCTTCAAATGACAACGATGATTTTCTGTTTGGCCTTGGGCTGCGCTATTTTGGCGCCAAGGGACTGACCGGCAATCTTGAGTTCAACAAGCGTCTTGGGCGTACCCACTTTAGCGAAAACACATTAACAGCCACCATGCGGATGGATTTCTGATTTTCATTTGCCACAATACGAAGCATCACCGCTAAGCATGCATGCCAATTCGGGCCAATCCCTTGCCCAGCAGCACTCGTGATCGAACTCTGGAATGGTTTTGACAGACACTCGGGAGTGGTTCGTCATTCTGTTCAGAAATGCCTGAGTCACTTCAAATGGCACGACCCTGTCCCTTTCGCCGGTAAGATGAAGTTGACGTACGTGTTGTATTGATTCTGCAAAGTCAGCAGCATTCAGCGATCCAGAAAGCGGGGTGATCTGATGCAGATGTGTCCAGGATTTATGATCAAGATTGGCCGCGATGGTGACCAGCCAAGCCACGTCCGTTCGCCGTGCGGCGATCAGTGCGGCGATCGTTCCTCCACCAGAATAGCCGATCAAGGCGATACTTTTGTACCCTGAGGCCGCATGGCTTATCGCGCTGTCAACGGCGACAATGACATCTTCTGAATAACGGTGGGTGGACCAATATTTGGGGTCACATGTTTTGAGGGCATCCTCTGGGAGGTACTGGCACGGGCGCGCAATGTACATCACCGAGGGATGGGGGTCTTTTTTGGCTAGCGCCAACGTGAGCATTGAATGGGGCGTTGGATCAGATGACAGCAGACCCTTCCGCCGAAAGGCAAACCCATCTCCTTCTATGTATATAACCAGAAGCGCATGATCTTGGTCAGACTGTTTGCGGAACGCGGTCAATGAGAAAAGTCCACTAGGTATGATCTCTCTGGTGAATCCAGATTGCTCAGCGGATTTTTTAGCTATCGCTCGGCGATCAGGAATCCCGCTACATGCAGCAAGCATCAATGCAAGACAGTTACATAAGAAGACTACTTGTAACAACGCCATTTGGATACCTACGAATTGGCAAAGACGAAAGCAAACTCCATGCAAACGCACCGCTACCCTGTATTGGCTCAACTGTTTCCGTTGCTCCTATATGCGTGCGCTCTTTTTGCACTGCCTGCCCATGCAGCAGAACCTGCCGGCACGGCGGACGTGATAAAGGGCTCGGCATGGGCGCAATCCGTTGGCGACATAGCGAGAAAGCTTGAAAAAAATACGTTGATCTATCAGAACGATGTGATTAGGACAGAAAAGGATTCAGCGGTTCAAGTGGTATTCAATGATCAAACCAAATTCTATCTCGGCTCCAATACCGAGATGAGCATAAACAAATTTAACGATCAGCGAGGAGAAGAAGGGCTTGCCACGCACATATTCAAAGGAACATTCCGGTTTGTCAGTGGATTGATTGCCAAGAATAAGCCGGAGGCCATGAAGGTCGGTCTAGCTGTAGCCCTTATTGGCATACGCGGCACCAATGTAGTCGGAGAGGCAGATGCTACAAGTGCTACCGTAATCCTCGTTGAACCAGAAGATGCGACACAGAAGACCAGTATTGAAGTGTCCAACAAGTACGGCAGCGTACTGATAGATGAACCGGGTTATGGGACTGAAGTACCGGACGCGCACAGCCCACCCTCGCCTGCAAGGCGAATGCGTTTGGAGACCGTTGGCAATATCATGCGTTCCTTGCAATCTATCCAGCGGATCAATATTCCTCGGCCTCGAATGCACTAATAGAATCTTGAACGGACTACCTATATAGGGCACGGTCCCGGCATCTGACCAAAACGAGGCTGAACGGCAGCAAACTGAGTGGACCGGCCGTAGCCTATGCATATGTCAGCCGACCGCAACCAGTCTGAAGCAGACTCCAGGACTCAAGCGCCCAACCGACAGATCGCCGGACGGGCGCGGTTGCGATCAGCGTTTTCCGCCCGCCAGCTTCACCGCCTCCGGCAGGTGGCGCAAGCGCCAGATCACCACCGGCCCGAGCAGGCCGCCCAAGCCCAGAGTCGACCAGGCCAGCCCCCATACGAAGTGCTCGGGCAGCGCGTCGCCGGCCCGGCCCCAGTCGAGCACCAGGCCGAAGACCCACGGCGCGATGGCGCCGGCGCCAAAACCGAGCACCGAGCGCAGCGAGTAGGCGGCGCCGAGATAGCGCGGGTCGGTCAGTTCCGTCAGCGTGGTCGAGTGGATCGAGGAATCGGCCACCCCGGTAACGTTGTAGAACACCGCCACGGCGACCAGCAAGAACATCGGCAAGCCGATCATCCAGCCGAAGCTGAACGAACAGACCAGGCTGGCAAGGGCCATCATCAAGGTCACGGTCGTGCGGCCCCAGCGATCCGACAGCGAGCCGCCCAGCACGCTGCCGACCACCGCCGCCAGATAGGTCAATGCCGTCAGCGTGGCGCCGAGGCTGACCGCCTGCGTTCCCACGGTGCCGCTGGCGATGGCAGCCGCCGCCAGAAATGCCGGCAGCCAGGCCCACATGCCGAGCAGTTCCCAGGCGTGGAAGGTATAGCCCCAGATCGACAGCATCGCCGGCTTGTTGCGCATCACTTCAAGGAGCCGCCGCCGGGTACCGTGTCCGTCCGGCACCGGATGCACGATGTTCGGCACATCGCGCAGCGCCCGGTAGCCCAGCACCAGGCCCAACACGGGAAAACAAGCGGTGACGATGAACGCGCTGCGCCAGCCGGCGAGCGGAATCATGGCGCTGGCGATCAAGAGGCCGACGGCATAGCCAAGCGAGGCGGCGGCGAGATAGAAACCCAGCGCCCGCCCCTGGCGCTCGCGCATGCGTTGCGCGATGATGGCCAGACCCGGGGTGTAGGAGCCGCCGGCGCATAAGCCGGTGAGGCCGTAGAGCAGCAGGGCCGAGACGAAACCGTCGGCGAACACGGCGAATATCAAACCGCTGACCACCGCCGCGACACTGGACAACAGGTAAATGCGGCGCGCGCCGTGGCGGTCGGAGAGGAAACCGACGGCGAACAGGGAGATCAGGAAGCCGACGTGATATGCCGATTGCACCATCCCGGCCTGCGAGGCGCTGATCTGCCAGTCTGTGCGCAGCAATGGCAGCACCGCCGACCAGGCGGTAAACATGGTGGCGAAGGCGGCGCGCGCCGCGCAGAACTGGAGCAACCAGAGCATAGAGGCCTATTTCAGGAGGAATCGCAGCTTATCACCCGAAATTGACGCCCGTCGCCGGTCTGGCTTAGAATGCGCGCTGTTCCGCCGAGTTAACAAGACAACTTGCGAGGCGGAGAAGACCCCCGGAAACATTGGCGGTCGGAAAATAAATTTCGCTAAAGCGTCGCCTGCTTCCGCCCCATAGCTGGCCTCGCCATGTTGTGGGGCATTTTTGTTTTGGAGCAGTGAACATGGCGCAAGAACATCTATTCACTTCCGAGTCGGTCTCGGAAGGCCATCCGGACAAGGTGTCCGACCAGATTTCCGATGCCATCCTCGACGCCATCCTGGCGCAGGATCCGCACTCGCGCGTTGCCGCGGAAACGCTGTGCAATACCGGCCTGGTGGTGCTCGCCGGGGAAATCACCACCAACGCGATCATCGATTACATCGGCATCACGCGCAATGTGCTCAAGCGCATCGGCTACGACAACACCGACTACGGCATCGACTACAAGGGCTGCGCCGTGCTGGTGGCCTACGACAAGCAGAGCCCCGATATCGCCCAGGGCGTGAATGCGGCTTACGACGACAACCTCAACCAGGGCGCCGGTGACCAGGGCCTGATGTTCGGCTATGCCTGCGACGAAACCAACGTGCTGATGCCGCTGCCTATCCATCTTTCGCATCGCCTGGTCGAACGCCAGGCCATGCTGCGCCGCGACGGCCGCCTGCCCTGGCTGCGCCCCGACGCCAAATCCCAGGTGACCGTGCGCTACCAGGACGGCAAGCCGCATTCGATTGATACCGTGGTTCTCTCCACCCAGCATGCGCCAGACATTGAACTGCCGCAGATCCGCGAAGCCGTGATCGAGGAAATCATCAAGCCGATACTGCCCAAGGATTTGATCAAGGGCGAGATCAAGTACCTGGTGAATCCCACCGGCCGCTTCGTCGTCGGCGGCCCGCAGGGCGACTGCGGTCTGACCGGGCGCAAGATCATCGTCGACACCTACGGCGGTGCGGCTCCGCATGGCGGCGGCGCCTTTTCCGGCAAGGACCCCTCCAAGGTCGACCGCTCGGCAGCCTATGCCGCGCGCTACGTGGCGAAGAACATCGTCGCCGCCGGCCTCGCCACCAAATGCCTGGTGCAGATCTCCTATGCCATCGGCGTTGCAGAACCGACTTCGATCTGGGTCACCACGCAAGGCACCGGAAAAGTGGCCGACGCCACCATCGCCGAACTGGTGAAAAAGCATTTCGACCTGCGCCCCAAAGGCATTGTCACCATGCTCAACCTGCTGCGCCCCATCTACGAAAAGTCCGCCGCCTACGGCCACTTCGGCCGCGACGAACCGGAATTCACGTGGGAGAATACCGACAAAGCAGCCGTGCTACGCACGGATGCCGGCCTGTAAGGCCGGTTCGCGCAGCGAACTGTCGGTATTTCGTCGTAGGCTAACCTGCCTGGGTTTGGCAGGTTAAGGCCCGCAGGGCCGGCCGAAGCCAAAATGTCTTCCGAAAGCAGCCGTGCTACGCACCGATGCCGGCCTGTAAGGTCGAGGGCCACAGGCCCTTTGTCCGTATTTCGGCGCAGGCTAAGCTGCAGCTTCATCGCAGGTTAAGGCCCGCAGGGCCGGCCGAAGCCAAAACACTCCGTTGGATGCTGCAAAAAAAACCGGCCTGAATGGCCGGTTTTTTTGCAACGCATCGCCATCAGCACGACAGTATCGCGCCAGCCTTCCCGCTAAACCAAGCGCTCAACCACCACCCGCACCCAGCAAACTCCTCGCCGCCAAACCTTGCCGCGCAAAATGTTCGAGCAGTTCCTGCTGGTGGGCAAAGTCACGTGTCTCGATCTGCATGATGACTTCGGTCATGCCGACCGGCACATGCAGTTCGCCGCGGCGGTGTTCGACATGCTGCACGTTGATGCCGTGCTCGGCGATGGTGCCGAGCAAGGCGGCGAGGTGGCCGGGCGAATCCGGCATGGTCACCACCAGGCTCATCAGACGGCCGCTGGAAGCCAGGCCATAGTCTATCGAGCGGCCAACCAGGCTCATGTCGGCGTTGCCGCCGCTGACGATGACGACGATCGATTCGCCCGCGCGCGGCACCACCAGTCCCTTCATCAGCGCGGCAAGGCCCACGACTCCCGCGCCTTCGCCGATGGTGCGCGTGCGCTCCAGCATGGAGACCATGGCCTCGGCGATCGCGTTGTCATCAACGACGACAATTTCGTCAACATAGCGGGCGATCACCTGACGCGTCAGCATGCCCGGAGACTTGACCTTGATGCCGTCGGCGATGGTATGAGCGGTCGGTGACACGGCCTCGAGCGTTCCGTCGCGCAGGAAATTGCGGAAAGGCGCGACAGCGGCCGTCTGCACGCCGATGATGCGCGTTGCCGGACGTTGCAGCTTGATGGCCAGCGCGATTCCGGAAATCAGCCCGCCGCCGCCGAGCGGCACGATCACCGTGCCGACATCGGGCAAAGCGGCGACGATTTCCAGGCCGACCCCGCCCTGACCCGCGATCACGTCCCAGTCGTCATAGGGATGGACGAACTCGAAGCGGCGTTCCGCAGCCAACCTGTCCGCCACCTGCTTGGCGTCTTCCAGCGTGGTGCCGGAAAGTATCACTTCCGCGCCGAGCGTCCGGCAGGATTCGATCTTGGTCAGCGGCGCGCTGACCGGCATCACCACCGTCGCCGGCAGGCCGGCGGCCATGGCGGCGCGCGCCAGGCCCTGGGCATGGTTGCCGGCGGATGCGGCGACCACGCCACGAATCTCCTTGCCGCCGGCGAGCAGACGATTGATCTTGTTGCTCGCGCCGCGCAGCTTGAACGAACCGGTGCGCTGCAGGTTCTCGAGTTTGAAGAAAATCGGGGCGCCGAACTCGCGGCTCATGAAATCGTTGGCCCACAAAGGCGTTTCGATCACCTCGCCGCCAAGGCGCCGATGCACGGCTTCGAGTTCGGCCAGATCCAGGGGCATGTCCTGTGTGCCCATGTCAGCGGCCGAGGATGGGAAACAGCTTGATCAAACCGTCGGACATGACCTCGACGGCGATCGCCGCAAGTATCAACCCCATCAACCGGGTCATCACGTTGATGCCGGTCTGGCCCATGAAGCGGGCGATGCGACCGGCCATGGAAAGCGCGGCCCAGGTCGCCAGCCCGATGATCAGCCCGTACATCAGCAAGGTGCCCAGATGCCAGAAACTCTTGGCCTTCTCGGCGTAAATCACCACCGTGGAAATCGCCGCGGGTCCGGTCAGGAGCGGGATGGTCAACGGCACCACGGCGATGCTGGCGCCGGAATCGGCGCGGCTGGCGCCTTCGTCGACATCGCTGGCCTTCGATTCGGCCGGCTCGGCCTGCAGCATCTGGATCGCGCTCATCAACAGCAGCAGGCCGCCGCCCACCTGAAACGAGGCCAGGGTGATGCCGAAATACTCGAGGATCTTGAGTCCCATCAACGCGCTCGCGGCGATCACGACGAACACCGCGAAGGCGGCGGTGCGTATGGTTTTGCGCCGCTGTTCGGGGCTGAACGAGCGGGTGAAGTGAATGTAGAAGGGAATCACGCCGATCGGATTGACGATGGCGAGCAGCGTGATCAGCGGTTTGATGGGGAAATCCATGGCGGGTGCGGCGTGCTTGCGACAAGTGTCGGCCTGCCAGTCTAGCGGTTTCTTTTCGGCTGCGGGCCGGGCATCGGCCCATGGTGATAACCTTGCACCATTCAGGAGAGCGCAATGAACGATCTGGCAAAGAATGTCCTGGGCGGAGTCTTGCAGCCTTGCAGTACCGACCCGATGACTGGCTTCTTCCGCACCGGCGACTGTCAGGTGACCGAGGAAGATATCGGCAATCATGGCGTTTGCATCGTCGCCAGCGCGGAGTTTCTGGCGTACTCGAAATCGCGCGGCAACGACTTGTCCACGCCGCACCCCGAGTTCGAATTCCCCGGCGTGCTGCCCGGCGAGCGCTGGTGCCTGTGTTCGGCACGCTGGCAGGAAGCCTTGCAGGCCGGCATGGCGCCGCAGGTGGTGCTGGAGTCGACCTCTTCGGCAGCGCTGGAAGTGGTGCGCCTGGCCGACCTCAAGCGCTACGCCGTCAAACTTGATCAGGAGAAATGATGAGCCAACTTTACAAATTGTCAGCCAAGGCCATCGACGGCAGCACGCGGTCGATGAAGGACTGCAAGGGCCGGGTTCTGTTGATCGTCAATGTCGCCAGCGGCTGCGGCTTCACGCCGCAATATGCGGGCCTTGAGGCGCTGTGGCGCAAGTATGGCGAGCGGGGATTGACGGTGATCGGCTTTCCCTGCAACCAGTTCGGCGGCCAGGAACCAGGCAACGAAGCCGCCATCGGCGAGTTCTGCAGCCTGAACTACGACGTCAGCTTTCCGATGTTCGCCAAGGTGGATGTCAACGGCGACAACACCCACCCCATCTTCGCTTTCCTCAAGGCCGGCGCGCCGGGCTTGCTGGGCACGGAAAGCATCAAGTGGAATTTCACCAAGTTCCTGGTTGATCGCAATGGCAGGGTGGTCGATCGCTTTGCTTCATCCGTCAAGCCGGAGGACATGGCCGCCGACATCGAGAAACTGCTGTAGCAAGTATCCACCGAACACCGTCGCGGACAAGACCATCCGGATCGGCAAGCCGCCCGCCTGGATTGACCGCGGCGGCAGACAAGTCATTTGTCGTGAAGGCATCCGCCTGCTAGGATGAATCAAGGGTCCGGGAATCCTGCCCGGCCCAAGGCTGACGCTTCCCCTTGCCATGAACCACGTCTCGTCTACGCCGGAACTGGTCGCCATCTTTGCCGGCCTGTTGCTGGTGGCCGCCGCCACCAAGGGATTGGCCGAGCGCTTTCGCCTGCCGTTCACGGTGACCCTGGTGCTGGTGGGCATCGGCCTCAAGGAACTGGGTGAGATCGGGCCGTCGGCGCTGCATTTCCTCGCCGACATCCGGGTCGCCCCCGAAGTGATCCTGTTTGTCTTTCTGCCGACGCTGGTGTTCGAGTCCGCCTACAACATGGATGCGCGCCTGTTGCGGCGTAATCTGGCGCCGGTGCTGACCCTGGCGGTACCCGGCCTGATTCTCTCCACCGGCCTCATCGGCCTGCTGGTGTGGGCCGCCACGCCGCTCAGCCTGCCGGCCGCCCTGCTGCTGGGCGCGATTCTCAGCGCCACCGACCCGGTGGCGGTAATCGCACTGTTCAAGCAGATGGGCGCGCCCAAACGCCTGACCATCCTGGTCGAGGGCGAGAGCCTGTTCAACGATGCCACCGCGCTGGTGGTGGCAAAAATCCTCGTCGGCGTGGTGCTGGCCGGCTACTTCAGCTGGGATGCGGCGATCGCCGGCGGCGGCGAATTCATCCGCGTGTTTGTCGGCGGCATCGCCGTCGGCTGGCTTGCCGGACTGGCCACCGGCTGGGTGCTGGGCAAGGTGCAAAGCTCGCCCGATATCGAGATCTCGCTGACCACCATCCTCGCCTACTGTTCCTTCCTGATCGCCGAGCACTGGCTGCATGTCAGCGGCGTCATGGCGGTGGTCGCCGCCGGCGTGGTGCTGGGTGGCTGGGGCCGGGCCAAGATTTCTCCCTCCGTCTCCGGCTACATGGATCACTTCTGGGAATACATGGCCTTTGTCGCCAACGTGCTGATCTTCCTGCTGGTCGGACTCTCGGTCGACCTCCACGCGCTATGGGGCTCGCTGGCTTATCTCCCTTGGGTGGTGCTGGCCATGCTGCTCTCGCGCGCGGCACTGATCTACGGCCTGATGCCCCTGCTGGGTCGTCTGCCCGGCTCGCCACCGGTCGGCATGGCCTACCGGACGGTGATGTTCTGGGGCGGCTTGCGCGGCGCCATTGCGCTGGCCATCGTGCTCAGCCTGCCGGCATTTCCGCACGCCGAACTGTTCATGCCGCTGACCACCGGCGCGGTGCTGTTCACCCTGCTGGTCCAGGGCCTGAGCATCGAGAAGCTGATGCATCGCCTGGGCCTCGACCGCCCGCCACTGGCCGACCGGCTGGCGCTGCTGGAACGCGATCTCGCCACCCAAGAAATGACCATCGAACGCATTCCCGATCTGCTGCGCGGCGGCCTTTTTGCGCAGCACATCGCAACGCGGCTGGAACACAAATGCCAGCAGAATCAAACGCGGATTCGTGCCGCGATCGCCGAGCTGCGACAAAAGGAAATGGGCCGTCACGAGGAATTGATGCTGCTCTACCTGCGCGCATTCTCCGAGGAACACGCCTACTACCAGCGCCTTTACAACAACGGCCACCTGAGCGAGGGCGCCTACCGCGAGTTGCTGGCGGTGCTGGTGCTGCAGATCGATGCCATCCGTTACCAGGGGCATTTCGAACACGTGCGCTCACACCACATGAACCGGATCATGGAACGCGGGCTGTATCGCCTGATCGACGGCTTTGGCTGGGCCTGGCTGGAGAGTCTCGGCGAGCGCATGCGCACGCGGCGCATCGTGCGCGACTATGAGGAAGTTCTGGCCCACTATCAGGGCAACGGCTGGGTGCTGGCCAGCCTCGACCAGATCGCGACCAACGAGGGCATACCGGCAGCGGTGGTCGAAGAGGTACGCGGTCGCTATCGTCACTGGCACGATCTCGCGCGAACCCAGCTTGACGGCGTCGGCGCGCAGTTTCCGGAATTCGTCAGCGCCATGCAGGAACGCCTAAGCCAGCGCATCGCGCTGCTGGCGGCACGTGAAGCCACCGAGGCGCAAGTCGCCCACGGCTTGCTGCCGCCGGGCATCGGTGAAGCCGAACTGGCGCAGGTGTCGCGCCAGCTCGGCGCGCTGCGCACACCGGAAAACGCCCGACTGCGCATCGATCCGGCCGAATTGCTGCGCAAGGTTGCCTTCTTTCGCCGGTTGTCCGCGGCCGATGTCGCCGAGATCACGCCGCTGCTGCAAAAGCGCACGGTGATCGAGAACGAAGCCATCGTCAGCCAGGGCGAAGCCGGCGATGCGCTCTACCTGATCGCGCGCGGCGTGGTCCGCGTGCTGCACAGCGACGACAGCGATGGCGCAGAACATGCGCTGGGCACGCTGCTCGCCGGCGACATTTTCGGCGAGCAGGCATTGCTCCACGACGCCCCACGCAACGCCACCTGCCGCGCCGTCACGCCCTGCGTGGTCTACGCCCTGCGCCGAGCGGATTTCGACGCACTGCGCCAGCGCTGGCCGGCCATCGAGGCGGCGGTGACCACTGCCGATCATGCCCGGCGGAGCAAGCCATGAGCGGCGATTGACCGCGCAGCCAGCGCAAACGATACTTGCGTGCATGCATTCGCATCAAACATCCGGGGCAATCCGCTCCGCCTGCAAGGGCGTCATCTTCGACTTCGAAGGCACGCTGGTTGATTTTCAGTGGCAGCTGCGGCAGGCCGAGGACGAGTTGCGCCGTGCCTTTGCCGCGCAGGGCTTCAGTGGCGACGAGTTCGCCCGGGGCAATTACGCGACGATGTGGAACGCCGCCACCGACCGCCTGGCGGCCTCGGGGTGCATCGCCGAATTGCGCCAGGCGCTGTGTCCGATCTACGACAAATGGGATGCCGATGCGCTGCAGCGCTGGACGCCGCGGCCCGGCGCGGCGGATATCCTCCGGCGCTTGAAGAACCTGAAGCTGCGCACCGGCATGGTCAGCAACATCGGACGCGCCGCATTGGGCCGGGCCCTGGAGAAGTTCGACTTCGCCGAATGCCTGTCGCCCGTGATCAGCCGCGACGAGGTGAGCTGCATGAAGCCGCGCGCCGAAGGCATACAGCGACTATTGGCGGACTGGCAACTGGCGCCGGACCAGGTGCTGTTCGTCGGCGACAGCATGGCCGACGTTGCCGGAGCGCGGGCGGCGGGCATCGCGGTGGCGATCATCCGCGGCGGCGAGTGCGACGAATCCGTATTTGCCGGCAACCCGCCCGACTGGATGATTTCGCAACTGGACGAACTGCTCGGGCTGCTGGCATAAGCGACGATTCACGGTGGCAGCGCGCTACCGCTCCCCGCGCGCGGCGACAAAGGCCTGCACCGAGCGGTCGATGTCGTCCTCGGTGCTGGCCCAGGAGCAGACACTGATGCGGATCACCGGCTCGCCGTTCCAGACGGCACTGCCGCACCAGCATTCGCCGGATTGCTGGATGCGCGCCAGCGTCGCCTGGGTGGCTTCCGCCGTGGCGCAAGCCACCAGCACCTGATTGAACACCACCTCGTTGAGAACGCGAAAACCCTGCGCCGCCAGGCCGGCGGCGAAGCGCTGCGCGTGGCTACACAAGCGATCCACCAAGTCCTCGACGCCGCGCCGGCCCAGCGCTTTGAGCGTGGCCCAGAGCTCGATCGCGCGCGCCCGACGCGACATGTCCAGGGTCAGGTGCATGCCGTCGCGCTGGCCGCTGCCGAGCAGGTAAGAAGCGCTGGCCTGCAAAGCCTCGGTCAAGGCCTCGCGCCGCCGGCACAGGATGATGCCGCAGTCATAGGGCGCGTTGAGCGTCTTGTGCGCGTCCGCCGACCAGGAGTCGGCCAGTTCCGCGCCCCGCATCAAGTGCCGATGACGGGCGGAGCCGGCCGCCCACAGACCGAAGGCCCCATCGACATGCAGCCAGGCGCCCGCGTTCTGCGCCAGCGCGCCGATGCGGGCGAGATCGTCGAAGGCGCCGCTATTGACGTTGCCCGCCTGCGCCAGCACCAGGCAGTGATCGTCCAGCGCCGGCATGTGTTCGGGAATCATGCGGCCCTGCGCGTCGGCGGGCGCCAGTTCAACGCGCGCCTTGCCCAAGCCGAGGACGCCCAGCGCCTTGCCGACCGAGGCATGGGCCTGCGCGCCCAGTACCACGCGCAAAGGCGGCGCGCCAAACAGGCCGTCGGCATCGGCATCCCAGCTCAGGCGCTTGAGCAGGACATTGCGTCCGGTCGCCAGGCCGCACAGCGTGGCGGTCGAGGTGCCGGTGACGAAACCGGCGGCGGTTCCCGCCGGCAGTTGCAGCAGATCGACCAGCCAGCTCTCGCAAACCGTTTCCAGTTCCGCCGCGATGGGCGACATGATGGCCAGTGCCGCGTTCTGGTCCCAGGTGTCGGCCAGCCATTTCGCGGCGAGGGCGGCGGGCAGCACGCCGCCATTGACGAAACCGAAGTAGCGTCCGCCGGTGCTCGCCAACGTGGCGGGCGCGCCAAACCCGTGCAGCAGTTTCAGGATGTCTTCCCCGCTCGCCGGCTCTTCCGGCAAGGCTTCGCGAAAGGCCTGCAAGCCGGCGCGCGCCTGCGCGCTGGGAGCGACCGGGCGGCGCAGCGAGTCGTCAAGGTATTCACCGGCGCAGACGCGGGCCTGATCGAGCAGCCGCTGGTCGCGAAGTTGATCGAACATCCGGTCTTGCAGGCTGGGCGCGGTCATGGTCCGACTCCTTGAATTGTTGTTGCCGTCGCGGCGGCGGACGCTTGCGATGCGGCACCGTCGATCTCGCCGTCGAGGTAGTACCAGCGGCCGTCCTCGCGCAAAAAGCGGCTGACTTCGTGCAGCCGTTGCGCGCGCCCGCCGACGCGGTAGCGGGCGACAAATTCCACCGTCGCGCTGTCGCCGGATTGCGTGTGCGCCTTGACTTCCAGGCCCAGCCATTTGGGCAGCGGGTCGGCGCCGAGATCGAGCGCGGCAGGGCGCGTATCGACATGCCAGGTCGCCAGCAGGTAATCATTCAGGCCGAGTACGTAGGCGCTGTAGCGCGAACGCATCAGGGATTCGGCATCGGCTGCGGGCTGGCCGGCGTGCAGCGCGCCGCAACAGGCGTCATATGCCAGCGGGCGACCGCAGAAGCAGGGTTGCGCCACGGGCGAAGCCTTAACAGCCCTGCGTTTCATGGCGCGCCGCGCGCGTACACCCAGTCCAGCAGCGCATCCTGCGCGGCCTGCGCGGCGCCGGCGTTGGCGTGGTTGACGAAGAACACCACGATCCAGCGCCGCCCGGCCGAATCCAGCACGTAGCCGGCAATGCTGCGCACGCCTTCCAGATACCCGGTCTTGATGTGCGCCTGCCCGGCGATGCCGTTTTTCTTGAGGCGCTTCTTCATGGTGCCATCGATTGCGGCGACCGGCAGCGATGAAATTAACTCCGGCATGACCGGGCTTTTCCACGCCGCCTGCAACAGGCGGCCGAGGCTGCCGGCGGAGATTCGCTCACGGCGCGAGAGGCCCGAGCCGTTCTCCAGTTCCAGTTCCGGCATGGCCATGCCGCGCGCTTCGAGCCAGGCGCGGATCGCCGCATCGCTGCCGTCCGGCGTCGCCGGATGCTGCCCGGCCTCCATGCCCAGCGTCAGAAAAACCTGGCGCGCCATGACGTTGTTGGAGAACTTGTTGATGTCGCGCACCACCTCGGCCAAAGTCGGCGATGGCAGGACGCCGACCGCGTTGGCGCCGGCGGGCACGCCGCCCTCGCGCAGGCCGCCGCCGAGCGTGCCGCCGAGTTCCGCCCACAGCTGGCGGAAAACCCCGAGCAGGAATTGCGGGTGCTCCTGCACCACAATGTTCCAGTAGCGCTCGCCGCAGACCAGGGGAAAGACGCCGGTGAGCACCATGCGCGTCGTCTCGCCGTGGCTGAACACATCGGCGCGCAGGCGTTCGCGCCAGTCGCCGCAGACATTGCCCTGGCCCAGCGTGATCTTGTTCAGCACATCGAGATTGGCCGGCGCCGGCTCCATGGCGATCAGCAGCGCATCCTTGCCCGGATCGGGGATCAACTGCATGGTCAGGGCATTGAAGTTGAGCAGCAGCGCATCCGGCGCCACGTTATAGGGCCGCATCGGCTGCGCGTCGAACTTGCCCGGGTCAACCCGGCTGACAGCAAATGCGCTGCGATCGATCACCAGATCGCCACGAATCTCGCGAATGCCGCGCCCGCGAATCTGGCGCAGCAGACGGCCGAACTGTTCATAGGTCAGGCGCGGATCGCCGCCGCCGCGCAAGTGCAAATCGCCGGTGAGCACGCCGTTCTCCAGCGGGCCGCTGGCAAATGCCTCGGTTTTCCAGGCGTAGGCGGGGCCGAGCAAATCAAGCGCGGCATAAGTGGTGACCAGCTTCATGGTCGAGGCCGGATTCATCGCGGCGCGCTCGTTCCACGCCAGGCGCGGCGTCGTCGCCTCAACTTCCTTGACCCAGACGGCGGCCGCCGCCGGAGGAATGCCGGCATCCTTCAAGGCGCGCAACACGGCAGTTGGAAGCTCGCTCGCCGCTACCGGCAGCGAGCAAAGGCAAAGCAAAGATAAAAATATTTTGAACATCAATCAATCTTATAGAATCGAGGCAATGGAGAGGCGCGGATTCGACAGAAAATCCGCCCGCAGTTCACCGTCACTGCAGCAGGAAACCCAAGAGTAATCCAGGAGCAAGAAATGCAGCGCAACCATTTTTCTGCCGACGCGGCGCGCCAGGCCGTCGCCAGCTTCGACCTGCGCAAGCTGCCCGCGGATTTTTACGCCGACCCTTACCCCTACTATCGCGCCCTGCGCGAGCTGGACCCGGTGCATCGCATGCCCGACGGCTCGTTTTTCCTGTCCCGCTATCAGGATCTGATGACGGTGTACAAAGATACCGCCACCTTCAGCTCCGACAAGAAAAAGGAATTCAAGCCCAAGTTCGGCGACACGCCGATCTACGAGCACCACACCACCAGCCTGGTGTTCAGCGACCCGCCGGCCCACACGCGGGTGCGCCGGCTGATGGCGGCGGCGCTGACGCCGCGCCACATCAACACCATGGAAGCCGGCCTCGAAGCTCTGGTCGACAGCCTGCTCGACAAGCTCGAAAGCCGGGGCGACGTGGACCTGGTCGACGACTATGCCGGCGCCATTCCGGTGGAAATCATCGGCAACCTGCTCGGCGTGCCGCACGGCCAGCGCGACTCGCTGCGCGAATGGTCGCTGCTGGTGCTCGGCGCGCTCGAGCCGGTGCTCAAGCCGGAACAGATCGAACGCGCCAGCCGCGCCATCGTCGAAATGGAACACTATCTGGGCAAGGTGATCGAAGATCGCCGGCGCAATCCGGGCGACCCCGAGACCGACATGCTCTCGCGCCTGATCGCCGGAGAAGACGGCGAGCAACTGGAGCCGAAAGAGCTGATGCACAACTGCATCTTCCTGCTCAATGCCGGCCACGAAACCACCACCAACCTGATCGGCAACGGGCTGGTCGCACTGCAGGAATGGCCCGAGCAAAAGGCGCGGCTGATCGCCGAGCCGGAACTCATCAAGACCGCCGTCGAAGAATTCCTGCGCATGGAAAGCTCCAACCAGCTCGGCAACCGGCTGGCAACGCGCGACACCGAAATCGGCGGCGTCAACATACCGGCGCAGAGTTTCGTCACCCTGGGCATCGGCGCGGCCAACCGCGATCCGGAACACTTCCCCGATCCCGACACCCTGGACATCGGCCGCGCGCCCAACCGGCACCTGGCCTTTGGCTCCGGCATCCACCAGTGCGTCGGCATGGCGCTGGGCCGCCTCGAAGGCCGCGTCGCCATCGGCCGCTTTCTCGAACGCTTCCCCGACTACAGCCAGCTGCCCGGCGTCCAGCGCGGCGGCCGCGCCCGCTTTCGCGGCTTCCTCCACGCCCCGGCGCGCCTGCGCCCCTGATCAACGCCGTAGCGCCAGCGCCGAGTTTTTGCGACCTCGGTGATACGAGCGAAATGCTCGCGCGGCGGGGTTCAGTGCAAGGCACTGAACGGGAAACACAAGGCGGAAAATTACGGATTCGGTGTCGCCGATTTGCCCTGAGCAGACGTAGCCAACCGTGAGCGCGGACGCGTAGAAACGTCGAAGTTCAGGGGCGCTGCGTGACTTTATCGCGCAACGTCCCCGCCACCGCGGGCTTGGGCCCTTGGCGCACGAAACACTACCTGCCCGCTACTGCCAGTACCGCCTTCGGATTTGTGCTGGCTATAGCCAGCAAAGTTCGAGCGGCGCCGCTGGGCTGCTTGCGACCTTGCTCCCAACCCTGCAAAGTTCGAATGGATACTCCAAGCAGGGTTGCAAATTGAGACTGTGACAGACCCGTTTTCTTCCGCGCCTCAATGACAGGCGACGTAACGACGTGAACTTGACCGGCCTTCATTTCGCGCACCGATTGCAAGAGGTCGGCAGCAAGGTCGCGCTTTGCTTCGTGGGCAGTCAGTTCCGATTTGGTGAGAGGCTTACTCTTCGAGGACACGGCGAATCTCCTTCAACTTGGGGCCGGTGAGGTTGTCAGTTTTTGACTTCGCATACAGTGTGAGCAAAACAACCTCGCCTTCTGCATTGCGAGTGAAATAGATAACCCGAACGCCGCCTGACTTGCCCGAACCCGCCCTTCCCCAACGCATCTTGCGAATGCCTCCGGACTCGGGCACGACGGTTCCGGCGGTGGGATGTTCTGCAATATACGCAGCGAATGCGCCACGTTCGTCTTCGGTCCAGTAGAGCGGCCACTGGCGCTGAAACAGCATGGTTTCGACTACGGTATGCATCAAGCAACTATACGCCTAAGGCGTACGGTCGTCCACTCCCTGGACAAGAGGCCCGACGTGGCGGTGGCCGGTGCTGCGCGGCTCCTGTACGCCCCGTTCGTCTGCGCCCCTGAGCAACGCCGTAGCGCCATCCGCTGCGGCGAGGAGAGCGTCTTTTGCTCGACCGCCTTGTAGCGCTTTGTTTCATCAGCGCCGAGTTTTGGCGACCTCGGTGATACCGGTGATACCGGTGAAATACTTGCGCCGCGGGTTCAATGCGTGATGCTGAATGGAAAGTGCAATGCGGCTAGCTGTCGCCGATTTGCCTTGAGCGGAATTAGCCTGCCGGAAAGTGCATACGTTCAGGGTTCGACAACCGGCTGGACAGACCCTGTCGCGTCAGTCCGTGTTGATGAACGGGCTGGGCCGCTTATTCGTAGTGTGTCCACATACGCAGGACACGAACCGTTTTCTCTTTCGTAAAAACTTCATACACGATGCGGTGCTGAATATTGATGCGGCGAGAATAGGCGCCGGCAAGATCGCCGACCAATTTTTCAAAGGGCGGTGGATTCTGGAACGGGTCGTTGGCAAGAAGCGAAAGCAGATCCTGCGCCTTTGGTTTAAGGCCGCTTGCCGCTAGCTTCTTTGCATCCTTCATAGCTTGCCTGGCATACACAACTTCCCAACTCACCATTTAAGCTGCTTCGAACTTTTTGCGAGCGGTTCGGCCATGCCCGCCTTGATGGACTCGCGCATGCCAGGCACGGCCAGCAAGTACAAGGTTTCTTGAATTGCGCTCCAATCTTCCGCAGAGAGAAGCACGGCACTGCTGCGTTTTCCGGAAATAATGATTGGCTCGTGAGACTCGGTTGTTTGATCAATGAGCCGGTAAAGATTTGCCCGGGCTTCGCTGGCGGTAAGTGTGTCCATTTCGCGCTCCTTCAAAGGAGCTTGAATGGTACGTGTTTGCGTACGCCTGTCAAGTGCCTATGTGAGCGCAGCAATAGGTTCAGTGTAGAAGTCGCCAGCGCTGCACGGCTTTCGGCTGACCAGCAAAGCAGTCGGCCAGCGAATCCACCGCATGGGTCTGGTAGGGCTGGACCTTGAACTTCAGTTTCATGCGCTATTCCTGGCTGATCCGGGCGAAATTTGTTCTGCGTTTATTCTGCGTCGCCCATGGCTTTCTGTACCCGAGCCATAAGGTCGTCGGTCGCAGCAAGCAGGTCGATCAGCAAGGCGTCGTCCACGTCCATGTAGCCTTCGTATTCCGCCAGATTGCGCCGTTCATGGCACAGCGCGAACATCCGAACCTGCGCCTTGCTTGCGTCGATCGTGTGTACCAGGCACTGGAATACCAGATAGCGCTTGTCCGAACGATAGCCTTGCAGGCGCAGCGCCGTCAGCGCCAGGGCATGGGCGGCGTTGTAGGCCAGGTCGAAGCGGCTGGCGAAAGACAGTGCCGGGCTGTGGGCATCTTTCAGTCGGTCAATGGCGGAGCGCAGCAAACCTTCGCACTCCTTGCGATCCGGCGGCTCCTTGTTGAGGCCACCGCTGCGAACCAGGTTTTCCAGGTTGTCCTTACTGCTCATTGGCTGGCTCCTCCGGCGGCGGTCCGCCGATCAGGTTGATCTTGTCCTGCTCTGATACCCGCACGACAAAGCTGTTGCCGGCGGCCTTCTTCGCCAGCCAATCGGCCGGCGTGTAGATCGTCGGATTGATGCTGCGGCCCAGGCGCTCTTCGACGGGCAACAGACGCTCCACCACGTCGCCATAGCCGATGTCTTCGCCGATCAGCATCAAGTCGATATCGCTGCCGGCATGATCCGAGCCCTTGGCGATGGAGCCATAGACAAAAGCCCACACCAGACGATCCGCCAGGGGCGCCAGGGTGGCCTGCAGTTGCTCGCCGATGCCGAAAGTCTTGCGCACGATGCCCAGCAGCTCCCCATAAATCGGGCATTCCGGGTTGGCCTGGTAGTGGGTCTGGTTGCCCTGGCGGTTCAGCGTCAGTACGCCGGCTCGATGCAGGCGGTCCAGCTCGCGCATCAGGCTGCCTTTACCGACCTTTGCCCAGCGGGCAATCTCGTTGGCGTAGAAACTCTGGTCCGGCTTGCCATACAGCAGGCCCAGCACCTTCTGCTGGG
>JAIPCT010000143.1 GCA_021738065.1 Burkholderiaceae bacterium
CTTCCGATTTCATGACCGCCAAATGGGCAGAACTTCCCCACGAACTGCTGGGCAAAGTCTCCAACCGAATCATCAACGAAGTGCGCGGCATCAACCGCGTGGTCTATGACATCTCAGGCAAGCCGCCGGCTACGATTGAATGGGAATGACGCGGTTAGATCCTTTCAGCCAGTTTCAGTCGGTTGGAACGTTCCAAATGTGGATGGTGACCCGGACACAGAGATAGGCTTTCAAAGGGTATCATCGAGCCAATCCGTTCCGTCGATGAAATTGCCCACGACTCATGCCTGTCCATTCCCTGCATTTCGCAACGTTGCGCTGCGTGCCCCGTGAGCGCGGGCGCTGCCGCGGAGATGCCGCATGATCGATCTTTCCACGCTTGACTTACGCGACTATGTTTACCTATTCGCTGCGCTGGTGCTGGTCTATGCAATCCTGTTGCTACTGCGTCTTTGGCGGATCAACAGGAATCAGGTCAAAGCAAATTCCCAGTCGCTGGTAGCAGTGGCGCCGCCCTGGGTTTCAGGTCATGCGGTCGAGTCTAAGCCGCATCATTCTGCGGCGCCGGGCGATTATGAGGCGAATTCCCCGGGTGGAGCAGGGCAGGACATGGCCGAAGCGGGGGAGGCCGATCCGGAGCCGGTATTTGCCGACGAGTTGGCGCGTTCAAAGCAGGAAAACGAGGTGCAGCGTTTGCGGCGCGAAGTTGAGCATTTACGTGCGGAAACGGCACATCTCGCGGAAGAAATCCGGTATTTGAAGACTGCTCGGAATGTTTCTCCGCTATATAGTGAAGCCATGACTTTGGCGCAACAAGACATCCCGGCAGCCGGCATTGCCGATCGATGCGGCATCTCGATCGGCGAGGCCGAATTGGTCGCGGCACTGGCTCGTGGCGAGTCTGGATTTGAAATTCATAAAAAAGAGGAAGATCGAGATGATCGAGACATCGACTCCACCCACTGAGTTGGATATCCAGCCGGACATCGACCCGATCAACGATGCTGCGCTTAAAAAGCGTTTGCTTAACCGAATTGCTGTCGCCGTCGTCATCGTTGCCGGTTTGCTTGGGAGTTTGGCAATATTCGACTTGCTGAATGCGCCGCAACCACCTCAAAAGCTCATGGCTGAGTCGCCGGCGGCTCCTGCAGCCATGGTAGTGGCCGTTGACTCGATCGAGAAACCCCCAGTTGCCGCGGCGACTGAAACCGAGAGTCAGTCGTCGCCGGCACCGGTACAGGGCGTGCCCGAGGAGAGTGCCGCGCCGGAAACCGCAGCGCAAAAAAGCACAGTGGATGAAAAGCCACTGACCAAGCCGGCAGCGAGCCGGCTTGCCATGTTGCATCGCGCCGAACCGGCGCCCCCGGTTGCATCAGGTTTAAAGTCGCCTCCACCCGCATCCGGCGCCGGTCGCGCACCTGAGCGCGCCGCCCAACACCCTGCTTCGCGTCCGCTCAAACGCGCAGCAGAGAGTCAGTTTGGCTTGCAATTGGGCGTGTTCAGTAACCTGGACAATGCCGAAGAGTTGCGCGCCAAGCTTGAGCAGAATGGAATTCCCGCCACCATCGAGGCTCGCGTGCACGCCGGCCCCTTTGCCACCCGTGCAGAAGCCGATGCGGCGCGTGCAAAGCTGAAAGAGCTGGGTATCTCCGACAGTCTGCCAATCACCATGAAAAGCAGAAAGATTCCTTGAAGGTCGAAGGTCCGGCCTGGAGGTCAGATTCAGTTCAGAACCGTTGATCCTGTCGCGGCATTGCCGACAAAAACGACAGAACCGGGTGGCAGACTCTAGCTTTCGATCGAATCATCCATCGCCAGCAAGCTTTGCGCAGTAGCTTCGTCGACGTCAAGGCGGCGCACCAGGGTTTCCTGATTTACGTGGAGCAAATCGCGAATCCCGGCGAAGTCGTCGGGCAGGGCAGGGTTGCTCCAGCCCGTCGCGGAATGGCGGGCGAGATCGACGGCAAGTTTTACGTTGCGCACCCGGGGTTTATCCGCATGATTGTGATCCAGCAACTCGACCAGCAGCGCCGGAAGGTGCCAAGCCTGGGTTAGATCCAGGGTCAATTGGTTGAGGGGTAAACCGAAGATTTTTTCCTGAAGTATCGCGGAGCGCTGCTGTGGTTGCGCGAGTTGAGCATCGCGAAACTGCAGGGCCAGTTTAGGTGCGAAAATCCACATCAGGAACTCGGCGACATCACGCAATAGTGTGGCCAGAGCAATTTCATTGACGTCCGTATCGCGCCGCAGAATCGCCCAGTCGTGAGCCCAATGCGCTGCGCGGCGAGCGCGGGTGATTGCCTTGAGCAATCCGAGCAAGGCCTGTGGGTGCGCTTTGAGTCGATCTTCGGCAACGGGCAGATCCTGGAAATCACGGAAGAACGGGGTGATGCCGATCATCATGATCGCGCGGTCGATTGTAGTTATGTCGGTGGTTTGCCGCTGCCGGCGATGTACCTCGATGTAGGCCAGCACGCGCAGCGTGAGCAGTGGATCGTGCAGAATCACGCTGGCGAGCTTCCGTCCATTGGCGCTATCTGCATCTTCGCGCAGGATTTCCAGTGCGTTGACCGAGTGACGAAGCACCGGCAGCTCAGCCTCGGAAAAAACGGAAATCCACGCCTCGTTGTCAGGGAGCGCTTTTTCAATCATGAACGGGTAGCAGTCGATAGTATGGGCATGGCGAGAATGTAGCAGTTTAAGTGGATGATTCAGATGCTCGCAAAGAAATCGTGCAGCCGAGGTATGAATATGGCAGCACCAGAGGCGCACCTAATTCTTTTTGCAAGTCCCTAAAGTTTTCCAGAGGCGTTCCGATAATTGACTTGTCGGCAGTTTAACGCCGCATCAAAAAACCCTTCGGAGGCAGCCATTCAGGCTCATCCGATTAGGATAACCCTCTGAAAGGAGAAGCAAAATGCCACAAGTCATTAACACCAACATCTCGTCGCTGACTGCACAGCGCAATCTCAATACTTCCCAGAACGCTTTGGCAACCTCCTTGCAGCGACTGTCCTCCGGCCTGCGTATCAACAGCGCCAAGGATGACGCGGCCGGCCTGGCAATTTCCGAGCGATTCACCACCCAGATTCGCGGCCTCAACCAGGCGGTCCGCAACGCCAACGACGGCGTTTCGCTGGCTCAGACCGGTGAAGGCGCGCTGGCCGAGGTAACCTCGAACCTGCAGCGCATCCGCGAGCTGGCGGTTCAGTCCGCCAACTCGACCAACAGCGCGTCCGACCGTGCTGCCCTGGACCTGGAAGTCCAGCAGCGCCTTTCGGAAATCGACCGTACGGCGACCCAAACTTCTTTCAATAGTCTGAAGATCCTCGACGGCACCTTTGGCAACGCCAGTTTTCAGGTCGGCGCCAATGTCGGTGAGACGATTTCGGTCGGCCTGAGCACCAGTATGCGCACTGCTGCGATTGGAAAGACCGCTGACTATGTCGGGGGATCGCTTTACAGCAGTGCAACCAATGTTGGACAGCAAGGCACCGGCGTTACAGTGGGCGCACTGGTCTCGGGCGGGCTCAAGGTGACTGTCGGCACCGGCCAGGCGGTTGACGTTGGTGCATCTGCTGCGGGTACCGGCGCAGGTCAGAGCATTGGAAGCGCCTATGCTAAGGCTGCAGCCATCAATGCTGCGGGTATTGGTGGTTTGACCGCTACCGCTGACTCGACGGCGCAGTTCGCATTTTCAAACGTTACTACAACCAATACAGCGTACAGCCTCTCGCTGAATGGCATTGCGATCTATACCAACGCCGATACAAGTGCCACTGGTACTAATACGGCACTGGATGGCGCTACTGTCGCCGCTGCCATCAACACCAATTCGGGAGCCTCTGGCGTTACTGCCTCCTTTAGTGGCGGCAACATGACTCTAAATGCCGTTGATGGGCGAGACATACTTATTGTCCAAAAGACGACGGCGGAAACCGGCACCGGCCTTGGCGCCTTGTCGGGCACTAACAACACGACCAACACCACGACCGCCTCAATGGCAACGGCTGTATCGGGTACTGCAATAACGAAGACCTACGTAGGTTCAATTCGCATGACTGCAGCTGATACCATCACTATTGCCGGTACTGCTCCTACGACAAGCGGCTTTTCTGCTGCAGCGCTTGCACTGGGCAACTCGGCGCTTAGCAGCGGATCGGTGACGACAGTATCGAACGCGAATACGATGATCAGCAAGATTGACGCCGCGCTATCCTCGGTCAGCACCCTGCGCAGCACCTTCGGCGCGATCCAGAACCGTTTCGAGTCGGTGACCTCCAGTTTGGCAGCCACAGCGGAAAACCTGACCGCTGCCCGCAGCCGGATTCAGGACACCGATTTCGCTATGGAAACCGCATCGCTAACCCGCAACCAGATTCTTCAGCAAGCCGGTGTGGCCATGTTGGCCCAGGCGAACGCGCTGCCGAATACGGTGCTGACCTTGCTGCGCGGCTAATACTGGCCTGAGTCGATAATGGGGCGAAGCGCAAACTTCGCCCCGTTTTAGCGGAGGTGTTATGAACATTCAAGCTATCAGCAGTTCCGGAGTTTCGGTGCCCGTGCCGGCCGCCCCGCAAGGGGGGGCGGCGCAGTCCGTTTCGCCGCAGCCGCAGGCAGTATTTGTTCAGGCTCTGCCCAACCAGTCTAGTCAGGCGCAACCCGCGTCTGATAGAGCGCAAGTCGAAGAAGCCGTCGCCAAAGTCAAGGTACAGATCCAGGCTGTCAGCAGAAACAGCCTGGATTTTTCCATTGACGACAGTACCGGTAAGACTGTTGTTCGAATCACCGACCACGAAACCGGTGAGATGATTCGGCAAATTCCATCGCAGGAAATGTTGGATATCGCACGCTCCATCGATCGAATGCAGGGAATTCTGGTGCAGCAAAAAGTCTGACGTTGTTTTAGGCCGCAAAATCAAAACCCGCACTTGGTGCGGGTTTTTTTTGGAACAAAGAGATGAATCGGGCAGGAGTTATCCTACAGATTTCGGCTGAGCTTCCGTTATAGTAAGTATTGAGGAGGCGATTGACATGGCAGGACTTTCATCTCCCGGACTGGGTTCGGGGCTTGATGTTAACAGCATCGTCAGCCAGTTGATGGCGCTGGAACAGCGACCCATCACCGCGCTGAACTTCAAGGAAGCCAGCTATCAGGCCAAGCTTACGGCTTATGGATCGCTCAAGGGTGCGCTCTCGGCGGTGCAGTCGACGGCCAAGGCGCTGACGCTCGAGGCCACATTCGTCGGCCGCACGGCGACCGTGTCTGATCCGAGCGTGCTGTCCGCCTCGGCCGGTAGCACGGCGGCGGCTGGCAGCTATACCGTCAATGTCACGCAATTAGCCAAGTATCACGCGGTACGCAGCGGCACCAACTATGCGGCGACAACGGACACCTTCACAACCGGTAGCCTGGCAATAAAAGTCGGCGCCGGCGCCACGGTGAATGTCACCATAGACGGCACGAACAACACGCTGGCCGGGATTCGCCAGGCCATCAATGACGCCGGCGCCGGCGTAACCGCGACGATAGTCAACGATGGCAGCACCAATCGCCTGGTGTTGACTTCAACAACACCGGGGTCGGCTGGTGCGATTGCAGTGACCGCGACCGATTCCGCCAGTGGTGGCACCCATGCACTGACAGGGCTGGATTCAGCGGGCCTGGTACAGACGCAGCCGGCTGATGATGCCGAGTTCAGTGTCAACGGCATTGCCATCACTCGCTCCAGCAATACCGTTAGCGATGTGATCGACGGGGTATCGATCAATCTGATCAAGGTTGGCAGCTCCAGCCTCACTGTCAGTCAGAATACCGCCGCGACTACGAACGCGATCAACAGTTTTGTCAAAACTTACAACGATGCCGTCAAGCAGTTGCAAAGCAGTTCGGCCTATGACGCGGCAAACAAACGCGCTTCCGTTCTTACCGGCGACAGCACCGTGCGCGGTATCGGCGCGACATTGCGCGGGCTGGTGCAAGGCAATGTCAGCGGTATCGAAGGCGGCATCGCGACCCTGTCCAGCATCGGCATCGCCTTGCAAAAAGACGGTACGCTGGTGGTGGACAGCAGCAAGCTTGCCGCGGCGCTGGCCAATCCAGCCATGGATGTCGCCGCGTTGTTCACATCGACAAGCGTGGGCAACGAGGGAATCGCCGTACGTTTCAATGGATCGCTCAGCAGCATGCTCGACAGTTCGGGTCTGATAGCCAGTCGCACCGATGGCATTACTGCGTCGATCAAGGATATCGGCCAGCGGCGCGACGCTCTTTCGGTACGCCTGTTGAGCATCGAGTCGCGCTATCGGGCGCAGTATTCGGCACTCGATTCACTCATCGCCGGCATGAACCAGACTAGCCAGTACCTGACGCAACAACTTGCCAATCTGCCCGGAACTTCGAGCAGCAACTAGATCGGAGAAAACCATGAACCTTGCTTCCGCTTCAGTCAGCCAGAAAAAAGCACAGACGTATACCAGCATCGGCGTCGAAACCGGAGTTGCCGCGGCCAATCCGCATCAACTGGTCATGATGCTTTTCGACGGCGCGTTGCTTGCCGTTGTCCAGGCAGCCAACGCCATGCAGCAGGGGCGTATCGCCGACAAGGGCCAATCAGTTTCAAAGGCCATCGACATCATCACCAACGGGCTCAAGGCAAGCCTCGATTATTCCGCCAGCGACGAGTTGTCCGACCGGCTTGCCTCTCTCTATGACTATATATGCAGCCGTCTGCTGCATGCCAATATGAAAAATGATGCGGCAGCCCTGGAAGAAGTCAGCAAACTGCTGGTCGAGATCAAGTCGGCATGGGAAGGCATAGCCAACGATCCCGCCGTGATTGCCGGTGCCAAAAACGCTGGCTGAAGAAGTAAAGTGCCAACGATGCTCACGCGACTGGAAATCTACGAAGAAATCAGCGGCCTTTCCTCGAAAATGGCCGATGCCGCCCGGGCTAACGACTGGGAGGTGGTGACGGGGATCGAGCGCCGGATTGCCCAATTGCGCGACAGCCTGATTTCCGATTCAGGCACCGATCGGGACGCAGTCTTGAATCTGGCCAATATTGATCGGACACGCGCGCTTATCGAGAAAATTCTCGAGGATGACGCCGAGGTTCGTCGTCATGTCGAACCCTGGATGGCCCATGTGCGCCAGTTTCTTGGCGGCCAAAGTCGCCGCCGGCAGGTCGAGGCGGCGTACTCGGCGTCCGACGGCAGACCGGGTTTCGGCGTATCGAGCGGTTCGCGGGCCTGACTGTCCGATGGGTCGCTTGCGCAGTTCGAGTGCACGCGGCTACCTGCCTGAACACGAGGGCATCTCATGGTAATGGTTCCCATCGACGTCGGCGTTCAGGTTCGGAATCTAACCGAGACACAACTCAATCCGGTGCGGCCGATATCCGGATTGCCCTCCGATCTGCCGGATCTTCAGCGCGGGCAGATATTTCGGGCCCAGATTCAGGAAGTCCTGCCGCAAAATACCTACAAGGCGCTGGTGGCAGGAAAGAGCTTGACGCTGTCATTGCTCGCAGGCGCCAAAACCGGAGATACGCTGGACCTGGTGGCGGTTGATCGCACTCCCGGTGCGATTGTGGCGAAACTCGCCGAAAGCGGCGCGGGAAAAGCGGTGGAGGCCTATCAACCGGCGACGCTTTCGCGAACCGGACAACTGATTGCCTCGCTGCTGGCCCGCGATGGCGAACCTGCCTTGCCGGCAGCGCTTACGAGAGGGCGGCCGCTGCTGGCGCAAGCACCGACCAGCGCAGCGGGCCTGGCGCAAGGCCTGCCAGCTCGACTCGCCGAAGCGGTGGGAAGCAGCGGTCTTTTCTACGAAGCGCATCAAGTGCAATGGGTGCACGGCCAACGGCAGCTTGCCAGCTTGCTGGCAGAACCACAGGGAGAGCATTCGCGTGCCGAAACGCTGGCGGCTTGGCGCGGCATCGGCATGGCGGAGGAGTTTTCGGCAAAGTCGGCGCTGGTGGGACGGCGCGAGAATATCGCCGCCCGCTCCCCGGTATCCCTGTTGCAGACGCTGTTCGGCCGCGAATCGGCGACCGGTGCAGCAGCGGCCGAATTGCCTTTGCCAGGAAATCAGACAGCGATTTCGCAGCTTGTTCCCGAAGATCTGCGAGCGCTCGTGCAGCAGCAACTTGAGGCCGGGGCCACGCAGCGCCTGGTGTGGCATGGCGAAATATGGCCGGATCAGGATCTGAACTGGGAAATTGAACGCGAGGCTGCGCAGGGTGAGAATCCTGAGAATGAGGCAGGCACCTGGAGCACGAATTTGAGACTTACTCTACCTCGCCTGGGCGAAATAGATGCCCGCTTGCAGTTGGACGGCCACGCGGTCTCCCTGACTTTGAATACCGCCGACACGCGCAGCCTGTCCGACCTGAACAAGGCAACACCAGCCTTGCAGCGGGCGTTCACTGCGGCTGGATTGAAACTGCTGGATATTCAGACGAACAATGACACGGGCTGACGAAGACAAACAGCGAACGCTTGCGGTGGCATTGAAGTACGCTCCCGGCGTTGGCGCACCGACTGTGGTGGCGAAGGGCCGCGGCCTGATCGCCGACGAGATCATTGCGCGCGCGAAGGAACACGGGGTGTATGTGCACGAGTCGCCGATACTGGTTGCCTTGCTGGCAGAGATCGATCTCGATCAGCACATACCGCCGCAGCTCTACGTCGCAGTGGCCGAATTGCTGGCGTGGTTGTATCAGGTGGAGCGCGGGGAGGTTCCGCAATTTGTTGCGCAGGCCGGAGAAATCAATCCGGGCTAAAATTGGACTTGCTCATGCTTTCTTGCGCCTATCTCAATGACAAGCTCCAACGCTGAATCCGGTTCCAGTGCGGTACCGACGCCGAAAGTTGCCATGGAACTCGTGCCCAATGATGAATACAGTCAGTATTTGTTGCGTGCCCGGAGCGAGATGTTTACGGTGTTTCGCGGCATGGTCGAGACAGTGTCGCAGATCACCCTGATATTCAACGAAGGCCGTGACATGGTGCTTACCAGTCTGGTGAGCTATGGTGACAACGGGTTGATTTTCGAGTTGGGCGCAAGCGCGGACATGAACAAAAAGGCACTGCAGGCATCGAAGCTCTTCGGTGTCACGCAACTGCAGAAAGTCGAGGTTCAGTTCATTCTGCGCGGCCTGAAACAGACCGAAATCGATGGAAATCCGGCCTTTCATGCGGAGTTGCCGGACAGTATTTTGCGACTTCAACGGCGTGAAAACTATCGGTTGATGACCCCGATCGCCCGACCGCTCAAGTGCAAAATCAACTTCACATCCGGGGATGGTTCGGAGTATGCAGTCGAGGCGCAAGTCGCCGACATCAGCGGTACTGGGATTCGATTGTCGGGATTGCCGCTGGATATGCCGCTTGAAACCGGCATGGAACTATCTGGCTGCAGCGTTGAATTGCCCGAAGTCGG
>JAIPCT010000105.1 GCA_021738065.1 Burkholderiaceae bacterium
AAATGAGCCATGCAGCGAAGCAGCGGCAGCAAGGCGCAGCCCTGTTGATGTTGCTGATGATTTTCGGCGTTCTTGGCTCCTACTACGCTGTTCGAGCATTCGGCGGTGCCAGTCAGCAAGTTGAACAGGAGGCGGCCAGTCTCGCCGCCGTGGTTCAGGCGACCGATGCGCTGCTGGGTTTTGCCGCGATCAACGGCCGCTTGCCGTGCCCGGCGACCGCTGTGTCCAACGGAGTCGAGAGCCCCCTTGGCGGTGGCGCCTGCGCCAGCCCCTATAACGGTTTTCTCCCCGCTGCCACGCTCGGTCTGCCAGGGGTTGATGCCACCGGATATTTGCTTGATGGCTGGGCCGGGCGCATGCGTTACGCCGTCACCACGGCAAGTGCCAACGCCGCAACCACCACCAATGGCATTCAGACCGCTACTACCGCGGTATTCGGCCCCGCCGCAAACCTGCGCGTATGCGCCAGTGCGACAGGAATTACGCCGACGACCTGCGGTACCGCTGCAGTTGTTACCAGCAATTCCGTGGCGCTGGTCTTTTCGCTGGGACCCAATCGCGGTTTGGCCGGCGGCGTGGACGAAGCGGCCAACCAGAACAATGATCAGGTGTTTGTCAGCCACCCGAAGACCAACAGCGCGGCAGCCAATGGCGAATTCGACGACTTGCCGAGATGGCTGCTTCCCAATGTATTGTTTGTCCGGATGACTCAGGCGGGACGGCTGCCGTAACCCAATCATGGAAAATCACGACATCATGAAATTGACTCCTGTCACGGGCCGTGGCTTTACCCTGATCGAAATGGCGATGGTGCTGCTCATTGTGGCCATGCTGCTGGGCGGCGGCCTTTCCGTGATCAGCGCGCAGATTGCCCAGCAGAAGTTCAAGGACAGCCAAAAAATTCTCGACGACGCCAAAGAGGCGCTGATAGGATATGCCGCGGCCAATGGGCGCTTGCCCTGTCCCGCATCGGCCGCTTCAAACGGTATTGAAAGTCCTGTCGGCGGTTCCACGGCAGTGACACCATGCACCAATCCCTATAACGGTTTTCTGCCCGCGGTTACGCTCGGCATGCCCAACCCGGACGCTAACGGTTATCTGCAGGATGCCTGGCAAGGCCCCACCAATCGCATTCGTTATGCGGTCACCACGGCAATTGCTCCGGGCGCCAATGCCAACGCAGCAACGACACCGAATGGCATCAGGACAGCGACCTTGGCAACGTATGGCGCCGCACCCAACCTGAGGGTTTGCGGCAGCGCAACCGGCATCACCGCTACCACCTGCGGCGCCGCGCCGGTGCTCACCACAAGCGCGGTGGCAGTGGTTTTTTCCTTGGGCGCCAATGGTCAAACCGGGGTGGTGGGCGGCATCGACGAAGCGGCAAACCAGAACAACGATCAGGTTTTCGTCAGCCACCCGCCGGTCGCGATCGGCGGCGTCAATGGTGAGTTTGACGACATGTTCACCTGGATACCCGCCGCCGTTCTCTTCAATCGCATGCTTCAGGCCGGCAGCCTGCCTTGAACACTTCGTCATCTTGCCCGCTCGTGCCGCCCCTTTCCTGCTGATCGTCGAAGACGACCTGGCGCTGGCTGGCTATCTTGCCTCTGTGCTGGGCGACGCGGGATTTGCCGTGCAGCAGGCGCATGATCGCGCCACAGCGCTGGCCTGCCTGGCTTCGGACACACCGCCGAGCCTGATATTGCTTGATCTCGGGCTGCCGCCTGCGCCCAGCACCATGGCAGAAGGTTTGGCCTTTCTCGACGATTGCCTGCGCCAGACGCCATCGACCAAGCTCATCGTGCTCACCGGGCAGGATGAGCGGGCGGCTGCGCTGGAGGCAGTGCGGCGCGGCGCCTTTGATTTTCTGGTGAAGCCCGCAGCCGTGGCAACGATCATCCAGGCTTTGCGCCGCGCCGAGTTGTTTTCCGGCGAGGAAGTTCGCATGGCGGAAGCCGGCGAAGCGCGCCTGCACCTGACCACGCGCCTTGACGAAGGTCCGAAGGAAGCGGCTTCCGCCGCCGAAGAGCAACTGCTGCGGCGTGCGCTGGTGGAAACGGGCTACAACATAGCCGAGACCGGCCGCCGTCTCGGCATGGCCCGCGAACACGTCTATTACTACTTGAACAAGTATGGAATTCGACGTCCCGAATAGCCTGACCAGCCTCGGCTTTTTCCTCATTGCGGCGGGGCTGATCATTCTGGCCGCCAGCTATCGCATCGGTCGTCTGGCGCGCAGCTATCGCCGCCGCATGGAGAACCTGCTGCAGTTGGCAAGCCAGCCCATCGACCCCCTCGACCTTCCGGCCGCCGCATGGCCGGAACTCGCCAGCGGAGGCTGGCGGCACATGCAGTGGGAAGGCAGCTGGTTTGGGCAACCGGTGGCCGGCACACTCGACGCGGCCGGCCCCAAAAAAAAACCAGCGGCGGTACCGCCGCTGGTTTTCGAACTTGCCAGCGGTGATGAAGTCAGGCTGCGCCTGGCCTTGACGCACGACCAATCCTGGGGCGAGCATCGCCTGTTCGCCGAGCATCTGGCGCGTGTTTTTGTGTTGCTGCTGGAGACACGCTTGCATGCCCGCACCGAGGCCCTGTCGGCGGCATTGGCGGAACGCGCCCGGCTGTCGCTTTATCTGCAGCACGACATGCGCAATCTGGCCCAATGGGTGCTCTGGGTGAGCGCCGATATTGCCGCCGGCGACACCCCGGAAACCTTGCTGGCCGCCGCCCGGCGCCTGCGTGACAACGCGCCACTGGCGGCGGATCGCGCCGAGCGCCTGATAGGCGCACTGGGTAAAAACCCGGCGGTGGAGCAAGCGAGCATGATCGATTTGCGTGATGCGACAGTTCATGCGGCGCGTTTGGCCGGCGTCGAGGCGATGGTAGTCGGCGACGCCTCGGCCTGGGTCGCGGCGGGGCTGTTGGCGCGGGCGCTGGACAATCTGTTTGGCAACCTCGCCTCCGCCTGGCGCGAGCCTGCAAAAGCAAGCCCGACACTCACTTTGCGGACCAGCACCGAACCCGCCATGGCGGAGCTTGATTTCTTTTGCCCCTGGCCACCGGATACCGCTCCGCTGGCGCCGGAAAAGCTGTTTGAACCCTTCGCCACCGGACGCCCGAGCGGCCTGGGTCTGGGCCTCTACCAGGCGCGCAAGAGCCTGCGCGAAGCGGGCGGAGACCTGCAGGCGCGCGCCGCGCCGGAGGGTTTGAGCTTTTTGCTGCGCCTGCCGGCGCGTGCACCGTAAATTTCTCTGACTCCCGGTACCGGTCATTCATCACTATAGTGATAGTCGCAAGTTACACGTCCGCATCCAAATCAAAGGGAAGCCACTATGAGAATCAAAATTCGGAACCGCCAATCGGGTTTTACCCTGGTCGAAATTGCCATCGTTCTGGTCATCATCGGCCTGCTGCTGGTCGGCGTCCTGCAAGGCCAGGAAATGATCGAGAACACCAAGACCAAGTCCATCGTCAATGACATGAAGTCGATCCAGGCGGCCTATAATGGCTATATTGATCGCTACAAAACAGTTCCCGGCGACGAAGCTGTCGCTACCTATACTGCTCGCGGCTGGCCCAGCACGGTGGGAGGAAACGGAACTGGCGTGCTGCAGATTGCGGTCGGCGGAACCTTCACCAACGGCAACGCCGAAGGCTCATCCTTCTGGCAAGCCTTGCGTGGTTCCGGTCTGTTGTCCGGTGATCCGACAGCGGTCATGCCGGCGGCACTGCCGCGTCATGGCGCGAACGGTTTGATCGGCGTTGCCGTCGGAGCGCCGACCGTGTATGGCCTGCCCGGAATTTTTGCCTGTGCGTCGGGTTTGTCCACCAAGCAGGCGGCGGCCATCGACACCATCATTGACGGCCCTCTGCCCGCCACCAACATTGGCAACAACGTCGGCAACCTGCGTGGCAATACCGGCGCGGGGAACCCGCTGGCCCCGGCAGCGGGCGTGCCGGGACCGCTTGCCTACAACGAAACCGCGACTACCACTTTCTGGACGGTGTGCATGAAAATCGGTTGATGACCAGTTCCGGCGACAGTCGTTTTGTGGCCGGTTATGACGTAAGAAAAGGCAGGCGGCGCTGAATTGCACCGCCTGCCTTTTGCTTTTGACGCTCCGCTTCGCGGCCCTTGGGAAATCATTGATCAAGCCCGTTCGCGTTGAGCCGTGAGCTTGTCGAACGGTCGAAACGCCAGCCTGTCAAATCAAGGGCTTCGACAGGCTCAGCCCGAATGGTAGCGACTTGTTCAGCATTTCCTTAGACTCATTCGCCGTATTGCCAGCGCCGATTTTTGAAGCACAGTATCATGGTTGCCTGCCTGGATTCGGGCGGAGCCTGGCATTAGCGGAGCAGCCTTCAAATTGAACGAGAGCGTTCGCTTTCAGTTGTCCCGATCGTCGATGCGGAAGATCTATTCGTCGACGGTCATCGCCATCATTCTGGTGCTGACGCTTGGCCAGCCGCACGCGGGGTTTTTGATTCTCGCCCTGGTGTTGCCGTTTGCGGTGTGGCTGACGTATAGCGCCTATGTGATCGTCAAGCGACCCTACGCACGATTGACGCAATTCATTTGCATCTTTGTCTGGGTCGTGGCGATAGAGTTCATCGGCGGCGCGCACTACATCTGGCATGCGACGGCGCGTCGCGACGCGAATGAAGTGGTCATCGCCATCACGACCTTCATGAAGGTGGCCGGCAACTGCCCGCGAACCCTGGACTGGGTCGGACTCAAAGCCGACAAGCTGGAGGCCAAACTCGGTGCGAACTACCGTTACTCCTGCAGCGGCGGCAAGCCGCATTTTTCCTACGTGGCGACGTTTACCGTGTTCGATACCTATTCCTACGATTTTGAGCAGGGTGTCTGGAAATACGAAAAATGGTCGGAGAAAACCAAGTTTCTCGACACGGCCCCGCCGGGATTGAGAAAACAACCGGGCGAGAAATTGCAAGGCTGATGCCAATTTCGACAAGGCGCTGCCTCGTCGCGCCGTCCTGTCCTTGGCCTCGGCTTTATTCTGGGTCTGCCCGTCGGTGATTGGCCAAAAGTCGGCGCTGGTGAGACGGCGAGGGTGACGAGTGACGGGCGCGCTTGGCCGATCCAACCCGTCGCGGAATCAAACCGCGCCAGCGTGAGTCATCAGGACAATGAGATTCAGCTGGAACGCGAACCGGCATCTTCCGAATAAGCGGGGTTTCCGGAAAACGGCTGATTCGCCCGGGAGTTTCGGGCAAAATCGAGCTTGCGAAGGCCAAGATCTGGGGCCGCTTTGGAGATCACCTGATGGCTCGTCCGGAAAGAATTCGCCTTGGTGACATGTTGTTGCAGCAGGATCTTGTTACCGGGGAGCAGCTCAAGCTTGCACTTGACGCCCAAAAGCGTTCGGGTCGCAAACTGGGTCGCGTGCTGGTGGAGAGCGGCTACGTCACTGAAGAGGGCATCTCGAACGGCCTCGCGCGCCAGTTGGGCGCTGAATTCGTCGACCTCAAGACTTTCCGGCTCCAGCCGGACCTGATCAAGCTGCTGCCGGAAGCCCAGGCGCGTCGTCATCGCGGCCTGGTATTGCAGGAGCGTGACGGGATTCTTGTCGTCGGCATGGCCGACCCCACCGACCTGACGGCTTTTGACGAACTGGCCCGCGTCCTCAAGCGCGACATCGACCTTGCGGTGGTGACCGAAAGCCAGTTGCTGGCGGCCATCGATCGGGTTTACAGCCGGGCGGCGGAAATCAGCGGGCTGGCCAAGGAACTTACCGCCGACATGGGCGATGTGTCGGTGGATTTCGGCAATATTCTCGGACTCACGACCGGTGCCGAGGATGCGCCGGTCGTCAAACTGCTCAACACCGTGTTTGAAGAAGCGCTGAAAATGCGCGCATCCGACATCCACATCGAACCGCAGGAACGATCCCTGTTGATCCGGTTTCGTATCGACGGCGTGCTGCGCGTGCAAACCGAAGCCGATTCAAAAATTTCCACGGCTCTGGTGCTGCGTCTCAAACTGATGTCGGGCCTGGATATTTCGGAAAAGCGCCTGCCGCAGGATGGCCGCTTCAATATTCAGTTGCGCAACACAGCGATCGATATTCGGATCTCATCCATGCCGACCCAGCATGGCGAATCCGTCGTCATGCGTTTGCTGGCGCAGAACACCGGCCTGCTTCAGCTCGACAAGCTGCGCATGCCGCCGAGAATACTGGAGCGCTTTCGGAACTCCATCGCGCGCCCAGCGGGTATCGTGCTGGTGACCGGCCCGACCGGTTCGGGCAAGACCACGACCCTCTACGCCGCGCTCAACGAGTTGAACACCCCCGAGAAGAAAATCATCACCGTCGAGGACCCGGTCGAGTATCGCTTGCCCGGACTTAATCAGGTGCAGGTGCACGAGAAGATCGACCTCTCCTTCAGCCGCGTGCTGCGCACTGCGCTGCGGCAGGACCCGGACATCATCCTGCTGGGCGAAATGCGCGATCAGGAAACCGCCGAGATCGGCATGCGCGCCGCGATGACAGGCCACCTCGTGCTGTCGACGCTGCACACCAACGACGCGCTGTCGACACCGATCCGGCTGCTCGACATGGGCGTGCCGCGCTACATGGTGGCGCTGTCGATTCAGATGGTGCTGGCGCAGCGCCTGGTGCGCGTTACCTGCGAGAACTGTGTCGCACCCTACAGCCCGACGCCGCACGAGCACTTGTGGCTGCAGGCTGAACTCGGCGATGGCGTCGATGACGTCGAGTACAAGAAAGGTCAGGGCTGCAGTCATTGCGCCAATACCGGCTATCAGGGACGCCAGGCGGTGTATGAAATCCTCGACATGAACAACGCCCTGGTTGAGGCGGTGAACCGCGGCGACCCCAACGAATTCATGCAGATCGGTCGCGAGCAGATGGGCGGCAACACCCTGCGTCGCGATGCCGTGCGCCTGGTGGTAGACGGTCGCACCACGATCGAGGAAGCGATGCGGATCAGTACGCAACTGGATGAGTGACAAAGTACGCCAGAATGACCACGGCGAACACGGCGACACGGCGAATGCTTGATTGTTCTGACGAATTGGCGACGGTTGTGCTTGATGCAGCGTTTGATGTGCATCGTGAACTCGGGCCGGGTTTGTTGGAGTCGATATATGAAGCGGCATTGGCTATCGCACTTGCCGACCGTGGCCTGATCGTCGCGCGACAAGTCGACATTGCTGCCTTCTTCCAGGGGCATAATCTTGGCATCGGGTTTCGGGCAGACATTGTTGTAGATGGTTGCCTGCTACTGGAACTTAAGGCTGTTGATCAATTGCAGCCTGTGCATACCGCCCAAATAATGACCTACCTGAAGCTGATGAAAATTCGCCGCGGCTACCTGCTGAACTTCAACGTCAAACTACTCAAGGAGGGGATCAAGCGTGTATCGCTCTGATTTTCGCCGTGTCGCCGTGTCCGCCGTGGTCGAGCAATATGCCTAACTTCGCCTACCGCGGCCGCAACGGCGCCGGAGACATCGAGCAGGGCGTGCTGGAGGGCGCGACGGCTGGCGCGGTGGCCGATCTTTTATTCGGTCGCGGCATCACCCCGATGGAGATCAAGCCATCGGCGGTTCCCGTCGGCGCCTCGGAAAGCGGGATCGGCATCCGCTTTCAGCTGTTCAAGCAAAAAGTTCAGCACATGGACGTGCTGCTGTTCTCGCGTCAGATCTATACCTTGCTGCGCGCCGGGGTGCCGATCATGCGCGCGCTGACCGGCTTGCAGGAATCGAGTACCAATCCGGCGATGAAGGAGGTGTTGCAGGATGTGCGCGAAAGCCTCGATTCGGGTCGCGAGCTTTCGCTCTCGCTGGCCCGTCATCCAACAGTGTTCTCGCCCTTCTATCTGTCCATGGTGCGCGTTGGCGAAATGACGGGGCGACTGGAAGAAGTGTTTCTGCGCATGTTCGATCACCTGGCGTTTGAGCGCTTCATGCAGGACCAGGTCAAATCCGCGCTGCGCTATCCATCGTTTGTCGTCGCCGCCATGGGCATTGCCATTGTCATCGTCAACATCTTCGTGATTCCGGCCTTTGCCAAGGTGTTCAAGGGCTTTGGCGCCGAATTGCCATTGATGACGCGGATCCTGATCGGCTTCTCGGATTTCATGTTGAACTGGTGGCATGTCTTGTTGCTGGGCATCATCGCGAGTGTTTTTGCTTTCAACGCGTGGCGCAAAACTGCTAGAGGCCGCTATCTCTGGGATCGCTTCAAACTGAAAATCCCGATCGCCGGCAAGATCGTCCGCAAGGCCACGCTGGCGCGCTTTGCTGCCAGTTTCGCGCTGGCCTCGCGCAGCGGTGTGCCCATCATCCAGGCGCTGACCAATGTCGCGGAAACCGTCGACAACGCCTATATCTCGGACAAGGTCGAAAAAATGCGCGACGGCGTCGAGCGCGGCGAGAGCATTCTGCGCACCTCGATCGCGGCCGGCGTATTCACGCCCGTCGTGCTGCAGATGATCGCGGTCGGGGAGGAATCGGGTGCGCTCGACGACATGATGAAGGAAGTCGCCGACATGTACCAAAGCGAGGTCGAGTACGAACTGAAGACGCTGGCGCAACAGATCGAACCGTTACTGATTGTTGCGCTGGGCATCATGGTCCTGATCCTCGCACTGGGTATCTTCCTGCCCTTGTGGGATCTGGGCAAAGTGACCATGAAGAAATAATGTGACACGCCAGAGCGGAGCCAGCAAATTCGAATTTGCCGTCGTGGTGGCTGTCCTCGGCCTGCTCGCAGCGGTGCTGCTGGTGCGTCTGAACGCCATGCAGGCGGAAGCGGAGCGCACCGAGGTGAATCTAACGGTGCGCAACATCCGCGTCGGCATACAGTTGGCAATAGGCGAGCGCATCATGCACGGCGAGGAAGCGCGCATCATTGAAGTGGCCGCGGCCAGCCCGATAGATTTCCTCGGGCGCCGGCCGCGAGGCTTTGTCGAGGGGCGGAACGCCGAGATGTCCGGACAGTGGGCCTATGATCCGATCCGCCGCGAGTTGAGCTATCTTCCTCGCCTTCCGGAAGCTTTCGACGACGCCAAAGAGTTGCGCTGGCGCTACGTTTCGCGGTTAGATCCTTCAGGCAAAACCGTTGGCATCAGCCTGGTAAAGCTAAACTAAGTGCGACTTCCACCGGTAATCAACTATATGCTTGCCCGCAACCCTGTTATTTTTTGCCTGTCACAGCACGGCCTATTCGCATGACCATAAAACCCAGCTACGCTTTCGCCAGAGGGCGCGGATTCACTCTTATTGTGCTGGTGATCGTTATCACC
>JAIPCT010000018.1 GCA_021738065.1 Burkholderiaceae bacterium
GAGCTTTTTCGGTGGCGAGATTCACCGCCGCCTCGACCCCCGGCAGCTTGTTCAACTGCTTCTCGATGCGCGCCGAGCACGCGGCGCAGGTCATGCCGCCGATCGCAAGTTCGATGGTTGCCGGTGGCACTTCGAAACCCGCCTTGCGGATGGTTTCGACCATTTTTTCCGGAGCGATGTTTCCTGCCTGATAGTGCACCGTCGCCCGTTCCGAGGCGAAGTTCACCGCCGCCTCGACTCCCGGCAGCTTGTTGAGCTGTTTCTCGATGCGCGCCGCACAGGCAGCGCAGGTCATGCCGGCAATCGGCAGGTCCAGAGTGGCAATGGCGGCATCGGTTTTGGCTTCCATGGCAAGCAGTCTAAACTCTGTACCTGGGTACGGAGTCAAGGATTATTTCATGATCGAAACAGCTACGCAAAACACCCTGACCGTCGGCGCTCTGGCGGCCGCTGCCGGCGTCGGTGTCGAAACCGTGCGCTACTACCAGCGTCGCCGCCTGCTGGAAACGCCGAAAGCCGCCAATGGCTATCGCCGCTATGGCGAGGCACACCTCAAACGCCTGGGTTTCATCAAGCGCGCCCAGGCCATCGGCTTCACACTCGACGAAGTGGCCGAACTGCTCTCCCTCAACGACAGCCGCGACCACAGGATCGCGCGTGCGCTGGCCAAGGAAAAGATCCTCGACATCGAGGGCCGCATTGCCGAACTCGATCGCATGGCCGACGCCCTGCGCCGGCTGGTGCGCGTCTGCGCCCATGGCGGCGAGGGCATGCCCTGCCCGATCATCAACATGATGGATTCGTGAGGCCTTGCCGGTCGAGCGTCATCGCCGTGTCGCCTGCGCCGACTTTCGCCGGGTTCAAACAATTCCCTGCCAGAGCCGGCCGCCCAGCGCCGCGGCGTTGAAAAGCCCATACACTCCGAAGCCCAGCACCAGCAATCCCGCACCGAGGCGCAAGGCCCGCCCTTGCACGGCGTTGCGAAAACGTGCCAGCAGCAAGCCGGCCAGCAGCAGGTTGGGCAAAGTGCCGAGGCCGAAAGCCAGCAAGGTCGCCGCACCGCGCCAGGCGCTGCCTGAGAGCAAGGCCATGGTCAGCACGCTGTAGACCAGGCCGCAAGGCAGCCAGCCCCAGAGCAATCCCAACGGAAAGGCCTGTGCCGGGCCACGTACCGGCAGAAAGCGTTTGGTCGCCGGCTGAATTCGTCGCCATAGCCTTTGCCCGGCGCGCTCGGTAAAAGCCAGCGCACCGGAAATGCCGGTCAGGTACAGGCCGAGCGCAATCATCATCAGGTTCGCCGCGATGTACAGGCTCAGTTGTATCGGCAGCGCATTGTTGAGCAGCATTCCCAGGCTGCCGATCGCGCCCATCAATGCGCCTGCCATCGCATAGCTGGTAATGCGGCCAAGATTGTAGGCGAGGTGAATCGGCCATGCGTTCGTGCCGCTGGCCGACTTCGGGGGCATTTGCAGCGTCAGCGCCGAAACGATGCCGCCGCACATGCCGGCGCAATGCACGCCGCCGAGCAGGCCGATCAGGAATACCGCGAGAAAGCCGCTGTCAGGCATTCGCCGTCGGCGGCATCAAATGACCTTGGAGTAGCGAACGCGCTCGCGGTCCGAGCGTAGGTAGCGATCAAAGGCCATCGCAATGCCGCGCACCAGCAGACGGCCTTGGGGCTGAACATTGATCCACTGATCGTCGATGGTCAGCAGACCACCCTCTTCCATTTCCCGCAAATCGTCGAGTTCCGCGGCGAAATAGGACTTGAAATCGATCAGATGCGCGATCTCGATGGATTCTATGGAAAGTTCAAAGTGGCACATCAGCGCCTGGATGATACTGCGCCGCAAGAGATCGTCTGCATTCAGTTCGATACCGCGAAAAATCGGCAACTCCCCCTGATCGAGGCTGTCGTAGTACTCGTCGAGCGTGCGTACATTCTGGGAATAGCTGGGCCCAACCTTGCCAATCGACGAAACGCCAAAGGCCATCAAGTCGGCTTCGGCGTGGGTCGAGTAGCCCTGAAAATTTCGATGCAGGCGGCCCTGGCGCTGCGCAACCGCGAGTTCGTCGTCGGGTTTGGCGAAATGGTCCATGCCGATGAAGACGTAACCTGCCTCGGTCAGGCGGCGAATCGCCAACTGGAGGATCTGCAGGCGCACGTCGGGCGAAGGCAGGTCGGCTTCATTGATGCGCCGCTGCGGCTTTGCCAGACTTGGCAAATGGGCGTAGTTGTATATCGACAGGCGATCGGGATCAAGCTTGATGACCTCGTCCAGAGTGCGGTTGAAGCTGATCACATTCTGCTTGGGCAGACCATAAATGAGATCGACCGAGACCGACTTGAAGCCGAACTCGCGCGCCGCGTCGATAACCAGTTTCGTTTCGTCGAGACTCTGCACACGATTGACCGCAAGCTGCACATCCGGCGCGAAATCCTGAACGCCCACGCTCATTCGGTTGAAACCCAACTCACCGAGCAGCTTCACGGCTTCTCTATCGACCTTGCGCGGATCAACTTCGATCGAATACTCGCCACCTGGCAGCAATCGGAAATGCTTGCGGATGATATCCATCAGGCTTCTCATCTCGTCTTGCGAGAGGAAGGTCGGCGTGCCGCCGCCAAAGTGCAACTGGACAACATCGCGACTGCCGACAAGCGCCGCCTCCTGCATGGCGATCTCCTTGCCCAAGTACTTGATGTACTTGGCGGAACGGCCGTGATCCTTGGTGATGATCTTGTTGCAGGCGCAGTAGTAGCAGATGGTGTTGCAGAAAGGGATGTGGACGTATAATGAAAGAGGTCGACCTATGCCGCCCACGGTTCTCTGACCCAGCCACCGCGTGTAGTCGTCCGCACCAAACGCTTCAACGAATCGATCGGCAGTTGGATAAGATGTGTATCTTGGTCCATTGACGTCGAAGCGACGTATGACCTGCGGATCGAAGATCAGCTCTTGATAGTCCATTGGCAGAAGGTTTAAGAAATGCGGCAGGCACGACTCATCTGCGCGAGTATGCAGGATGCCGTAAGCGCCCGGAAGTCGGGTTGACACAGATCAAAGGGGTGCCCCTCACCGGGCAGTGCAAGCGAAATGCATGCAAACGTAAAGAATGTTATCCCGATCTCCGGTCACAGCCTCAAGGCGGCGTGTTCGCAATGCAACCTGCGCGAACTGTGCCTGCCCTTCGGCCTTGAGGAGAGCGACATGGCGCGCATGGACACCATGATCGGCGGCGGCCGAAAGCTGAAACGCGGACAGCATCTGTATCGCGCCGGCGACGCCTTCGAATCCCTCTTTGCCGTCAAAGCCGGATTTTTCAAGACCGATGTGTTGACCGAAGATGGCCGTGATCAGGTCACCGGCTTCCAGATGGCCGGCGAAATTCTCGGCATGGACGGCATCAGCGTCGAAGTTCACACCTGCAATGCCGTGGCGCTGGAAGACAGCGAAGTCTGCATGATCCCGTTCACGCAACTCGAAGCGCTTTCCAGCGAAATCCCCTCGCTTCAACATCATCTGCACAAAGTCATGAGCCGCGAGATCGTGCGCGACCATGGCGTGATGATGCTGCTCGGCACCATGCGCGCGGAAGAGCGTCTCGCCGCCTTCCTGCTCAACCTGTCGCAGCGCTTTACCGCGCGCGGCTACTCGCCCTCCGAATTCCACTTGCGCATGACGCGCGAGGAAATCGGCTCCTATCTCGGCCTCAAGCTCGAAACCGTGAGCCGGGCGTTCTCCCGCTTCCAGGATGAAGGCTTGATTTCTGTCCAGCAAAAGCACATCCGCATTCTGGATATCCCGAAGCTCAAAACAGTGCTGACACCGCCTGACGGACGCATCGGCTAAAGCAGTACTGCAAGAAGGCCCATCGGTTGCCGCGTCAAGGCCACCGACACGATCCAGCCGAAAACCGCCAGGGCCGACAGCCCGCAGACAATGCGCAATGCCGCCGTGCCCTCCGGTCTCAACGCCAGGGCCCCCAGGATGATGTAGGCGAACACGCCCAGCACTTTTGCGGTAACCCAGTCGGCGACAAACGGGTACTGTTCCGACAGGGCGGCAAGCGACAGGGCCGCGACCAGCAAGATCGTGTCGTTGACGTGGGGCAGCACCTTGATCCAGCGCGCGTCCATCACCGGCGAGGCGCGAATCACCAGCACTCCACGCAAAAAGAAACCCGTCACGCTGAGCACCACGCTAATGACATGGATGTATTTGAGCGCCGTGTACATGGCGCTAACCTGGCTTGCCGTCGGCGCGCGGGCGCCACAGTGCAGGCGCAAAACGCCAGGCCCACACGGCGAAAGCGGCCAACCAAAGCGCTGATGACAACAACATCAAATGGTACATCCCGGGAAGTCCCGGAAGTTCGCTGACAACCCGCAACAATGCCGCCACCTGCATCGTGCAGAACGCAGCCCACATCGCATCATCGGCCGCCACCGGCCTGCCGGAATGTCCCATGGTTACGCGCGAGACCATGCCGATCAGCATTGAGGCAAAGAATCCCAGCGTGAGTGCATGCAGCGGCGCCTGCCCGAGAAAACCGGGCAGTGTGGAGTGCAGCAAACTCTGGACGGCGAACAAGGCAAACGCCGGACTCAGCCAGGCAAACGAGACATGCAGCACAGACAGCATGCGGTTCTCGACAGCCTTGCGGCTCCACCAAAGCCAGGACAGCCGTCCTGCCACCAGCATCGCCGGCACGTCCACCAGCCAGCGCCATTGCGTCTGTTCAAAAAACGTCAGCGCGCTATGCGCAAGGCCCAGGCCGATCAGGGCACGCAATGCCCAGAGCGGACGATGAACCACATAACCCGGCACGGCGGACGACGTGAAGAATGGCAGCATGCGATGGGCCACGGTCAGGAAAATCGGCAGCAAGAAACCTCCGACCGCCAGCGCGATGCCCAGGCGCGCCCAGACCATCGATGCCCCGGCGGCGAACGCCAGAAATGCCAGCAAGCCGGCGGTACCCAGCCAGGCAGCCAAGGCGACGAATACGATATGGTCACGCTCGGTCATCCGGTGTCGGGCAATCCGGGTCAGGGTCAAGGCCACGAGGACCCATCCGCCCAGCACCAGCACCAGCCCGGCAATCAAGAGTTGCGGCATAAGCAACGCGAACCAGACCAGCAACCAGCCGCAGGCCAGCAATCCAAATGGGGGCAGATAATCGCGCCGCGACGATTCGGGCGCCCCTTGCCAGCGCGGTCCGGCGGTCAGGATAAAGCCGAAAACAAACAAGGGAAACACGCCATAAGCGGTCAGCAGAGCATGCAACAACGCCGGCGGAAACACGCTCAGCAAGGGCCAGGCCGGTAGCGGCCAGAGCCCGGCATAGCGCCCCCCCACTTCCAGCGACCAGAACGCCATGATCGCCAGGGCCTGAACGGTGCCGGACAAAAACATCACCCGGTGCGGCGCGGCAAAAAATACGGGCAGGCGCATTATCGCTGCCGCCGCCGACACGATGCATGGTAATGTTCCGCCGACAAACAGAGAGTATTGCCATGCCCGAAACCCGTCTCGACATTCCCCAGATACTGTCCCGCCTGCCGCTGTTCCAGGAACTTGCCCCGGAGCAGATTGCCGCGCTGGAATCGGCGTGTCGCGAACGCCGACTTTTCAAGGGCGAAATGCTTTTTCAGAAAGGCGATACACCCAAGGGGTTTTTCGTTGTCGTGTTTGGCCAGATCAAATTGGCGTTTCCCTCTTCCCAGGGCAACGAAAAGGTTGTTCAAATCCTGGGGCCGCGGCAGAGCTTTGGCGAAGCCATCATGTTTCTCAACCGCCCCAGCCCGGTTTTTGCCGAAGGTCTGATCGACAGCCTGCTGTTGCATATCGCCAATGTGCCCGTGTTCGAACTCCTGGAATCCGACCCGCTGTTCGCGCGACGCATGCTGGCCGGTCTGTCCATGCGGCTGCATTCCCTTGTCCATGATGTTGAAACCTATTCGCTGCGCTCGTCGGCACAGCGTGTGGTTGGCTATCTTCTGCAGCACTGTCCGCAAAATGAAGACTGCAAGGGGTCGTTCGACATTTCCTTGCCAACCTCGAAGCAGGTGATCGCTTCGCGTCTGAACCTGACGCCGGAGACGCTTTCGCGAATTTTTCACGATCTGTCCGCCGACCGCTTGATTGAGGTCAGCGGGAAAAAAATCACCATCAACGATGTAGCGCGCTTGCGCGAATTTGATCTCTGAAAATCTGGTAGCGCCGGATCGCGCCCAGCAGATTCCATCCCAGCCACGCGCATGAAGCGGCAAAGGCGACGCCCGCAAGCCGGGCCAGCCCGGGTTGCCAGACAGCGGCCAGCAGCAACACGAGCGCAAGCACATGCAGGCGCAACTGGCCCGTCATCGCCTCCGCCGGAATCATCTTCTTCATGTTCGGTACGGCCGACATCGGGGCGCCCAGCCGCTGCAGGTGCAGCCAGTTGAGAAACGGAACAATCTTGTACATCATTCCCGAAATCGCCGAGACGAAGACTCCGATGAACGCCAGTACACCCAGCCAGACAACGGAGCGCGGATCACTGCCGAATCCGGGAATCAGGAAGTAGGCACCTCCGGAAACGGCAAAGCCCAGCATGGCGAGCATCGCGACGCGAAAGTTGAGGGAGGTCGCATCGTGGATCTTGCGTCGACGCGAGAATTGAAGCCACAAGGTCGTCGCCGCGTAAACCGACATCAGCAACAGGAGCGGCAGCGCAATTACCGGCAGCCACTTCGCCTGATCAAAGGCCAGTTGCGAAGACCAGGCGAGCAGCAAAACCAGCAGCAGCGGCCCGAACCAGCGGGTAAACCAGGCCGGATAGGGCCGGGTCAATTGAAACATCGGCACGACGTGATAGGAAACACCTGCCAGCAGCATCAACGACCAGCCGCCCAGGCCCCATGCCAAATGTACGTTGGTCAGCGCAATCAGCGGTACGGAGAATCCATAGGCCAGTGCTTCGGCGAGAATCGACCCCAGCAGCACGGTTACCGCCAAGCCTCCGATGGCCATGCGCATGGCCCACAACGTCATGCCGGTCGCGGGTGTCTGCCAAAGCGCCAGGGTCACCACGATTACAAAGCCACCCAGCGCGATCAAAAACAAAGGAACCGCAATGGCGAGCAGGTCAGGAATTCCCCGCAACAGGCCGGCAACCAGCAACAGCGTCGCCAGTAGCAGCAGAGGCTGTACGGTATTCGCGACCAGAATCGGCCGCCACACGTTTCCGCCCACGGCAACCGGTATGAACTGAAACAGTGCGCCGCACATCGCCTGAAGCATGAATCCGACAGCGACGAGATGCGTCAGCGCCAGCGCTTCGGGAGTCCATCGCGACCCCAGCACATCGCCGCCCGACCACGCCAGCAACAATCCCGCAAGCACGCCGAACCAGGGTGCCGCCAGAAAAAAACGGTAGGGCACCGATATGGGAGGCGCCTGATCGAACGAAAGACTGGGGTGCATCCGACCAGGGATACTCAGGCGGACTGCTTGCGGATCCGGATCTCGCGCGTGCCATCAGCGCGAACCTCCTCGGTCCAGGCGTAGCCGTTGTTTCTGAGAATGCTGAACAGGGGATGCGGCTGGCAATACAACAGCAACAGCAATTCATCACCTTCTGGCAGCGTGTCCAGTGCTTCCAGGGTCTGTTCCATCGGCTCCGGCGGCTGAAGTTCCCGCCCATCGATTACCTTCTCGGTCATGATGCCTTTAGTCGATCCACCAGCGACGCGCCGATATCCGACGCACCCAAGGCGTTGTCGCACATGGGGTACAGAATGTTTTCTTCCTTCATGTTGTGCTGCTGCATGAGAATCAGCAGGGTCTCGGCAGCACCGCCAAAACCGTCGCTGTCGCGTGCGGCCAGCGCTTCCTTCATTTGCGCCATCAGGTCGCGCATCTGGACATGCTCGCCACGCATGACTTCCGTCGGTCCCGAGGTCATTCCGGTGGCATTTTCGAACGCGGGGAAGAGCAACTCTTCTTCGCTGGTGAAATGAGTCTCAAGCTGATTGGCCAGGAGCGCAAATGCCTCCTCGCCGCTTGCCCACTCGCCATTGGCGCAGGCTTCTTCGGCACGGGCGAATATGTCGTCGCAATGTTTGTGGTGCTGGGATAGTGGGGCAGTAATGGACATTTCGGCAAACTCCTTTGATCAGCGCCTAATTCTGGCCGTCGTCTCGCGACACGACATTGATGACCGTCAAGAACCCCGGCAATCCGGGAGCATTCATACCCCCTGTGACTTTAGGGTTTAGCCGGCGGCGCGGTACGATCAGTTTCATCGCGCAGGGCGATACGCCATCTTACTGCTCGAGCACGTAGGTTCCCGGCGCATCGGCCAGTGCGGGAAACTTTCGGGTCGCCACTGGCGGCGCCGCAACCAGCTTGCCGGACTGCGGCTTGAGCCAGGCCATCCAGTCCTCCCACCAGCTGCCCTGATGAAGTTCCGCGCGCTCGCGCCAGTCATCAGGCGTATCGTGCCTTTCGGCATCGCCAACGTGGTACTTGCGTTTCGGCGGATTTACCACGGGATTCACGATTCCGAGAATATGCCCGGAACTCGACAGCACATAGCGGCGGCTCCCTGCAACAAAGTTGTTGATGCGGAATGTTTGCCGCCATGGCGCGATGTGATCATCCTCGGCCGATACCGCATACAGCGGCTGGGTAATACGTCCCAGATCAATGTCCTCTCCCGCCAGGTTCAGCGCGTCTTTCTTGATCAACAGATTCTCGAGATAGAGCTTGCGCAAATACCAACCATGCATGGTCGCCGGCATCCGTGTCGCATCCATGTTCCAGAACAACACGTCGAATGCGGGCGGCGCCTCGCCAAAGAGGTAACCACGGACCACGTAATGCCAGATCAGGCTGTTTGAACGCAACAGGCGAAATGCAGATGCCATTTCCTTGCCATCCAGATAGCCTTTCTCGGCCATTGATTTCTCGAGCCACTTGATGCTGCTTTCATCCAGAAATACTTCAATGTCGCCCGGTTTGTGATAGTCGACCAGAGTCGTCAGCAGGGTGACAGCCTCGACCGGCACGTCATTCTTTTCGTAGCGTGCGTTCGCCCATGCCATCCAGGTCGCCAGTGCCGCGCCGCCGATGCAATAACCCACGGCATGCACCTTGGGCGAGCCGGAAATCCCCCGTGCCGTTTCAATGATTTGACCGATGCCCTCTGTCAGATAATCATCAAAAGCGACATCGCGCATGTCGGCCGTCGGGTTCTTCCAACTGGTGATGTAGACGTCGAAACCCTGGTCCACCAGGAACTTCACCATACTCTTTTTAGCGTTCAGATCCAGGATGTAGAACTTGTTGATCCACGGTGTGACAATGACAATGGGCGTTTCGAAAACCTTTCCCTGAGTCGGTGTGTAATGCACGACCTCAAGCAGTTTGTTGCGGAAAACCACTTTTCCCGGCGTCGTGGCGAGATCCTTGCCGACGAGAAAATCGGTCGGGCGCGCCATCTGCACATCGCCTGCCTGAAAGTCGGTCACAAAATTATTGAAGCCCTTCAGCAAACTTTCGCCGCGGGTTTCCATTGCCTTCTGCATGGCCACCGGATTGGTCACCAGAAAGTTGGTCGGCGCCATCGCATTGAGCCATTTTCGCCACCAGAACGCGGCGCGACGACGATCCCGATTCGAAAGACCCGGCGTGTCGTACAGCATATCCTGCACCTGGTGGGTCATCATCAGATACCACTCTTTTACGATATCCCAGCTTGCCGACTCGGTCCATATCGCGTCGGCGAAGCGCGTATCGTCGGGATTTGGCGACACCACGTCCTTGCTGGGTTTGCCCAGCGCGCGGTGCCACGAATGAACCTGTAGTTCCCACAAGCGGGTGGAAACTTCCGCCAGCGCCTCGGTCATTTCCTGAGGATGGGACAACCAGGCCAGTTGCGCATGCACCAGGGGCGTTGTCATGCCGATCGGATCGATTTTTGCCTCGACCGCCTGATGCACCGCTCGCCACGCTGCCTGGGGAGTTGCGCTTGAGCTTGACTTGGGTCGTTTGGTCGCTTTCATGATGATCTCCACTTCACAAAGGCTGCGTTTTGCTTCACAGCTATCATGATGCTATTGTGCCCGATGCTGCTCGGGTATAGTTCGTGCTGCCATTGACCTTGATCAACGCCAAGCGTCTTTTGTAAGCTAGGCTTAGATACTCTTTCGGAGGATTCAAACCCATGTTCAAGCACATACTCGTCCCCACGGATGGATCGCAGCTTTCCGCGGAAACCGTCAAGCGCGCCATAGCGTTTGCCAAAGAGACCGGGGCCAAAGTCACATTTTTCTTCGCCAAGCCTGACTATCCAGTGGCTTTCTATGGCGAGGGAGCGCTGATCGATCCCACCACCCCGGACAAATTCGCCGAAATGGCCGATCAGCAGGCCAAGGAAATTCTGGGTACGCATGAGGCGGCCGCGAAGGCTGCCGGAGTTGCCAGCGACACCATCAGTTCTGTCAGCGATATTCCTTACGAGGCGATCATCGCTGCGGCTGAGGAATCCGGCGCAGACCTGATCTTCATGGCCTCACACGGGCGGCGCGGCCTCAGCGGCCTCCTGCTCGGCTCGGAAACTCAAAAAGTGCTGACTCATTCGAAAATCCCGGTACTGGTCTACCGCTGATTCGAAACAGACTCGGAGCACTCCATGCTGAATGCCGCTCTGGCCATCATCCATGATGAGCATCGTTCTCTTGCTGCCGTAATTCACGGGCTGCGTTACCTTGTTCACGACATACGCGAGCGTGAGGCAAAGCCTGATTTCAGGTTGCTTTGGGCAATGATTTTTTATCTGGATGAGTTTCCGGAGAAGATGCACCACCCGAAAGAGAACGCCTATCTTTTCGCCCGCTTGCGCCAGCGTACTCATGAGGCGGATGCGGTTGTGACCGAGCTCGAACGGCAACACCAGGAAGGCGCGCGCCATGTACGTGAGCTGGAACGCGCACTCGGTCACTATGAAGCAGATTTGCCCGACGGGCTGGATCAGTTCTCCACCGCAGTGGAAAAGTTTGCCGAAGAAACCTTGAAGCACATGGCGCTGGAGGAAAGCACCGTCATCCCCCTCGCCAAAGCGCATCTCACGGCAGGGGATTGGGTTGAGATCGCTGCCGCTTTCGGTGAAAATGGCGACCCGCGTTTCGATGCCGGGACTGACCACGAATGCCGGGATCTCTTTTCACGGATCGTGAATCTTGCCCCACCCCCGATCGGCGTAGGCCCGGCAAAGTGAATACCTGAAGCCCGCAATTGCGGACTTCATCACGTCTTGCCGCGGATTCCTGTTTCCTGGGCCACACCACCCTTGCCCTTGTTCAAGTCAGTGGCACCGAGTTGTAAATACCAAGTCATCAAACTGGACGCCGCACAAACAAACCAAAAACCAAAGAAACCGATCGAATAGGTCGCGATTTTTGACAGGTGTACAGGTTCTCCGAAGAGATACAACTCCTGAGGGTCAATCACGGTAAAGAAAATGCCTTCGGCGATTCCGGCGACCAGAAATGAAGGCCACAGTACCCACAGTATCTTCAGCATTCTGCTCTCCTTGAAACGTTTGGACTAAAGCGCCTGGTACGCATTGCACCTGTCTTCCTCAACGTTTTTCTCGCGGAAACTTTTTATTCATGCACCCAAATGAAGTGCGGGGCCGTTGGCAAGGCGGCTGAACCATCCAACTTCGCTGATGGAATCCCCAAACAATCCTTTCCTTGCATTCATTTGACTCAGTTCCGAATATCCGCTGCGCGTTCCGGCACCGCCGAGCCCCCGATAAGGGTTTCTCCATTGGCGGGCAGAATCACGTTTCCCATCAGGCGCCAGGTCTTGCGTTCATCTTCAAGCAATACCAGCCAGTGTCCCGCAGCCGGCAGGCGGACTTCGCCGGAATAGAGACCGCCCTTTCCCGCCAGTACCCGATACTGGTCCAGGCCCGCGCGGGTCGGATGCGAGATAGTCACCGCCAGAGTCGGGGGCATCACGAAGCTCTTGTCACCCACCCTCATTCTTACCGACAGTGTGTCGCCGACGATCCGCACGCCTGCGGTCAAGCCCAGATTGTTTGCCAGTTCACTGCGCGCGATGGTCTGGTTAACGGAAAGCCCTTTCCGATAGTAGTCGTCGGTGACCAGCCCGTCGTTGCTAACCACCGCGAGCCATGCCGTGTAGAACCCGGCAATCACGACGATGAAAGGCCCTGCGGCCAGGATCCACGGCCAGGGTTCGCGATACCAGGGATGGGGATCAGTTTTTTTCTTCACGGCTGTAGAAAGCTGGCTTTTTCATGTACAGAGACCGTTTCATCCGCGAGAGATTTCACGTCAAAGAAAATCTGATTCGCGCCTTTGTTGCCCGATTCCTGGGGCACACGCACCTGCACGGTAAAGCTTTTTGCCGAGGCGGAGGCGACTTCGATGATCCGATCGCCGACCATGTCGATGCCGTCCAGGCCTGACACAGATACCGCATATCGATGGGGCGTTTCGGAAACATTGATGACGTGCAAGCGATACACGTTCTCGATCAGGCCGCCCTCAACCTCGCGCGCCAGCGAGGCACGGTCGCGGATGACGTCGACACGCAAATTCGCCTTGGTGGCAATACCCCAGACAAAGGCCAGGCATATGGCACCGAGAATCGCGGAATAGATGATCACTCGCGGTCGCACGATGTGAGCAATAATTTCTTTCCAGCCCCAATGTTCCTCGATTGCGTGCTCGGTGGAATAGCGAATCAGTCCCTTCGGATAATTCATCTTTTCCATTACCTGATCGCAGGCGTCGATGCAGGCCGCGCAACCGATGCACTCGTACTGCAGACCATCGCGTATATCGATGCCCGTCGGGCAGACCTGAACGCAAATACCGCAATCGACGCAATCGCCCTTGCCGATGGATTGTGGATCAACCCCCTTCTTGCGCGCACCACGTGATTCGCCACGCTCCGTATCGTAGGTGACGGTCAAGGTATCGGGATCGAACATCACGCCCTGAAAACGCGCGTAGGGACACATGTGCAGACACACCTGCTCGCGCATGTGGCCGGCGAACAAGTAGGTGAACGCCCCGTAAAAAAGCATCCAGAAGGTTTCCCAGGGCCCGAGCGAAAAACTCCAGACCGAGCCCCACAAGTTCTGGATCGGCGTGAAATAGCCGACGAAGGTAAAGCCGGTCCAGAAAGACAGCAGCACCCAGATTCCGTATTTCGCCGTACGCAGCCACAACTTGCGGGCGCTCATCGGCGCGGCATCGAGTTTGATGCGCGCGTTGCGTTCGCCTTCGATCTTCTGTTCGATCCAGGTAAACATTTCTGTATACACGGTCTGCGGGCAAGCATAGCCGCACCAGAGTCGCCCACCTACCGCAGTAAACAGAAACAGGGAGTACGCCGAAATTATCAACAGGATGGCGAGAAAGATCACGTCCTGCGGCCAGAAAACCAGCCCGAAAATGTAGAACTTGCGCTCCACCAGATCGAAAAGCACCGCCTGGCGCCCGTTCCATGGCAACCAGCACAGACCGTAATACACCAGTTGGGTGAACCAGACCAAGGCCCAGCGCCACGTTGCGAATATTCCGCTGACAGCGCGCGGGTGTACCTTCTTGTGAACTTCGTAAAGGCTCTCCTCTACAAAGTGCGGCCGACTCTCCTGTGGCTGTATGGGGGGGATGGAAGTCATTATTATCGTATTACGATATGCTTATATAACTGGGCAATCATTCCCCGGCGCCATTGGCGCCGGGGATGTGAAACCAGTCTACTTCTTTTCCGCGGTTGTCGCGCCGGGCGCCGCAGGGGCCTCGTTCACACCGCCACCCAAGCCATAAACATAGGCGGTCAGCAAATGCACCTTGGCATCGCCGAGAAACTCGCCAAACGCCGGCATGCGATTGCTGCGGCCCTTGGCGATGGTCTCGGTAATGATGTCCTCGGAACTGCCATACAGCCAGATCTTGTCCGTCAGGTTTGGAGCCAGACCGACAACGCCCGCGCCGTCCGGCCCGTGACAGGCACTGCACGCGGGGGCAAACAGTTCCTTGCCGCGCTGCGAGCGTATCGAATCCGCAGTCAGGCCGGACAGGGAACGCACATAGTTGGCAAGGTCCTTGATCTCGTCACCATTCAGGTCGGGCTTGACCCCCTTCGCCGGCATCATGGCGTCGCGACCACTGGCGATCGACTCCTTGATCTGCTCCGGCGCACCGCCAAACAGCCAATCCTTGTCGGCCAGATTGGGGAAGCCTCGGGCACCCCTGGCATCCGAACCATGGCACTGCGCGCAGTAGGTCAAGAACAGGCGTTGGCCCATTTCCCTGGCCTCGCTGTCGGCTGCAACCGCCATGATGTCCTGGCTCTGGAACTTCATGAAAATGGGTCCGTACTGCTCCTCGGCCTTTTGCATTTCGCCATCGTACTGCCCGGCGGATGTCCAATTAAAGACACCCTTGAATGTGCCGAGACCGGGATACATCGCCAGATAGAACAGGGAGAAGACGATGGTGAGGTAGAACAACCAGCGCCACCAACTGGGCAGCGGATTGCTGTATTCCTGCAAATCGCCATCCCATACATGGCCGGTGGTCTCGCCTTCCACGTGCTTGGCCGAACTCTGCATCCAGAGCAGTACACCACAGCCGAGGATGCTGACGAGCACAATGCTAACTACATAATAATTCCAGAAGCCGCTGACAAAATCACTCATGATGATTTCCTTTTCTGATTCTCCGTGACCTGCGGTGGCGGTGGCACCAATTGACTGTCATCGTCGAGCGGCAGCATGGCCGCCTCGTCGTATGTCTTTTTGCGCCGGTCCGAATACGCCCACCAGACAATGCCGATAAAAGCGATAAACGCAAGCACCGTGAATAGGGAACGCAGGTCGTTGATGTCCACTTGACTACCTCGTTTGCTTGAGCGCCGTGCCCATGCCCTGCAGGTAGGCAATCAATGCGTCGAGCTCGGATGCCCCCTCGATGGCCTTCTTCGCGCCTTCGATTTCGGCGTCCGTATAGGGCACGCCAACCATGCGCAACGCCTTCATCTTGGTCTCGATCGCGTCATCCTTGAGCGGACGATCCAGCCAGCCATACGCAGGCATGTTCGACTCCGGCACCACGTCACGCGGATTCAACAGATGAACCCGGTGCCATTGGTCGGAATAGCGACCGCCGACACGCGCCAGATCCGGGCCGGTGCGCTTCGAGCCCCATTGGAAGGGATGGTCATAAACGAACTCGCCCGCCACCGAGTAGTGACCGTAGCGCTCGGTCTCGGCGCGGAAGGGACGGATCATCTGCGAGTGGCAGTTGTAGCAGCCCTCGCGAATGTAGATATCGCGTCCTGAAAGCCGCAAAGGATCGTAAGGCTTGACCAGTTCATTGGTCGGTGTGGTGGTTGATTTCTGGTAAAACAGCGGGACGATCTCCAGCAAGCCACCTACGCTGATGGTGAGGATGGTCAGAACGATCAACAGCCCCACGTTCCGTTCAATTTGGTCATGCGTCAACATGATTTATAGCTCCTTAATCAGTGCAGTTCAGTGGGCCGCCGCGGGTTCGAGCACCGGCGCATCGACAGCCTTGCCACTCGCCATGGTCAGGAACATGTTGTAGGCCATGATGAACATGCCGGAGAGGAACAGAAGTCCACCCAGCAGGCGTATGGTCCAGAACGGGTAGGTTGCCTTGACCGACTCGACGAAGGAATAGGTCAGCGTGCCGTCCGGATTCGTTGCGCGCCACATCAATCCCTGCATCACGCCGGCAATCCACATTGAAGCGATGTACAACACGACGCCGATCGTTGCCACCCAGAAGTGCACTTCGATCAGTTTCTTCGAATGCATCTCGGGCCGGCCAAACAAGCGTGGCAACAAGTAGTAAATCGAGCCGATGGAAATCATCGCAACCCAACCCAGTGCGCCGGAATGCACGTGGCCGACGGTCCAATCGGTGTAGTGCGACAGCGCGTTCACTGTCTTGATCGACATCATCGGGCCTTCGAATGTGGACATGCCATAGAAGGACAGCGAGGTGATCATGAACTTCAGGATCGGATCATCGCGCAGTTTGTGCCAGGCACCCGACAGCGTCATGATGCCGTTGATCATGCCGCCCCAGGAAGGCGCCAGCAGGATCAGCGAGAAAACCATGCCGACACTCTGGGTCCAATCCGGCAAGGCGGTGTAATGCAGGTGGTGCGGGCCCGCCCACATGTAGGTGAAGACCAGGGCCCAGAAGTGCACCACCGACAGGCGGTAGGAATAGATCGGTCGCCCGGCCTGCTTCGGTACGAAGTAGTACATCATGCCGAGGAAGCCGGCGGTCAGGAAAAAGCCCACCGCATTGTGGCCATACCACCACTGCACCATCGCATCCTGGACACCGGCGTACGCCGAGTAGGATTTGAACAAGGTCACGGGCACCGCCGCGCTATTGACCAGATGCAGCACTGCGACAGTGAGAATAAAGCCGCCGAAGAACCAGTTCGCCACGTAAATATGCGACACTTTGCGCTTGGCGATGGTGCCGAAGAACACCACGGCATAGGACACCCAAACGAGAGTAATCAGGATATCGATCGGCCACTCCAGCTCCGCATACTCCTTGCCTTGGGTCATGCCCAGCGGCAGGGACACGGCGGCCAGCACGATCACCAGTTGCCAACCCCAGAAGGTAAATGCGGCCAAACCTGGCGCGAACAGCGGCACGTGACTGGTTCGCTGCACGGCGAAATACGACGTGGCAAACAGCGCGCAACCGCCAAAGGCAAAAATAACGGCGTTGGTATGCAGCGGGCGCAGGCGTCCGTAGCTCAGCCACTCGTGCACATTTAGTTCTGGCCAGACCAGTTGAGCGGCAATGATGACGCCCACCAGCATACCCACGATGCCCCAGATTACGGTCATCACAGCGAACTGGCGCACGACTTTGTAGTTGTAAGTCGCTTGCGATTGCATGATGGATTTACCTCACTTTTAAAAAGAAACCAGTCACGAAGCTAGCCTCGACGCTTTTGATGCGGCGCAGTATAAGAAACTTTACCTACGTTGAGAGTTAAACATTAGCAATGCTTGATATAGATCAAAATATATCCGGCCTCAACGAATCCCAAGCTCTCTAAAGATAATCGGATATTGTTATCTTAATATAACCAACATTGGGAGTGCGATCTGGAACCCTGACGCAGGTCAACCTTTGTGTGTGACGACACCATAAGAAAGCGCCAAGTTGGTTTGTGTCAGACCGCCGGCAGCTGAGAGACAAGCTTCGATAAATCGAGCTCCGGTGAGAAAACCCGCCCTGAAACATTCCGGCAAGCCTCAAGCGGCAGGGGCCATTCGCGCCACCGCCGCCAGTTGTCGAAGATCAATCAGTGAAACATCGCGCCGCTTTGTCGCAATCAGGCCTGCGTTCTGAAACCGAGTCAGAATGCGACAGACAGTCTCCTCCGCAATACCGAGATAGTTGCCAATATCGCCGCGCGACATAGTCAGTCTGAATTGAGTCGGGGAATAATTACGGGCGGCGAAGCGCATTGACAGTCCGAGCAGGTACTCCGCCAATCGCTCTTCTGCGGTCCTTCTTCCAAGTAGCAGCATAAGTTCCTCGTCCTGGCGGATCTGGCCGCTCATTATCTTCATCATCTGGTACTGTAGCGATGGAATTTTTTGCGCCAGTTCATCAAGCCGCTCGGCCTCCACTCGACAAACAGATGTCGTCTCGAGCGCCCGCGCTTCGTTGCTGTACTGCCCCGAAGCGAGTGCGCTCAATCCCAAGAGTTCGCCGGCGATATGGAATCCGGTGATTTGCACTCGACCGTCCAGCGTAGAAACTGAAGTCTTGACCGATCCGCTGCGAATCGCGTAAATGAAGTCGAAGCGATCACCCGCCCTGAAGAGAAGTTGCCCGCGCTTATAGGTCTCTTTGCGCTTGACGACGCTCTCCAGCAGGGTCATGTCGACTGCATGCAGGCCAAGCGGCAGACACAATTGATAAACTCCGCATTGCTCGCAGGCAACCGGCTCGCATGTTTGACGGAGAGGCAAGGAAAGCGGAACTGGCCTCGAATCCGGCACGTCCTTGCCGCAGTCCGTGATGTGCGATCGAGTCATCGGTAAATGTTCGCGTCTCAAGCGCCCGTCGTTGGGACTCTGCCCGCACGACGACCTCTGATCGCCCGCCCCTTGAAGAGGGCTTCCGGTTTGCTGCCCAGCGCTGTCGGCATAGAACCCAGCGCAGCAAATGGTAACTCTGTAAGTCGATACTTCCCGCTCCGAACTGCCGCCGCGAGCTTTCCGAGGGTCTGCTGGTTCAGCAGATTCACGATTCTGGTCTTGATCGGTTTCCACTGGGAGTGCATGGGACAGGCTGTCTCGTCACCGCATACTTTAAGTCCAAGCACGCAGTCGTCGGTAAGGCCCGGCCCCTCGATCAAAGTGAGAATCTGCATCAAATCGGTCTTTTCACCGCCCTCGGACAAGCACACGCCGCCCTGCCGACCGCGAAGGGAATGTATCAGCTTCCCGCGGCTGAGGCTTTGCATGATTTTTGCAAGATACGGTGGTGGAACATCGAGGTGCTCGGCCACTGTCCGAATCAATACGGGAACACCACGCGGTTGCGTCGCCATGAAAATGAGGGCCTGGATGGCGTATTGGCTAGTACGAGACAGAATCATCGTCGAAGTTCACCGAACTCACATCGTTGAATCTAAAAAAAAAGGGTGCGCAGCGCGCACCCCCAACCCCAACAGAGAGCCTTTCGGCGACAGCGCGAAGCCGTCACCATAAAACCCACGGGCAGTATGGTTACTTGTCACCGGCCGTACTTTGATCTGAGTCAACTTTGCCCCCATTTTTAGTCACGTCGTTTCTGTCGTCGTCCATCAGGACTCGATGGCCGGGGCCTTCGAGATCGTCGAACTGCCCACTTTTCAGGGACCACCAGAACACCGCGGCAATGATGAAGACCAGCGCCACGGACATCGGAATCAGCAAATACAGGATATCCATGGTCTGTTTTTCAGCCGGAAGCCTGCTCTCGCTGCAGCCGCAAGGCATTGAGAACCACCAGCAGTGAACTGGCCGACATGCCGATGCCGGCCATCCAGGGCGTTACCCAGCCAGTCATGGCCAGCGGGATCGCGATTAAATTGTAGGCGAACGCCCACACCAGATTCTGCTTCACGATACGCATCGTACGCCGTGCCAGTGCCAGCCCCTGCGGCAGGGCCTGAAGATTATTGCCGAGCAACACCACATCGGCACTTGCACGCGCCAGGTCGGCGCCGCCACCCATGGCAATCGATACCTGGGCCTGCGCCAACACCGGGGCATCATTGATGCCGTCGCCGACCATCACCACGGTTTCGCCGCTCGCCTGCAATGCCTTCAGCGCCGCGTGCTTGCCCTCCGGCGACAAATCACCGCGGCTGTCGTCGATGCCCAACACACGCCCTACCCGCCATACCGCGGCCTGGGTATCACCGCTGAAAATCGACAAGTTGATCCGCGTCTGCGCGAGCGCAGCCACCATCAGTGATGCGTCGGGACGCAGGCTGTCGTTGAGGAAGAAAAAGGCCGCCCAACCATCGGCGCTACCCAGGGCAATCGCCGTATCGCCAGCGCCGACTTTTTCCTGGATCGCGCTTGGCAGCGGCTCGGCGTGCAAACCAGCGACAAATTCAGGGCGCCCCAGGCGCCAGAGCTTGCCCGCCACGCGGCCCTCGACCCCGGCACCGGTCGTGGTGCGTAGCCCGGCCGATTCCGGCGCGCTTTCGCTGACCGTCGCCGAGATTAGCGCGCGGGCGATCGGATGCTCGGAGCCGCGCTCAAGCGCGGCCGCCAGTGCCAACGCCTGCGCGGCATCGCCGGCCAAGGGAATCACCTCGACCAACTGCATGCGGCCCATGGTCAGAGTTCCGGTCTTGTCGAAAATAAAACGGTCGGCCCGCGCCAGCGCCTCGATCGCGTGACCGCGCGTCACCAGCACGCCACGCGCCGCCAGCGCACCAGTCGCCACGGTCAACGCCGCGGGCGTCGCCAGAGACAATGCGCAGGGGCAACTCACCACCAGCACTGCGACAAACACCCACAAGGCGCGCGAGGCGTCAATCCACCACCAGGCCAGGGCGGTAGCCACCGCCAGAATCAGCAAAGCGACGATAAAGCGTCCGGCAACGCGATCCGCCATCTCCACCAGACGCGGCCTTTCGGCCGCCGCACGTTCCATCAGGCGCTGGATCGCCGCCAGTCGCGTCGCCTCGCCGACGCGCTCGACCCGCATCACCAGCGGGCTGGCGGTATTCGTGCTGCCGCCGACAAGTGAATCGCCCACCCGCTTGTCCACCGGAAGGCTCTCGCCCGTCAGCAAGGATTCATCCGTTGCGCTTTCGCCGTCAAGCACACTGCCATCTGCCGGCACGGTTTCGCCCGGCTTGATCAACACTGCATCACCGGCATGCAGTTCCGCCACCGCGACACGCTCACCGGCGCTATCCGCCGGCCACGCGGCGAGGCGCGTGGCAAATGCCGGAATGGCCCGCGCCAGGGTTTCCACGCTGCGCGCCGCTTTCTGCCTTGCCATCATTTCCAGATAGCGCCCTGACAGCAGGAAGAAGACGAACATGGTGACCGAATCAAAATACACCTCGCCGCCAGCGCTCAGCGTGGCCCACACGCTGGCGGCAAACGCGGCGCCGATGCCCAGCGCCACCGGCACGTCCATGCCGACGCGGCGCAGTTTGAGATCACGCCAGGCGCTCTGATAAAACGGCGCAGCCGAGTACAGCATCACCGGCAGCGTCAGGATCAGACTGGCCCAGCGCATCAGTTGCTCGATGTTCGGTGTCATGTCGCCGTCGGCGAGATACACCGGCACCGCGTACATCATCACCTGCATCATGCCGAAGCCGGCGACGAACAGTCGCCACAGCGCGGACTTGCGTTCCTTCTGCGCCAGTTCTTCGGCACGTCCGACATCGTAAGGGTGAGCGCGATAGCCGATCGCGGCAATGGCCTCGAGGATTGCCGAGAGCCTGGTGACGCGCTCATCCCAGCGCACCCGCGCGCGGCGCGTGGTGTAGTTGATCTCGACTGACGTCACACCGGGTTGACGACGCACATGGGTTTCATTGAGCCAGACACAGGCCGCGCAAGTAATGCCTTCGAGAATCAGCGCCGCTTCCTGCTCGTGCTCGCCGGCGGCACCCTCGGCGCGGCGCACGAAGGTTTTCTGCACATCGGGATGATCGAACAGGCCGAAGTCGGCCAGCACCTGCGGCAAGGCTTCGCGCGGGCTTTCCGGCATGGCGTCGCGATGGCGGTAGTAGTCGGCGAGACCGCTATCGACGATGGCCTGGGCCACCGCCTGACAGCCGGCGCAGCACATTGCGCGTGGCTGGCCGTCGATCTCGACCAAAATTTCGACGCCCGTGGGCATCGGCAAACCGCAGTGGTAGCAGGGCTGGTCAGCGATGGTCATGATCTTGTCATTCCCGCGTAGGCGGGAATCCAGTCTTGCCTACGAACTGGATCCCCGCCTACGCGGGAATGACGGAGTAGAACAGCTCCGTCACTTGGGCGCCATGCGGATGGCGCCGTCGAGGCGAATCACTTCGCCGTTGAGCATTTCATTCTCGACAATGTGGCGCACCAGCGCCGCATATTCGTCGGGCCGGCCCAGACGCGGCGGAAAGGGAACCATCTTGCCCAGGGCATCCTGCACCTCCTGCGACATGCCGAGCAGCATCGGCGTCTCGAAAATTCCCGGCGCAATGGTCATCACGCGAATACCGAAGCGCGCCAGTTCGCGCGCGATCGGCAGGGTCATGCCGACCACGCCGCCCTTCGAGGCCGCATAGGCCGCCTGGCCGATCTGCCCGTCGTAGGCCGCGACCGAGGCGGTACTGACGATCACGCCGCGCTCGCCGGCGGCGTTGGGCTCGCCCTTGCTCATGGCTTCCGACGCCAGGCGGATCATGTTGAAGCTGCCGACCAGATTGACGGTCACCGTCTTGGCGAACACATCCAGCGAATGCGGGCCGTTCCTGCCCAGCACTTTCTCCGCGGGCGCGATGCCGGCGCAATTCACCAGTCCGTGCAAGCCGCCGAAGGCCGCCAGCGCCGCCGCCACGCACGCCTGGGCGCTAGCCTCGTCGGCGACGTTGGTGGTGACAAAACGCGCATTCGCGCCGAGCTCGGCGGCCAGCGCATTGCCGGCGGCCTCGTTGAGATCGGCCAGCACCACCCGGGCGCCCTGCTCGACCAGCATCCGGCCGGTTCCGGCGCCGAGGCCCGAAGCGCCGCCGGTGATGATGAAAACACTGTCCCTGATCTGCATACACGCCCCTTGTCAGAAATTGATCGGGGTTCTGGCGGGGTCGCCAGAACCCCGAATTGAACAAGGCCTGCCGACCGAAAATGGAGGCAGGCCTTGAAATTTGGTGCTGTTGGCCGGAATCGAACTGGCGACCTACTGATTACGAATCAGTTGCTCTACCAACTGAGCTACAACAGCGTCCTGAGAGGCGGCGAATTATACCCGGATGCCCTCGTGCCTGACAACGCGGCGATGTCTCAAGTGTGGCCGAATGCCTTGCCCGTTTCCGCGGCGCCTTGATAGACTGAACCAATAATGCAGCTGCCCTCTCGCCCACGCCATAAAAACTCCGGCTTTACCCTGATCGAATTGATCGTGGTAATGATCATCATCGGCATCCTCGCCTTCGTCGTCCTGCCGCGTTTTGACCTGCTCAAGGGCTTTGACGAAGTCGGCTACCGCGACAAGGTCAAGGCAACGCTGGAGTACGCCCGAAAGTCGGCGGTGGCGCAACGGCGAAACGTGAGGGTGGCGCTGGCGGGCAACAATCTGACGCTGAATATCGAGACCTGCCATCCAGAAGGAACATTGATATCAACACCGCCCTGCCCGACACCTATCGCTTTGGGCACCTACCCGCGCAACCTGCCACTGCCCGTTCCGGACCGCGCCTGCGCGGGGCCGACGAACCAGATCTGTGCGCCGGCCAACGTCACACTCGTCGGAACCGCGTCACTTGATTTCAGCCCGCTGGGCCGACCCTCTGCCGCCGGCGCCTACGCCGTCACCGGCGAAAGCACCCAGAACATCACCGTCGAGGCGGAGACCGGCTATGTGCACTAGTCGTCGACAGCGCGGCCTGACGCTGATCGAGCTGATCATGTTCATCGTCATCGTCAGCGTCGCGCTGGTCGGCGTTTTGACGGTGCTCAACATCACAGCCAAATCCAGCGCCGATCCGATGATCCGCAAGCAGGCGCTCGCTGTTGCCGAAGCGGTACTCGAGGAAGTGATGCTGCAACCATTTACCTGGTGCGATCCGAACGACACCAACGCAGCGACGGCGATCAATTACACGACCTGCAGCGTTGCCACCGCCGCCCAGAACACCGTCACCGCCAAGGCAGGGGAAGCCCGCGGCACAGCCACCCCGCTCGACAATGTTTTCGACTACAACGCCGAGACAATCAGTACCAATATTGCCGGCGGTGGCACCGCACCTTTTCCCGCCAATGTCACCGTCGCCGCGGCAGCGTTCCATGACATCACCGCGATCAGCGGAGCGGCCCTGCTGATTACGGTGACCGTCGCGGCCGGCAACGAAACCATCCAGTTGCAGGGCTACCGCGCCCGCCACTCGCCGAATCTGCTGCCATGATGTGCCGAACCCGATCCGTCGCGGGCTTCACACTGATCGAGGCGATCATGGTCATCGTCATCACCGGAATACTGGCCGGCGCCGTTGCCGTGTTCATCACCAAACCCGTCGAAGGTTACGTTGACTCGGTACGCCGCGCCGAACTCACCGATGCCGCCGACGTGGCCTTGCGGCGTATCACGCGCGACATCCGCCTGGCCTTGCCCAACAGCCTGCGTGTCACCAATGCCGGCGGATTCAACTACATCGAGTTCATCATGACCAGTTCCGGCGGGCGCTACCGTTCGCCGGCTGACGGCTCGACCGGCGGCGATTTTCTCAGCTTCACTTCGAGCGGCGACACCAGCTTCGATGTGCTCGGAACCATGCCCACGCCGGTGATCGCCGTCGGTGACTTGATTGCGATCTACAACCTGGGTCCCGGTTTTGAGCCGGCCAACGCCTATCGGCGCGGCGAGGCCCATTGCGATGCGACGCCCGTCGCCCCCGGCTGCAACATCGCGGCGGTCACGGACGTCACCGGCAATGTCGTCACCCTCGACGCCAATCCGTTCGCCGTCCAGTCGCCGCCGCTGCCCTCGCCGGACAGCCGCTTCCAGGTGATGCCGGGGGCAACCCGTGCCGTGACCTACGCCTGTCCGGTTGCGGCAGGTACCCTCACCCGCTACTGGAACTACGGTTTCAACGCCATTCAACCCGTGGCTTTTGGCGGCGGCAGCGCCGCGCAATTGGCCACCGGCGCCAACTGCGCGGTCGAATACACGGCCAACGCCACCGGGCGCAACGGCTTGTTGTTCGTGCAACTGAGCCTGACCTCGGGCGGCGAAACCGTCACCCTGTTTCAGCAGATCCACGTGGACAACGCGCCATGAGATCGCTCGCCAAACACGTTCGCGGTTTTGCCATCGTCTCGGCGATATTCATCCTGGTGGTGCTGGCCGCGCTGGGCGCGTTCATTGTCAATGTCTCCACCACGCAGCAGATCGGCTCCGCGCTCGACGTACAGGGCGTGCGCGCCTATCAGGCAGCGCGCGCCGGAGTCGAGTGGGGCTTGTATCAGGTGCAGGCAACACCGGCCTACAACTTCGGCTACACCTCGCCCGACCCCAACACGCGCGCCTGCCCCGCCGCGACAACCTCCTTCACACCGGCAGGGGCGACCTTCACCGGCATCACGGTGACTGTCACCTGTGCCGCAACGGTCGACGCCAGCAGCGGCCCGACGATCTACGCCATCGTCGCCACCGCCTGCAATCAGCCAGTTGCCGGCTGGACGGCGGCGACCCTTGCCTGCCCCAACACCACCAACCCCGGCGCGCTGTATATCGAGCGCCGACTTTCGGTAACATTCTGATGCGTCGCCGTACCACCAGCGCCGAGTTTTGCAGTCCGCGTCGCAAAGCAGTCGGGATCAAGCCATGAAGCAGTTCTTAAAACGCATCAGGAACACAGGAATCAAGGCCTTCGCGGCGCGGTCGACGCTCAGGCATCCAGGCTTGGCGCGTACCCTGTTGCGGCGAGCGTTAGGGAAATCAAGCAGCGCGATGATCGGCTTGCTCCTTGCCGCCACGCTGTCCCTTGGCTTGAGTCCGGCACACGCCGCCATCACCTACTTCGCCTCGACGTCGAATCCGGCGGACCCCGGCAACCTGGATCTGTCCACCGTACCTGTCACGCCTCCCGGCTCGATGCTGGCGGGAGACCTCGCGATCATGATCGCGACGACGCGGGAGCCCGGCAAAGCGCTGGTTATGTCCGAAACAGGCGGACAAACCTGGACCACTCAAACAACCAACACGGCAACCACGACCCAGGGAATTTTCTGGGCTCGCTTCAACGGCACCTGGTCGGCGGATCCGAGCGTAAGCAATTCGGGCCCCGGCGGGGAAAACGCCACCAGTTTGATCATGCATGTGTTCCGACCGAGCGCGGGCTCCAATATCTGGGCACTGGACGTCGCGCAGGTGAATGGCAGTTTCGCGGCACCGGGCGGGCTTTTCGACGTCACCATAACGGGCGTCACCACGCTCACCGACGGCGCGCTGGTGCTTGCCACCTGGCTGAGCAACGACGACAACACCTGGGCCTTGCAAAGCGCGGGCTGGGCCAATGCGGGAAACGCGCAATACCGGAATCTCGACAGCAACGACATTTCCCTGACTTCGGCCTACAAGATCATGCCGACCGCCGGAGCGTCCGGCAACGTGACCAATCGGCAGACGGCAAACGGCGGCGACCCCGGCAATACGACGATCCTCGCCTTCAAGGAAATCCCCACCACCACGCTGGCCACCGGGGTCGACCCGGCAGCCGCAACAATTGCCCCTGGCGCGACGGCGACCGACGTCAACGTATTTACTTTGCAGACCGGCATCGGCACCGAGGCGGTGTCTTCGGTAACAGTTAACCTGTCGACCAACAGCGGCATTGCTTTGCTGGCGATCACCAACAACGCGAACGCGATACTGGGTTCCACGGCGTCACCCGTGGCAGGGGCAAACGTGATTGCAGTCGCCGGGCTCACGGCCAGCACCACGGCCACCAGTTTCAAGGTGCGCGTCACACCGCTGATTCATACCGCCATGCCGGCGCCGCCCGGTGCGGCGTACACCATCATCGCGCCGGTGACGGCCTGGGCCGGACCCAATGCGCATGCCGGCATCGACACGAACATCAATGCGTTGACCATAGATAACCTCTCGCCCACCAGCGCCACCGCCGCCAGCGGCATCGCGGGCTACCTGAAGAACACGCTGAACTGGACCACCTCGGCCTCCGCCGACTTCGCACCCGCCGCCGGCTCGGTGATCTATCGCTGGACGGCGGCTTCGGCGGGCGCGCAGGTGCCGGTAGAAGGATCGGCACCGGTGTTCGGTGCCATCAACGGCACCGCGACTGTTGCCTGTGTGGTGTCGTCGGCCGGATCGACCGCTTTGTCCCGCATCGACGGCCTCGGCGGTACGTCGGGCGAATGCACAACGGCGGCCTTGACGGCGGGCCAAGCCTATACCTACAAGGTGTTTCAGAAAGACAGCAACGGCAACTACGATGTCGGTGTGGTGCTGGGCACCTTCACCCCGCATGGCGTGGTCAGCGCTGCAACCTCGACCGTGGTTGCGGCCCCCGGCTCGATTCCGGCGGACGGCTACACGACATCGACGATTACGGTCACCCTGAAGGACGGCTCCGGCATACCGGTACCCGGAAAAACCGTGAGCCTGGCGAAGAGTTCCGGCACCTCGATCATCGCCCCTGCCAGCGGCGTCACCAACGCCAGCGGCGTCATTACTTTCACGGTCAAGAACGGCACGGTCGAAGGGCCGATCACCTACACCGCCACCGATGTCACCGATGCGATAGTGATTACCCAGACGGCACAGGTCACCTTCACCACGCCGTCCCTGTGCTTTACCGACGACTTCAACCGCGCCACATTGCTGGGAACCGGCAACTGGACCCGCACCAAGAGTGGAGGCACCACCTATGACGCAGAGATCGTCAGTAACCGGCTGCGGCTGACCGACAGCGCCGGCGGGCGGGCCACCGCCGTGCATTTGCAGCGCCTGTTCCCCGGCGCGGGCAACAAGGTCGTCGCCGAATTCGACTATTTCGCTTACAACGGCAGCGGCGCCGACGGCGTGGTGATGACGCTGTCCGATTCTTCCGTTGCGCCGGTGGCCGGCGCCTTCGGTGGCTCGCTGGGCTATGCCCAGAAAAGCAATCCGGGTTCCGATTGCACCGTTCCCGGCGGCTGTCCCGGCTTTGCCGGCGGCTGGCTTGGCATCGGCCTCGACGAGTATGGCAATTTTTCGAATCCCACCGAAGGACGCGTCGACGGCCCCGGTTTCCAGGCCGATTCGATCAGCATTCGCGGCTCCGGCTCGGGCTTGAGCAACTACAACTATCACACGCGCGCTTTGGTCTCTCCCGGCGTGGATAGCGCCGGCTCGGCGACGCCCGCCCCGGGCCACCGCTACCGGGTCACCGTCGACCACGGCAACGGCACCAACGCCCTTGTCACGGTCGACCGCGACGTCACGGGCCTCGGCACCAGTTACACCAATGTCATTCCAACCTACGATGCCAAAGCCATCGTAACGCAGGCCGCCGTGCCGCCCTACTGGCTGTTCTCCTTCACCGGCTCGACTGGCGGCGCGACCAATACGCACGAAATCGACAACCTCACGGTGTGCACCGCCCAGCCCCTGGTGACACCCGTGCTCGATCACGTGCGCATTGTTCATGACGGTGCCGCCCTCACCTGCGCCCCCGAGACCATCACCCTCAAGGCCTGCGCCAATGCGGCATGCGATGCGTTGTTCACCGGCAGCGTGACGACCAACCTGACGGCTGTCGCGGGCGCGACCTGGTCGCTCAACCCGGTGACGTTCTCCAGCGGCCAGACGACGGTAACGCTGAGCAGGGCGACCACCGGTACCGTCACTCTGGGCGGCACGGTGACGGCTCCCAGCACCATGCCGGCGGTGTGCTACAACGGCGCCACCAGCGGTGACTGCGCCCTCACCTACAGCTCGAATGCCTGCGCCTTCGATGCCGTGGAAGCCACCAAAAACCCGAGCACGCCAATCTTCACCAAACTGGCCGGCACGCCCTTCACGGTGGATGTACTGGCACTCACCGCCGGGGCGATCAATACCGGATACACCGGCACGGTCACAGTCGACCTGGTGGACCAAACCGGCGTTGCCCCCGGTGCCTGCGGTACCACGTCGCTGGCCGTGCCCACATCGCCGACATCGCCCTATACCTTTGTCGGCGCCAACAACGGGCGGCGAAGCTTCACCTTCAACTACCCGAACGCGGCGCGCGACGTGCGGGTGCGCATGGTGAGCGGCGCGACCACGGCCTGTTCGTCGGACAACTTCGCGATCCGACCGACCAGCTTCGGCGTTACGTCGAACGCAAACAACTCCGGAACCAGCGGTACGCCCACCGTCAAGGCCGGCGCCAATTTCACGCTGGATGCCACTTCGCTGACGGGCTATACCGGCACCGCGCTGATCAACAGCAACCGCATCCAGGCGCACGCGGGCGCGGCGCAGACGGGCACGATCGGCGGCAGCTTCGCGGCGGCAAGCTCGGGAACCAGCTGGATATCCCGGGGCACGAGCTTCAGCTATTCCGAAGTCGGCAGTTTCCGCTTCGCGCCCTGGGGCGTTTACGACGACGGCGGTTTTGCCGGCGTGGATCGCAGCAAGCCGACGCCCGAATGTTTTATTGACAACAAGATCGGCACCGTGCTTGACCCGGCCAATCCGAATGTTCTGGACGGCAACGGCAAGTACGGCTGCTACTTCGGCGGCACCGTCGCCTCGCCCTGGTTCGGCCGCTTCACACCGAATCATTTCGCCATCGCTCCGGTCAGCGTCGTGCCGGGATGCGGCACCTTCACCTATTTCGGCCAGGACGGCTTCGCCACGGCATTCACGCTGACGGCGCAAAACAGCGGCAACGCGACGACCGCCAACTACGTGGGAATCGGCAATGCCGCGAGCTGGGCCAAGCTGCCACTGACCGTCTGGGGAGCAGCGCCCGCCTCCGCCGGCAGCCCCGGGTTCGGCTTTGCGGTCAGCGCCTGGGCGCCCAGCCAGCCGGCGGGCGCCACCATCGCCGCCAGTACCACGCCGCCAAGCGCCACCAACGGGAACACCTGGCTGGCCGGCACCACCACGGTCACCGCCCGGCACCTGATCACGCGACCGACAGCGCCGGCGGCGCCAACGACCACGACGGTGAGCGCCTTGCCGGTGGACTCCGACGGCGTCACCCTGGTCGCCGCGACCGCGATCGGCATGCCGGTGCAGCGCTTCGGCCGCCTGCGTCTGCTCAATGCCTATGGCTCGGAACTGCTGCAACCACGCGTCGAATATCGGGCCGAATACTGGGACGGCAGTCGCTGGACAAGCAATACCCTGGACGCTTGCACCGTGATTGCCAGCGGCAATGTGGCGGCTACCGGATTGACTGTGAACTCGATCACGCCAACCAGCGCCGGCGTCGGTTTTATCAGCTTCAACACGGTGGGCGTCGGAGCCTACGACATTGCCTTGAATCTCAATTCGAGCGGCGACGACACGTCCTGCAACGTGAGCCACCCGCCGGGCAGCACGGCTGCCAACAAACCCTGGCTGCAAGGATTCTGGAGCTCCCCGGCGAACTGCGGCGGTACGGCGGCCTGGGCGCAGGATCCCAACGCCCGCATCAAGCTCGGCTCGCCCAAGGCCCCCTACATCTATCTGCGCGAACGCTACTGATACCGGGGCCGGAAAAGTCGGCGCTGGCGATACGGCGACGCAAACGGGTTTGACGTGAAAGAGCGCGTTCGGCGCGACGGGTGATCGAGGCGCAAAGCGAGCAGACCAGCCGTCTCCCCGCGCTGGAGATGGCGGCGAGTGCGGACCTGCAGCTTGCCTTGCGTCACTCGATCGATCGCCTGAATGCCAGGAATATCGCGCGCGCCAACGGTATTCGCAGCGGATGTCCACAGGGAGTTCGAGGCGGGTGTCCACCGCGGGTGTTCATGGCGAACATCTCCCTGGCGCGGTCCGCCCATATCAGCGTTCGTCGCCGCATACTGCCCGTTCATCGGCTATCGATGGCCGCAGCCCTTTCGAAGGGCTATTGTCTGGCCAACAGTCAGAATTCCCGATCTTGCCGAGGCCAATGCCATGACCCGCTTGCCGATTCGATCCGCATTACATGCCGCGATCCCATACGGATTGCGCCGCGAGTGCGGGCAATAAAGTAAAGTATGCGCGCGGCGCTTCTCTTTGCCAGATCAATGCCCATGGGTTTTCATCCTGACGGCAAAGGAATCGCCCGCGGGAGGCCCGGAGCAATCACGCGCTTGAGCGCCGAGAACCAGGCCGATTCTGGACACATTGACCGCCTGCCGGTTACACGAAGGGATTGAAATGAATCAGCGCCACTACAGCACACTCAGCACCCCGCCGAGCCCGTCTCGGTCGCGCGGCTTCTCGCTGATAGAACTCATGATTGTGCTTGCGATCATCGGCATTCTGGCGTCGATCGCCATTCCGAACTACTCCGAATACGTCACGAAATCCAAGCTGGCCGATGCCATCGCACCGCTGTCGGACATGCGCGTGAAGATGGAGCGCCACTTCCAGGACAACCGTACCTATGTCGGCGCCTGTGTCGCCGGCACGCAGGCACCGCTACCGGCCAATACCACCAATTTCACGTTTTCCTGCCCGGGCGCGGATCTGACGGGGACCACTTACAAAGTCGTCGCCACAGGGGTCGGCTCGATGGCCGGTTTCATCCTGTCCATCGACGAAGCCAATATTCGCCGAACCGAAGGGGTCGGTGCCGGCTGGACCGCACCTGCGACGAACTGCTGGGTACGCAGCAAAGGCGGAGCCTGTTGATGTACCGTCGGCCACCATCGCTCGACTTCATTCTCCCGACCGCCGGTTTGAAGCCGACGATGGCTAGGCTATCGACCAATGAACGGGGTTTTTCATTGGTCGAAGCCATGATCGTCGTTGCCATCATGGCGATCCTGCTAGCGCTGGCTCTGCCCATGACCGCCAGCTATATGGACAATAGCCGCGTCCGCAACGCGGCTGAAGTCTTCGTTTCATCAGTGATGACCGCCAAGGCGGAAGCCGCTCAGCGCAACACGCGCGTGGAAATCGTGCTGCTGGCCGACACCACGGCCGCCGGCCTGACGACCGCCGGAATATCGGCCGCCAAGGGATGGGCCATTCGTACCTTCGATCAGACGGTTCATATCGAGGGCGTCGATTTGGTCGAAGGCAGCGGCGGCACAAGCTCTCCCGTTACCGTCACCGCCGTGGATCAGGACGGCGGCGCTCTGGATGGCGTGGTATTCGGCTCGCTGGGCGGAACCACCCTCGCCAAGCGGGCGGATTTCAACTTTACGCACGATACCGGCGGCAACTGTATTGCCGCGGCAGGACCCATCCGCTGCCTGCGCGTCACCGTCACCACAACCGGACGCGTCAAGCTGTGCGACCCCTCCATCGCCGACCTGAGCGATACACGATCATGCAATTGAACGCCCCCCATCGTCAGCGCGGTTCTTTCCTGATCGAGGCCCTTATCGCCATGGTCATTTTTGCGATCGGGGTACTTGGGCTCGTCGGCCTTCAGGGATCGGGAGTCGCCGCCAATACCGATATCGCCTACCGCATTGAAGCCGCCCAACTGACAGGGCGCATGATGGCCACGATTCAGGCGGCCGTGAGACGAAATTCGCTGGCGAACTTCACTACCGACCTGGCATCCTTCGACCACAACAGCACCGGCGACCAATGCATTCTCTCCGGCACGGAGTCGGTCAATCCGCTGGTCGTCGCCTGGGTCAATGAGGTTCGCACTGCGGCAAGGACCTCGCTGCCCGAGGCCTTTGAGCAGATTCGCGTCACTGCGGCGACCAATCAGGTACGGATTGTACTTTGCTGGCAACAACCGGGAATTCCCGTTCCCCGCCGCTATGTCCTGATGGGGACAATCAGTTGAAATCACAAAACGGATTCACTCTCATTGAAGTCCTGCTCGGCGTGGCGCTGGCCCTGCTCGGCATCGTCGCCATGTTTCAGGTGCAGGACAACTGGGCGCGGCAGAAGCGATCCATTTCATCGGGTGGCGACGCGCACATTTCCGGCTCCGTCAGCGCCTTCCGTCTGGAACGAGACATTCGCAACGCCGGCATGGGCTTTGGTAATTCGGGGTTTCTGGGGTGCAACGCCTTGTCCTATGATGCCAATCGAATTGGGGTCAAGACCTTCAGCCTGCCGCTGATACCGGTTCGCATCGTGCAGGGCGCTGGCGGCGCGCCGGACGAGATTCATGTGCTTTACGGCAATTCAGAAGCCCTGTCGTCCGACTATTCCGTGCTGTCGACGGACGAGACCTTCACCATGCTGCTCAACCGGGGTGGCCTCGGTTTGGGAGAAACGGTGGTAGTCGCCACCGCCGCGGGCTGTCGCCTCGCCGAGATCACCGGAAACACCAACGCCGATGGCCAGACCGTCGATCACAATTCAACGCCTTACACCCGCAACAGCGTGGTGATCACGCCACGCTACAACTCGGCAACACCGCTGGGGGTTGTCCCGGCGACAAACGGTTCCGTGCATGTCCTCGGACGTGCTCCGGTGCTCAATGTCTGGGCGGTGCGCGCACGCACTGCGCTGACCCAGTTCAACGCTCTGAATGCCGAAATCGCCGGCGATGTCGGCGATGGCGCCGTCGATCTTCAGGCGCAGTACGGTCTCGACACCAACGGCGATACGACGATCGATACCTGGCAGGATGCCGATCCGGCGGCATGGACCCAGCTGCGGATGATCCGCTTCGGCCTGCTGGTTCGTGGTGAAAACTACGAGAAGGAAGCCGTCACCACGGCCAACCCGGCGTGGCTGGGAGGAAACTTCACCATGACCAACCTCGATGGCAGCGCCGACTCCGGCGCCGGCAGCCTCGGCGTAAACAACTGGCGCAACTATCGCTACAACGTCTTCGAAGTGGCGATACCCCTGCGCAACATGATATGGACAAACCGATGGTAAAACCCTATCAGCGGGGCGTCGCCCTGATCATCGCCTTGATCATGCTCACCGCCATGATGATGTCCGGCATTGCCTTGTTTCGGAAAATCGGCGCCGGCGCAATGATTGCCGGCAACCTCACCTTCACGTCCGCAGCGATTTCGGCGGCGGAGCTAGGATCGGAGTCTGGCCGCACCTGGCTGACATCGCAAACCGCCTCGGGTCTCTACGGCGCCGCCGCCGGGTATTTCCCCGCCACCTGCTACAGCGTCAATACCCACATAACCACCGACGTGAATTGCAATAACTCGGGAGCCCCGGTGTTTGATCCCGTCAGCTTCGACTGGGCGACTTTTTCCACATTGTCCACTGCCGACGACGGCGCCGGAAATGAAATTCGCTACGTGATTCACCGCCTGTGCCGGATGACCGGCGAGTTGGACAAGATCGGTCAGGAATGCATCCTCTCTCAATCCGCGACCGGCGGCAGCGGCGGCAAGTCGAACGTGACTTACAACACCCAGTCTATTAGCAGCACCATGAAGCCCTATTATCGAATCACGACACGGGTCAGGGGGCCGCGCAATTCCCTTGCCTATACCCAGGTCACGATGTTCTAGGAGTCATCGCAATGAACGCACGATTCAACCAATCCACCATCAGTCTGCTGATCGCCTGTTTGCTGCCCTGGTCCGCCCATGGCGCCGTGACCGACATTGCCGACAAGCCGCTGGCATCGACCTCGTCCGACTCGGTAAAGCCCAACGTCATGTTCGTCCTGGATGATTCGGGATCGATGGAATTGCAGTTCATGCCCGACGGCCTCGATAATCGCACCAACACGGTCGGCATCCGCAACGGCAAATGCAATACGGTTTTCTACAATCCGGCCCTGACCTACGAAACGCCGCAAACCGTGGTCGGCACCACGACCAAGACCATCGAAGACCTGAATAGCGCCTCGCCGACGACGTTTACCTCGGCCTACGAGGACGGCTATTATCTTTATACCGGGCGGACGCTGGCCAGCTATCCGCGACGCAATCTGGAGACATCGTTCAGTGCCTTTCAGGACAATCTGTTCGGCAGCCGAAGCTACGACACCAATGTCACGGACACGGCCCAACCCGCCTACTACTGGACCTACCTCGGCGCCACGACGCTGGTACCGACCACGGGTGATTGCGAAAATAATTTTCTGAGCAACTACACGGTCAATGGCGCCACCTGGGCTCTTAACGTGGCAACGTACACGACATCTCTCGGACACGCTTTTGCTATCGGTGATTCGGTGACGATCAGCGGAGTTAGCCCTTCCGGATATCGCGGAAGCTTTGTGGTCACAGGTGTGCCTTCCGCGACGACATTTACCGTAGCCATGGGCAGCAACCCTGGCGGATACACAGGGTCTGGAACAGCCTCGCCCCCGAATAGTCATCTCAGTACAATCAAGGAGGTTTGCACCGACAACTCCCGCACGACCACAACCTGTGCCGCCACCGGCAAAACCGCGCGCTGGCGCAAGACTATTGTGACTGGCGCCTCCGGTCCCGGCGCCACCGACGAACGGCAGAATTTCGCCAACTGGTACAGCTATTACCGGCAGCGGCTGACCATGATGAAATCCGCGGCGGGCAAGGCGTTTCTCGGTCTCGGCAACAAATACCGCGTCGGCTTCGTCACCATCAACCCGGGCAGTACCGTCAGCGCCAACCGCTTCCTGAAGCTCGACGAATACACCATTGATCAAAAGAAACTGTGGATCGAAAAGCTCTACCGCCAGGACGACAACGGCTCGACGCCGCTGCGTGAGGCCCTGGCCCGGGTCGGCAGCTACTACGGCGGACTGACGTCCGGACTTCCCAATGGGATGATTGTGGACACCACCAACCGAACGGATGATCCGGTCCAATACTCGTGCCAACAGAATTTTTCGATCCTGACCACGGACGGCTACTGGAACGGCAATGAGGGCTTGACGCTGAGCGGCGGCAGCGTCGGCAACCAGGATGGCATTTATGGCGCACTGGGCGCGTCAAGCCTGCTGAGCTCCGAACAGCTCGCGGTGGTGACTTATCCGATTTTCGATGGCGCCACCAGCACCCGCACCACCAAGGATGCCTCCAACCTTTACGCCTACGGCAACTGCGCCCTGCCCCAATCGCAACAGCGCGTGCTGCAATGGCAGTCGCAGCCGATACAGGCCGGTGAAGTCATCACCCAGATACAAAAACGCGACGGCACGCAACAACAAAGGATCGGCACCCTGCAGCGGAGAAAATCCACCAACTCCGGCGGCTCATGGGGAAGCTGGTCAGACCGGAGCAACTGCACCTGGGACACCAGCGGTTCGACGCAATACCAGTGCCGCTATGATGTCGGCAGCTGGAACAATGCCAGTTCCTGCAGCGCCGTTCCGCCGGAAACCAATACCAGCAACGGCACCACCTGGTATGGCGATTCGGTCGAGTGCCAAGTCGTCTGGGGCGGCTGGACCAATGCCAGTTCTTGTACGACGGACAGCTCCGGCACGTATCACCGGGAGTGCCGCAACAACCCCGTCTCTTCGACGACACCGGTTGCCTCGTGTACCCCGGGCACCACCGGTAGCGGTTTGGTGACCACCTGTACCGCGGTTCCCACCGGCGTGTGGACCAATACTGCCGGCGCCTGCACGCCTTCGGCAACACTGGGCTGTCAATCGGTGGTGGTTTCCGGCTGGACCAATGTCGCCAGTTGCACCCCTTCCGGCCCCGACGGCGCCGGACTGGAAACCATATGTCAGACAGTCGCTTCGGCGACGCCGGGCAACAAGATCGTGGCGACGACAACCTATACGACGACGACGGTGCAGATGAGCGGTACCCAACAGGTCGGAACGCCTTCCACCAGCACCAGTACCAGCACTTTCGACTACGACGCCACCTGTTACGCGACGCCGCCGACACTGCCGACGCCAAACCCGAGTCGGCCGACACCCAGCCAGCTGCCGGCGCCGGTGGCGGGCTGCACCGCCTGGCCCTGTGTCTCCACCTCGGCGCCGACTGGCGGCACCTCGAATACGCTGGCGGACGTGGCGCAGTATTACTACGCCACGGATTTGCGTTCCTGTGACTGGGACACCAAGACCGATGCGGAACGCGTGGCCACCGGCCAGACCGAAACCGCGTACTGCCTCGCCAACGGCACCCGCTGCCAAGGCGCCATAAGCAATGTCAACGTCTGCGAGAACAATGTCCCCAAGGGCGCGCAAAGCGAATTCCCCAACGAAGACGACAAGGCCCACTGGCAGCACATGACCACCTTCACCTTGGGCCTGGGCCTGACCGGCGTCACCGCTTTTACCAGCGATTACCGGACGGCCAACACCGGTGCCTTCAAGAACATTCGCGACGGCGTCAGCAACTGGCCGAACCCGGGCAGCACCGACGCCGCAAAACTCGACGACCTGTGGCACGCCGCGGTAAATGGGCGCGGGCTTTATTTCAGTGCTTCCAATCCGCAGGACGTGGCCACCGGCCTTTCCAACGCGCTCGCCGGCATCAATGACCGGGTCGGGTCGGCGGCAGCGGCGGCCACCTCGAACCTCGAGCCGGTCTCGGGCGACAACTACGCCTTTACCGCGAAGTACACCACGGGGATATGGACCGGAGACCTGGAGGCCAAGGAAATCAATCTGAGCGACGGTACCGTCTCGGAAACTCCGATCTGGTCGGCAGCTGCGGTGCTGGCCAACAAAGCAAAGAATGCCTGCGATACACGCACCATCAAGCTGTTCCGCACTGGCGCCACCAACAACCTGGTGGACTTCACCTGGAACACCTACACCTGCGATACTTCCGGCGTTCCTGCCGGCGCGGCATCGACCGGACTAAACGCTACCGAACAGGCGTTTTTCAACGTGGCAAAGATCGCCACTCTGGACCAGTACGCCACCATGACCGACGGCACCAGTGGCACGGTCAACCAGCCGCCCCTGGCGGCGGGTGCCAATCTGGTCAATTTCCTGCGGGGTCAGCGCGGATTCGAAGGCTATGTGCCGGATTCGTCATCCAAGCTGTATCGCACCCGGCAGGCGGTTCTGGGCGACATCGTCAACGCGCAACCGGTCTATGTGCGCAAGCCATTTGCGCAATATACCGACAGCGGATACGACACGTTCAAGACCGCCAACCTGTCGCGGGCACCGGTGGTCTTTGTTGCCGCCAACGACGGCATGTTGCATGCATTCAATGCCGACCCGGCCAGCGGCGCCGAACTCTGGGCCTTCATTCCTACCCTGTCCCTGCCCGAGATGCACAAGTTGGCCAACACCGGCTACGCCACCAGTCATCGCTACTTCACCGACGGCACGCCGGTGGCCGCGGATGTGTTCGACGCGGCAGACATGACGCCAAAATGGAAAACCATCCTGGTGGCCGGCATGAACAAGGGCGGCAAGGGCTACTATGCCCTGGATATCACCACCCCGACGGCACCCAAGGCGCTTTGGGAATTCACCGATGCCGACATGGGCTACAGCTTCGGCAATCCGATGATCGTCAAGTTGATGGATGGCCGCTGGGTGGTCATTGTCACCTCCGGCCTGAACAACGCCGACGGCAAAGGCTACCTCTATATTCTGGAAGCCGGCACCGGCAATATTCTGTACAAGATCGCGACATCGGCGGGCTCGGTAGCGACGCCTTCCGGCCTCAACAAGATCGTCGGCTGGGCGGTGGGCGATCCCATAATCGACAACACGGTCAGCCACGTCTATGGCGCCGATCTGCTGGGCAATATCTGGCGCTTCGACGTCAATGACATGCCGGCAATGACCCCGGCGGGACGCGAGGCGACACTACTGGCCACCGTGAAAGACAGCGGCGGCACCCCGCAACCCATCACCACCCGGCCCGAGCTCGGCCAGGTCGGTCCCGACATCTTCGTCTATGTCGGTACCGGCCAGTACCTGGGCGACTCCGATCCGGCGACCACCCAACAGCAAACCATCTACGGCATCAAGGACACCCTGGCAATGCCGGCCGTGAGCGGGACACCGGTGATCGCCGACTTGCGGGCGACCCTGACCCAGCAAGTCATCACCCAGTCCGGCTCCGGCCTGGCGGCGACGCGCTCGGTGCAAGGTTGCGCGGTTGCGGCCAACGGCTGGTATGCCGAACTGCCGGACACGGGTGAACGCCTGAACGTGGATATGAAGCTGCAACTCGGATCGCTGGTGGCCGGCACTAACGTACCGATCCCGGGGGCATGCCGAGTCGGCGGCTACAGCTGGCTGAATTACTTCAACATCACCAACGGCTGCGCGGTCAATAGCAGCGATCCTGGAAAGCAAGTCGGACAACGGCTTTCCGATTCGCTGGTGGTCGGCCTGAACGTGATTCGCCTGCCCACCGGTAAAACAGTGGTTGTGGCGACGACATCCGATGCCAAGCAGCCCACCTTGACGCCACCCTTCAGTGTGGGAGACCCGGAAGGGCGCCGTCTGACGTGGCGGGAACTCGTTCCTTAACGGGAGCGGTGGCGATATCGCTGGGGCTTCACGCAGCGGTATTGGTAGCGCCCATCGCGGGGGGGCGCTTCTCTCCCGCACAAGGACCGGCGGTGCTGACGGTCTCGCTGAACAGCGAGATCGTCGCGCTGCCAGCCACGGAACCCGGTGAACTCCAGATGCTTGAAGCTCCGGCTTTATGGTCCGTTGGCCCTGTCAGTTCCGCGGCCGCCAACGTATCGGAACAAGCAGAGCGCGCCTCCGAATGGGTTCCGCTTCCGGAAAAACCGAAACCGATCTACTTCACCGCGCAGGAGTTGCACCTTCGCCCCTCGCCCATCGGCACGGTGCTCCGCGAGGAAGCCGGAAGAATCTATTGGGATTCGAAAACCTATCTGATGATCCTGATCAATGAGCAGGGACTCGTGGATCATGCCGAGATTCTGGACACGACGAATCCGGTCTTTGCACAGGAAGTCTTGCAGGCTTTTGCCAGTGCCCGCTACATCCCCGGCGCGATTGCCGGCAGGAAAGTCCACAGCGAGCTCAGGGTCGAGGTGCTATCGACGAGCAATCTCGGGATGACGATCAAGCCACTTGACTGAGACCGCGGCTAGATCAGCAGTTCCTTCGGCAAGGGAAAATTCACGTTTTCGGCGACGCCATCCAGCGTCTCGATACTGCCCGCGCCCAACGCCTGGAGGCGTTCGACAACGCCATTGACCAGTATCTCGGGAGCCGAGGCGCCCGCCGTGACGCCGACTCGCGGCCTGCCTTCCAGCCACTGCGCCTCGATCTGCTCAGCCCCGTCCACCAGATAGGCAGGTATGCCGCCGATCGCCGCAACCTCGCGCAGGCGATTGGAGTTCGAGCTGTTTTTCGAGCCGACCACGACCATCACATCGACTTGCCCCGCCATGGCCTTGACGGCATCCTGGCGGTTCTGCGTGGCATAGCAAATATCGTCCTTGCGCGGCCCGATGATGTCGGGAAAGCGGGCATGCAGCGCATGAACAATGATCCGGGCATCGTCGACCGACAGCGTCGTCTGCGTCACGTAGGCCAGCGGTGTTTTCTTCGCCGTTACCTGCCCGCGAAGCGGAATTCCAGGTATGCAGAGCTCGCCAGCGCCAGCGCTGTGCGTCCCGTCGGGAACTTTCAGCAGTCCGACGTCGGCAACATTCTCCACCAGATGCATGCGGCCCGTCGCCTGACCCATGGTGCCTTCGACTTCCGGGTGTCCCTTGTGGCCGATCATCACGATCTCATAGCCCTGCTTGTGCAGGCGCGCGACCTCGAGATGTACCTTGGTGACCAGCGGGCAGGTCGCATCGAAGACTTTCAGGCCGCGCTCGGCGGCTTCGAGTCGTACCGCTTGCGGCACACCGTGGGCGCTGAAAACCACCGTGGCGCCATCGGGCACTTCGGCCAGTTCTTCGACAAAAATCGCCCCCTTGGCCTTGAGGCCATCGACCACGTAACGGTTGTGCACCACTTCGTGCCGGACATAGATCGGCGCGCCGAACTTCTCCAGCGCACGTTCGACGATGGCGATGGCGCGTTCCACACCGGCGCAGAAACCTCGGGGATTGGCGAGCAGAATGTTCATCACAGGATCCCGATAATTTCGACTTCAAAACGCACCGACTTGCCGGCCAGCGGATGATTGAAGTCCACCAGCACCGCTTCGTCGTCGAGCTCGCGCACGATGCCGGTGAACTTGTCGCCACTGGGCGCGGAAAACTCGATCAAGCCATGCAGTTCCGGACTGCTCGCCGGCGGCAGGTCGGAACGCGGCATGCGCTGCGTCAATTGCGGATTATGACTGCCGAAAGCCTGTTCGGCTTCGAGCAGGAATACATGGCGCTCGCCGACGGTGATACCGATCAGACAATGCTCCAGCGGCGGCGCCAGTTCGCCGTTGCCCAGTTGCAGGGTGGCCGGGGTCGAGCCGAAGGTGCTCACCAGTTCGGTATCGTCGGCAGTGGCGACGCGGTAGTGCAGCGTGATCAGGTTGCCCGCGTGTACGGTTTCACTCATGAAGTTTCCTTGCCGAAGCGGAACTGATGCAGGAGCATCAGCACCACGCCCACCGAAATGGCCGTGTCGGCCACGTTGAAGGCTGGCCAATGATAGCCCGCCATATGAAAATCCAGAAAATCGACGACCGCGTCAAAGCGCAGGCGGTCGATGACGTTACCGATTGCGCCGCCCAGAATCAGCGACAAGGCGGCGGGTAACAGACGCTCCTGCGCATGCTGGCGCAGCAAACCGAACAACCAGACGGAGATTCCCAGCGCAAGAACGATAAACAACCATTTCTGCCAACCGCCGGCATCGGCGAGAAAGCTGAAAGACGCCCCCGGATTGAAGACAAGTACGAGATTGAAAAACGAAGTCACAACCTGCCGCTCCATGAACTGGAAATTCGCCAGCACCCAGGTCTTGCTGATCTGGTCGAGCGTCAGCACCAGGGCTGCCAGTGCCAGCCAGCGGCCGAGGCCTGCCGCCGGATTAGGCAAACTCGCGCGCCTCGCCGCCGCCAAACAGATTCGACGTGCAACGCCCGCAGAGTTCGGGATGCTCGGCGTCGACGCCGACATCCTCCCGCCAGTGCCAGCAGCGCACGCATTTGGTGTGTGCGCTGGGGCGGGCCTCGATGGCCACCCCGCTCACCGCATCAGTCGCGCCGTCCGCGGCAGCTTCGCCGGGCACAACTTTTTCCAGAGTCAGCTTGGAGCAGATGAAAACAAACTTGAGGTCTTCACCCAGCGACGCAAGCAGGTCATGGGTATCGGCCGCGACACGCAGACTGACCTCGGCCTGCAGCGAGGAACCGATTCCTCCAGTGCCGCGCACGTCTTCGAGAACCCGCGAAACTTCGCCGCGCACGGCACGTATCGCCTGCCACCGTGTCACCAGCGCCGACTCTTCGGCCTGTTCCGGCAGCGCATGCCAGGTGTCGAGCATCACGCTGTCACCCTGCTTTTGCGTGGCCCAGATTTCTTCGGCGGTAAAGGAAAGGATCGGCGCCATCAAGCGCGTCACGGTTTGCAGGATGTGCCAAAGCGCGTTTTGCGCCGAACGGCGGGCGCGCGAGTTCTCCGCCGTGGTGTAGAGGCGGTCTTTGAGGATGTCGAGGTAAAACGCACCGAGGTCTTCGGAGCAGAAATTCATCAGCGCCTGCACCACCTTGTGGAACTCGAAACGCTCATAGTCGGCCGCGCACTGATCCTGCAGGCGGCGCGTGAGCGCAAGGGCGTAGCGATCGATTTCGAGCCACTCGGACGGCGCCAGCATCTGCGCTCCCTGTCCATTCCCGGCATCGAAGTCGGCCGTATTGGCGAGCAGGAAGCGCAACGTATTGCGCAACCGCCGATAGACCTCGACCACGCGCGGCAGTATGGTCTTCTCGTCGATCGAAAGCTCACCCGAGTAGTCGGTGCTGGCGACCCACAGGCGCAGGATCTCGGCGCCCAGGGTGTCGGAAATCTTTTGCGGTGCGACCACGTTGCCTTTCGACTTGGACATTTTCATGCCCTTGCCGTCTACCGCGAAACCGTGGGTAAGCAGCGCTTTGTACGGAGCGCGGCCGTCGATCGCGGCGCCGGTGAGCAGGCTGGAATGGAACCAGCCGCGATGCTGGTCCGAGCCTTCGAGATAGAGATCGGCCGGGTAGCTGCTTTCCTCGGCGTGGGAGCCGCGCAACACGGTGCGGTGCGTGGTGCCGGAATCGAACCAGACGTCCAGCGTGTCGCGCATCTTGTCGTACTGCCCGGCTTCATCGCCAAGCAATTCGGCGGCGTCGAGCTTGAACCAGGCGTCGATGCCTTCGAGTTCGACGCGCTTGGCGACGGCTTCCAGCAGCTCCAGGGTGCGCGGATGCGGCTCGCCGGATTCCTTGTGCAGGAAGAATGGAATTGGCACGCCCCAGTTGCGCTGGCGCGAAACGCACCAGTCCGGGCGATTGGCGATCATGGCGTGCAAGCGGGCCTTGCCCCAGTCGGGATAGAACGTCGTGGCTTCCACGGCGGCGAGCGCCTTGTCACGCAGGCTGGCACTGCCGTCTGCCGGCTTGCGGTTCATTCCTACAAACCATTGCGTGGTGGCACGGTAAATAATCGGCGTTTTGTGGCGCCAGCAATGCATGTAGCTGTGCACGATTTCCGCGCTGGCGAACAGGCTGCCGACCTCGGCCAACTTTTCAATGATCGCCGCATTGGCCTTCCAGACATACATGCCGCCAAAGAACGGCAGGCTGGCGGCAAAGACGCCGTCGCCCTGTACCGGGGTCAGGATTTCATCGTTGTGCATGCCGTGCTTTTTGCAGGAATCGTAGTCCTCCAGGCCGTAGGCCGGCGCGCTATGGACGATGCCGGTACCGGTGTCGAGCGTGACATATTCGCCGAGATACACGGGCGAGGCGCGGTCGTAAAGCGGATGGCGAAAGACTACCTGGGCCAGCGCCGCGCCCTGGCAGGCACCCAGCACTTCACCTTCGAGGCCGTAGCGCTGCAAGGCCACGGCACGCAATTCCGCGGCGAGGATCAAACAACCGCGCGCGGTTTTCACCAGTTCGTAGGTGAAGTCCGGATGCATGTTGAGCGCCTGGTTCGACGGAATGGTCCACGGCGTGGTGGTCCAGATCACGGTGAAACAATCACCGGCAGGCAGCGCGTCGATGCCAAATGCGTGAGCGACACGGCCACGGTCGGCGTCATCGAGACGAAAGCCGACATCGATGGCCGGCGACTTCTTGTCCTGGTACTCGACCTCGGCTTCGGCCAGCGCCGAGCCGCAATCGAAACACCAGTTCACCGGCTTCAGGCCCTTGAACAGATAGCCAGTCTGGTACAGATCGCCGACCGCGCGAATCTCGTCGGCTTCGTTGCGAAAAGCCATGGTGAGATAGGGATTGCCCCAGTCACCGAGCACGCCGAGGCGGATGAAGTCGGCTTTCTGCCTTTCCACCTGCTCGGCGGCGAAGCTGCGGCACAACTCGCGCGCCTGATCGGCCGGCAGATGCTTGCCGTGGATTTTTTCGATCTGGTGCTCGATGGGCAGACCATGGCAGTCCCAGCCGGGGACATAGGGCGCGTCGAAGCCGGCCAGCGTCTTCGAGCGCACGATGATGTCCTTGAGAATCTTGTTCACCGCATGGCCGATGTGAATATCGCCGTTGGCATAGGGTGGGCCGTCATGCAGCACGAAGCGCGGGCGCCCCTTGGCCGCGGCGCGTATTTTCTGGTAGAGCTTTTTCTCCTGCCACTGGGCGACCCAACCCGGCTCACGCTTGGCGAGATCGCCGCGCATCGGAAACTGGGTGTCGGGCATGTTGAGCGTTTTGCGGTAATCAGCCATGAGTCGTGCCATCATTAACGTGGAATACATTGGCAAGTGCGCCGGGTAACAATCGAGCGCAGCGAGCCAAGCAGTAAGCCCCCCGCGAGGGGCGAGGTGGGAATTCGTGACGCACGCGTCGCGCCACCGCAGCCGGCTGGCTGTGCAAAGCCAGCCGTGGGCCGCTTTGCGGACGGGGGGGCGGGCAAAATTTACCAGCCCGGGGCGTAACGAAGGTCATGAGTTTCATGCCTCGGGGTGGATCATCGAAGCCACGCGCGTAGAGCGGGTATCAAAATAGGCGCGCACCTGCGCGACATCGCGGGCGATTTGCGCCTTGAGGGCGTCGAGGGAATCAAACTTCGCCTCGTCACGCAGCTTGTGCAGAAAATTCACATCGACATGCCTGCCGTAGATGTCGCCGTCGAAATCCAGCAGGTGGACTTCCAGCACGGGCTTGAGGCCATCCTCCAGCGTCGGCCGCACGCCGATGTTGGCGGCACCGGGAAGCGGCTGGGCGGCGACTCCCGAGACTGTCACGGCAAACACACCGGACAGCGGCAGACGCTTGCGTCTGACCTGGATATTGGCCGTCGGGAAACCGATGGTGCGCCCGATCTTCTTGCCATCCATGACGCGCCCGGCGATGACGTAGCTGCGCCCCAGCAAGGCCTCGGCGCGCTCGATATCGCCACCGGCCAGTGCCGCGCGCACCGCGGAACTGGAAACGCGAACGCCGCCGATATCCACCGTGGACATCGCCTCGACGGCAAAACCATGCGTCACCCCGGCTTGCTTCAGCAGGGCGAAATCGCCACTGCGTCCTTTGCCGAAACGAAAATCGTCGCCGATGATCAAGTGCCGCACCGAGAGCCCCTGCAGCAGAATGCGCTCGATGAACTGCTCGGCGGTCAGTGCCGCCAGCTTGCGATTGAAGCGACAGACATGGACGCGATCCACCCCGGCCTCGGCCAGCAATTCAAGTTTGTCGCGCAGACTGGCCAGGCGCGCCGGCGCCTGCTCCGGGGCGAACAGTTCGCGCGGATGCGGCTCGAAAGTGAGCACCGTCGCCGGCAGCGCCATTTGACGTGCCTGGACTTTTAGTTCCGCAAGCAGGCTGCGATGGCCACGATGCACGCCATCGAAATTGCCGATGGTCAATACCGTGGACGTCGTTGCACGCTCGGGAACACCGCGAAAAACCAGCATGGGTTTGATACAGCAGGGAAAGCGGGCGATTATATCAAGCTAAGCACGCCCGACCTGCATCGGCAAAGGCTTCACCACAGAGACACAGAGGCACAGAGAGAGACAAAAAACAAATCTCCGACGGGTTGTTTAACGCCTTGCTTTTCCTCTGTGTGCTCTGTGTCTCTGTGGTTCAGCCGGGTTTCAGGTTCAGTCGAGGCGCGCCAGCTTGGATTTGGCCAGAGGCGGGTTCTTCGCGAAGTAGCGACTGATGCCCTTGAGAATGGCTTCGGCCATGCGGTCCTGGTAAGCCTCGTCGTTGAGCCGCGCCTCTTCCTCGGGATTGGAAATGAACGCGGTCTCGATCAGGATCGATGGAATGTCCGGCGCCTTCAGCACCGCAAAACCGGCCTGTTCGACATGGGCCTTGTGCAGGGTATTGATGCGGCCCAGTTCGCCCAACACGTGCTTGCCCAGCTTGAGACTGTCATTGATGGTGGCGGTCTGCGACAGATCGAGCAAAGTGCGGGCGAGATAGGGATCCTTGACACCGATATTCACCCCGCCCACCAGATCGGCAGAGTTCTCCTTGTTCGCCAGCCAGCGCGCGGCCGAACTCGATGCGCCGTTTTCGGAGAGGACAAAAACACTGGATCCGCGCGCCGAACTCTTGACGAAGGCGTCGGCATGCACCGAAACGAACAGGTCTGCCTGGACCCGGCGCGCCTTTTTCACCCGATGCTGGAGCGGGACAAAATAGTCCCCATCGCGCGTCAGCACCGAACGCATGTTGGGTGTGGCGTCGATTTTCTGTTTCAGGCGACGCGCCACGGAGAGGGTCACGTTCTTTTCGTAACTGCCGCGACGGCCGATCGCTCCGGGATCTTCACCACCGTGCCCGGGATCGAGAACAATCGTCACCATGCGCGCGACCTCGGGCTGACGTTCCGAGTCCGGCTGAGTTTGTCCGCTGTTCTTAGGCTCGGGCTTGCGGCCCTCGCCGAGCGCCGATTCGGTTTTCAGCGGCGCATCTCCGGAGTTTTTTTCCAGCAAGGCCATCAGGGGATCGATAGGCTCGACCGGATACAAGTCGAGCACCAGCCGGTGGCCGTACTCACCCACCGGCTTCAGCGAGAACACCTGCGGCTCGATGCGGCCCTTGAGTTCGATCACCAGGCGCACCACCGCCGGCCTGTTGCGACCGGCACGGATCAGCTTGATGTAGGGATCGGACTCGAGGATTTTTGACGGCAATGTCTGCAGCACGGAATTGAACTCGACGCCTTCCAGATCGAGCACCAGCCGCTCCGGGTCCTGCAGCAGCATGTGGGAATACTTGATGGCCTGATCGTGTTCGAGCGTCACCCGCGTGTAGTCGGGGGCAGGCCAGACGCGGACAGCGAGGACACTGCTGACCGCCGTGGCGCCAGCGCCGACTTTCGAGACCAGCAGCGTCAGGCTGGCCGCAGCGTACTTGAGGACTTCACGCCGGCCAGGCATGTCCGTCCCCTCTCGCTATTGGCGGTGATACGGGCGATACGTCCGACGCTTTCGCCATCGCGCGGCTCGACCTGCAACTCGATTCGCATATCGGCGGCGGGCAGATAGGGCGCCGCTTTGTCGGGCCATTCGACCAAACAAATCCCGCTTCCTGAAAAATACTCGTCGAGTCCCGCATCGAGATATTCATCCGCCTGATTGAGTCTATAAAAATCAAAGTGATAGAAGTGTAATCCAGAAACCACATGAAGTTCAAGTAGTGTGTAGGTCGGGCTCTTCACCGGGCCGGTCTCACCCGCCGCGCGCAAGAGGCCGCGCACCAGCGTGGTCTTGCCCGCACCGAGTTCGCCTTCCAGCCAAATCACCATGCCTGGCAAGCGATTGCCGATGATTGCCGCCGCCAGTGCACCGCCCAGGGCCAGGGTTTCGGATTCGCTCGGCAGGGCTAAAGTAAGATGCTCGGCATGCATGGCAATGACCTTGATTCAGCTGAACTGAAGGAAGACATCCGGCGCTGGGGCCGGGAGTTGGGGTTCGACAGCGTCGGCTTTTCCGGTGTCGCCATAGCAGATGCCGAACAAAACCTGAATGCGTGGCTTGCCGCCGGCTATCACGGCGAGATGGATTATATGGCGGCCTATGCGGCAAATCCGGCGAGCGGAGCCGGAAACAAACGCGCGCATCCCGCCGAACTGCTGCCGGGAACCCGCAGCATCATTACCGCCCGCATGAATTACCGTAGCGCCAGCGCCGCCTCCGGCGAGACGCTGGCCGACCCGG
>JAIPCT010000019.1 GCA_021738065.1 Burkholderiaceae bacterium
CGGCGAAGCTCACCGGGTTGTCGTTGGTGTCAACGTCCGTGATGGTCAACCCGCCGCTGGCCGTCTGCGTGCCGTCCTCGGCCACCGTGCCGGTGACCGTGCCGCCCAAGACCGGCGCGTCTTCGGCGCCGTTGATGGTGATCACCAGGTTAGCCGTCGAGGTGTCGCCATCCTTGTCCGTCAGCGTGTAGCTGTAGGTCTCGCTCAGCTTCTGGCCAACGTCGAGCGCCTGTACCGCCGCCAGGCTGTTGTTCAGCGTGTAGGTGTAGCTGCCGTCGGCGCCCAGCGTGATCGTGCCGTAGCTGCCCGTGGCACTGCCGTTGAGCGTGGTCACGTTCTGTGCCACCGTGCCGTCGCCCAGCGTGTCGTTGGTGATCACCGTGCCGGTGACATTCACCGTGTCTTCGTCGATCGTCGCCATGTCGGCGACCGCCACCGGCGCACTGTCGTTGTCCGTAATGGTGCCCAGGCCCAGGTTATCTGCAATCGTGGCGTTGGTCGGGCTCACCAGGTTGAGGTTGAAGGTCTCGCCCACCGCACCTTCAAACACGGTGTCGTTGGTGATGGCGACCGTCACCGTCTTCGTCGTCTCGCCCGGGGCAAAGGTCAGGGTGCCGCTGGTCGCCGTGTAGTCAGCACCGGCCGTGGCCGTGCCGTCACTGGTGTTGTAGCCCACCGTCACGCTTTGCCCACCGGCCGCGCTCAGGCTCACCGTGAAGCTCGCCGTGCCCGCCGCTTCATTGACCGTCACGTCATTGACCGACAGTGTCGGCGTGGCGTCATCGTCAAGGATGGTGCCCACGCCGGTGATGCCGCCGACCGTCAGGTTGTAGGTCTCGCTGGCTTCGTCCAGCAGGTCGCCCGTCGTCGGTACGCTCACCGTGAAGCTGGTGACGCCGGCCGGCACCGTGATGGTGCCGCCCGAAATGGTCACGCCGTTGCTGAAGTTGCCATTGACCAGTGTGCTGGTGTAGTCGGTGCCGCCGCCCGTGGCGGTGCCGCCGCTCAGACTCAGCGCATAGGTGGTCGCCGTGGTGCTGGCGTTGGACAGCGTCACCGTGTGCACGATGCTCGTGGCTTCGGTCGCGCTCGCCGCCGAGACCGTGGCCACCGTCGGTCCTTTCGCAGTGACAACCTCCGCTACCGCACCACTTTCTGTTCCTGATCCCGTTCCTGAATTACTTCCCTCACTACCACCAACAAAATCAGTTTGCTGGGTGCCTTGCTGATTTCCAAATTCGTACCCAAGCGGGTCTACAGACTCCGCAATGCGCAACAACTGCACAAATGAATGGCCTTCTTCAGCAGCACTTCCGGAAGATCGCCCTGCAGCGGTTTCTTCCAGCAAGCGGTCGAGACTGTTGCCTTCTGCAATCGCGCGGGCTATGTCGTCCAATTCACTGCTTTGCGGCCGAAGAGCAGCTTCATTGGCGTCTATGATCCGGTCACCGAAAACCATTCCATCCAGCGTGACGGATTCCTTGTCACGAAGAAAATAGGCAGTGCCATCCGTAAACGCGAGCTCAATCCGACCATTGGCCGGCGTCATGATTACATCCCCTTCATAAACCGGATCGCCCAACGCGAGCTCACGGATTTCTCCGTCAGGGTCTTTCGCCAGGACTTTCCCTTTGATCAGGGTGACTTTGCCGACAACATTGCCTGATACCGCCATGATGATTGCTCCGAACGCGACTATGGAATACTCATGACTCTACCTGCTGGAGGTAGTCAGCGCTATTGGACCAAAGGACAGTGCCGCGGGATGAATCAGGCCTGCCGACGGCCGTTTACGATCAGGACAAGCTGGAGTCGATCCCGTACATTGAGCTTCTTGAAAACGGACCCTACATGGGCCTTCACGGTACGCTCGGTGATACCCAACTCACGGGCGACTTCCTTGTTGCTGGAACCATTGGCCACCGACCGGGCGACTTCCTGCTCGCGTTTTGTCAGGGTCGACATCGGATCATTTGAATCACTCGCTGCTTCATCCAACGATAGAGCAGCACCTGAAATCCGGGACAGGGCCGACTGAGTCGATGCAAGCAGTCTCTTCATCAGGGTCTCGCCTATCCAGAGGCCACCTGCTTTCACCACATTTGCCACTTGGCGCAAATTGGCAACTGTCGCATGAGCGTTGCAGTAACCGCTGACACCTGCCGAGAACAAGGACAACGCGTCGCCGTCATCAGGTTGGTTTGCAAGCACGATCACGAGAGAATCGGGATGCAGCTTTCGCAAGCCGGCCAATTGCGAGAGCGCCGGAAGATCGTCGTCAAGGTGCAGCCAAACCAGGGTAGCTACAGGCATTAGTCTTGCCCCAACACCGGGACGCGTAACACTTGCGGCGGGGAAAGCTTCCAGCCAGCGTGGCAACGCCTCCCCGGAGCGGGTTACAAATCGATGTTGAAAAGCTCGGGAGGACTGCGACACAGCGCTTTTCAACGCTCCGTCAATGCGGCCTGCTTGGCTCTGAGTACCGGCTTCAGCAAGTAGGAAAGTATGCTTTTCTTCCCTGTAATGATGTCCACCTCCGCCACCATACCGGGAATGATCGGCAGACCGGCTCCAAGTGAGGGCTTGTTGGTACGCACTCTAACCAAAAAGAAAGTATTGCCTCGCTCATCCGTGATGGAATCAGCGCCAATCTGTTCGAGCTTCGCTTCCATACCACCATAAACAGAAAAATCGTAGGCGGTAAATTTGACCACTGCCGGCTGACCAGGGCGCAAGAACGCGATATCCTTTGGCGCTATTTTGGTCTCAAGAATCAAGGCATCATCGAGCGGTACAACTTCCACCAGATCCCTACCCGGCTGGACAACCCCGCCAATGGTATTCACCAAAAGCCGACTTACCGTGCCTTTAACCGGCGACCGAATCGAGGCATGCTTCACCTTGTCCGCCAAGGCCACACCACCTTCTGTAAAAGCATTGAGTTTTGCCATGGTATCGGCGAGTTCCTTGCGAACTTCGTTGCGAGCATTAAGTTCAACTTCCTCGATTTTTCGAGACGCTTCCGCCATCGCTGCCTGCGAACGCGAAATCTGCGTTGCCGCGATGTCCCGCTCGCCGCGGAATCGGGAAGTATCGCGTTCCAACCTCAGTAGTTCAACTTCAGACACCGCGCCGGAATTTATCAGTGGCTTGGTAACTGCCAACTCCTTCGCAGTGAGTTCATACGCACGAGACGCCTGCACATGTTTGAAACGCATTTCTGAAAGCTCCTGCTGTCGCTGCACCAGTTGCTGCCGAGCAATTGAAATCTGCGCTTCGACATTGGATTTGGCGGTTTCAAAAAGGCGCTTTTCATCCTGAACGGTCTTTGGATCCTCTTCCAGCACTTCTGGTGGTGGAACAAAAGGCAAACCCTCCGCCAAGGCTCGCAATCGCGCTGCCTTGGTTGCTAGCGCCAGATACTGTGAGCGATTCTCTCGCACCGACGACTCAAATCGAGTTGGATCTACGCGCAGCAGGACGGTGCCCGCATCCACGTTTTGTCCCTCTTTGACATTGATCTCAACCACAATCCCGCCATCGAGGCTTTGCAATCTCTGAACCTGGCTGGATGGGATTACCTTGCCTTCTCCTTTGGTGATTTCGTCAACCTCCGAAACAGCCGTCCACATGAAGAACAAAGCAAGTGCAATCAAAATGGTCTTGACCAATATACGAGCCCTGAGAGGCTCCTGCTGGATCATGAAGTAGTCCGCGTCCTGAACAAACTTGGCATCGCCCGCATCCGGGTTCTCGGTCCAGTCGGATAGCCAACGGTCAACTCGTGGCTGCACTCCTTTCCGAATCAGTTCGAGCAAGGCATGAATCCAACCCAGCGGTTTCAGCAGCCATCGTAAAACCGCCCCTGAGCTCATGTCGCCCTCCCCACTTTTCCGGACTGAAGCTCTTCGACTATCTTCTGTCGCGGTCCATCTGCAACTACCCGGCCATCGTCGATGACGATCATTCGTTCAGCCAAATCGATCAGACTCAGGCGGTGAGTCACAATAACGAGTGTTTTCTGGTGCATGAAGCGGCGCAAGCTTTCCTTGAACTGGCTCTCCGACGTGAAATCCATGGAACTCGTCGGCTCATCAAGCAGCAGCACCGGAGGATCCAAAAGTACCGCACGCGCAATTGCAACTCCCTGTCGTTGACCACCCGACAGCGAGGCTCCGCGTTCGCCAATGACCATGTCGTAGCCTTCGGGATGTCGATTGACAAATTCCGCCAGCCCACCGACTTCGGCTGCAGTAACGATTGCCAAGTCATCTGCATAGGGTGCTCGCAGCGCTACATTCTCCCGCAGGCTGCCATAGAACAACAATGTGTCTTGCTCGACATAGCCGACATTGCGCCGAAGATCCGCTGGATCCAACTGCCGCAAATCCACCCCATCCAGAAATACAGCTCCTTCGGTCGGCTGATATAGCCCCAACATCAGTTTGTGCAGGGTTGTTTTCCCCGATCCCACCCGTCCCAATATGACGACTCGTTCCCCGGGCTTAATGTGAAACGAGACATTCCGTAAAACTTCCTGAGAATGCCCGGGATAGGCAAAGCTGACATTGCGAAACTCGATATCGCCACGTATCTCTGGACGATGGACAAAGGACGCCTCGTCAGAACGTTCGCCCGGCGTGGTCATGGTAGTTTCAAGAGCTGCAAGAGCGGTCTTGGCGTTCTCAAACTGCATCAGCAATCCGACCACCTGACCCAACGGAGCCATAGCACGACCCGCCAGCATGGTGCAGGCAATCAAGCCCCCCATGGTGAGCAAACGCTCATGAATCAGATAAACCCCGCCGATAATCGTCGCCAAGTTAACCAGTTGGGAGAGTGATGCAGCACCATTCATCGCGGACGAGGACAGGAGACGTAGCCGAGCACTGCTCCGCGCCAGAAATGCAGCGGTCTTTTCCCATTTGGCCTGCATCAGACCCTCAGCCCCATTGGCTTTGATAGTCTCAAGTGCAGTCAAGCTCTCAACCAAAGTGGAATTGCGTAAGGCAGAAGCACGGAAAGTTGTTTCCGTCAGTTCACGCATTTTGTATTGGATAACGTAGCTATATATCAAAACCCCAATGATGCCGAGGACTGGAGCGGCTGCCAGAGGCCAGGATATCCAGATAATGACGATCAGAAACAGTGCGGAAAAAGGCAGGTCGATTACCGCCGTCACGGTCGCCGAAGCAATAAAATCCCGCACTGTTTCAAAAGACCGCAAATTGGCGGCAAATGAACCCACCGAAGCAGGCTTTGCCGCCAAGCGCATGCCCAGCACACGCTCCATGATCAACGCCGATAGCTTCAAGTCAATCCGCGAGCTAGCCAAATCAACAAAATGACCACGCAGCAGTCGAATGGAATAATCGATGATCAACACCAACAGCAAACCGCCCGCAAGCATCCACAGGGTTTCGACAGCGTTGTTGGGTACCACGCGGTCATACACGTTCATGGTGAATATTGGCATGGCCAACGCAAAAATATTCAACAGTGCCGCAGCGGCGAGAACATCCCGATAAACCGGCATTTGCTCCCTTATCGCACCCCAGAACCAGTGTCGATGGACGGTTTTTACAACCTGCGGTGTACGCTGATCAAAGCGAAAATGTGCGCGCGCAAAAATGGCAATGCCCGCATAGCGATCGGCCAACTCTTCGCGTGGAAGTGATACCGCTCCCTGGGCTGTATCCGGAAATAACAACCGGGCGTTTGAACCATTCTCGTCCCAATCGAGCAGAACACACGCCTCGTCGCCTTCCAACAGCAAAATGACCGGGAGCAAGGCCATATCGATCTTGTCCAGAGAGCGCCGCACTACCTTGCTTGAAAACCCGGCACGCTGGGCCGCGCGGACAAACAATGAGGGCGTCAATCCTTCAGCCGGTAGTGGCAATCCAGCGATCAACGCTGCGTGAGTACTTGGACGTCCATGGATTCTGGTCAGTTCCACCAAACAATCAAGCAGAGCATCATGATGGAGCACATCCTCACGAACGCCATCTGTCCGCCCGTGCAATCCTTTGCGCCGCTCCGGTCCCGCATAGGAACCATCTTGGCGCCGACGCCGTTCGACACCATCCCACCCGGCAGGCCGGCTCACGGCTGCCTCGCCTCAAACCCGCACCACACATGAGCCGCTTTTTCCATACTCGATTCCCGCCTCTACTCCAGATTGGAATCGATTATGCACTAAAGCATATCGCGACAATTCACTGCAAAATAATCCTGCAATCCAGCCAAACCTAGTCAGGAGCCATTTGCCGTCTTTGCGTTGCCATTCGCCAATTCCTGATCGAGATCAAATGGAACGACGAACGCCCTCGATAAGGCCGTTCGCCACGAACCAATTAGCCGGCCAATGCAAGTTTTATCTGCTCGAGTGTCGAGGGATCGTCAATGGTGGTCAGATCGCCCGCATCGCGCCCTTCGGCCAGCGCCTGAATCGAGCGACGCAGCATTTTCCCGGAACGCGTTTTCGGCAGACCGTTGACGAAATGAACTCGTTTCGGCCTGGCTATGGCTCCCAGACTGCCATCGACAGCTTTCTTGATTTCTGCCTCAAGCGCCGTGCGCTGTTCAGTGGTGGCGACTCTCGCCTGATCCTTGACCACGACAAAAGCCACGGGCTCCTGACCCTTCAACTGATCGTTGACGCCAACGACGGCAACTTCGGCGACAGCCGCATGACCCTGTACCGCCTCTTCAATTTCTCGCGTGCCCAGGCGATGACCGGCGACATTGATCACATCGTCGGTACGTCCGAGGATGTAGTGATAGCCTTCTTCGTCCCTGATGCCCCAGTCAAAGGACGAATAAACCTGCGGCTCCTTGAACAGACTAAAATAGGTACTGACGAAACGATCGTCGTCGCCCCATATGGTGGAAAGACATCCAGGCGGCAGCGGAGGAACGATGCCGACAATGCCTTTCTCGTTGGTATCGCATTCGGTACCGTCTTCCCGAAATATCCTCAAGTCATAGCCGTAAACCGCAAAACTTGGGGTGCCGAACTTGATCTTGGTATCTTCGATGCCGCGCACTGTAGATAGTATTGGCCAACCGGTTTCGGTCTGCCAGTAGTTATCAATCACCGGCAGTTTGAGTTCGCCCATGATCCACTCGTGGGTCGGCTGGTCAAGCGGTTCACCGGCCAGAAACAGATGCTTGAGCGATGACAAGTCGTATTTGTGCAAGTAGCTGTTATCGTGCTTTTTCAAAACACGAACAGCCGTTGGCGCCGAAAACATCACTGTCACTTTGTACTTCTCAACGATTTGCCACCAAATCCCAGGGTCGGGACGGACCGGCGTACCTTCATACATGATGGTCGCCATGCCGGCGATCAATGGGCCGTAAATGATATAGCTGTGACCCACCACCCAGCCTATGTCAGAAGTCGAAAACATTGTTTCGCCTTCGCCGCCTGTGAAGATGTGTTTCATGGAGGCCGCCAGTGCCACCGCGTAGCCGCCCGTATCTCGCTGCACACCCTTCGGTTTGCCTGTCGTTCCCGAGGTATAGAGAATGTACGACGGCTCGGTTGATTCCATCCATTCGCAGGGCACATCCGCGTCCTTGTACTTATCTCTCAATTCGGCGTAGTCAACGTCGCGACCGGCAACTCTGGGCCAGCCTTTGGCAAGGCCGCGATCGATCATCAATACTTTTTCAGGAGGAAACTTGGCCAGCGCACAGGCCTCATCCAGCAGGTGTTTGTAGGGCACGGCCTTGCCGCCACGCATGCCGGCATCACTGGAAACCACCAACCTCGGTTTGGCGTCATCTATACGAGTCGCCAGCGAACCGGATGCAAAACCACCGAATACCACCGAATGTATGGCGCCGATGCGAGCACAGGCGAGTATGGCAAAGGTGGCTTCGGCGATCATCGGCATGTAGATCAATACCCGGTCACCGCGTCCGACACCGAGCGACTGCATGATGGCCGCCATGCGCATCACTTCGGCCTTCAATTCTGCAAAGGAATAACTCTTTTCTTCGTTGGTTTCCGTCGAGATATAGACCAAAGCGAGATCGTTCGGACGCTTTGCCGCGTGCCGGTCAACCGCGTTGTGGCAAAGATTGGTCTTGCCGCCGACAAACCAATTGGCGAACGGTGGCCGCGAAAAATCACAGATCTGCTGTGGTGGCGTTTGCCAATCGATCAGTGCCGATTGCTCGGCCCAGAAATCGTCCCGTTGATCAATTGAGCGCTGGTGAAACTCGGAATATTTACCCATGATGACCCTCGTTGATAGTGGTTCGGATGTGAAATGATGGCCACCTTGCTGGCCTTGCTCAAGGCGCCATATTGACCACGATGCGGCCTCTGGCCCGCCCCTGGATGTAGTCTTCAAATGCGGCCGGCAAATCCGCAAAAGCAATATCCCGAATCATCTGCGCCGAACCTGGTGCCAAATGCGGCGGATGCATGTCGGTAGCCAGATGTTGCCATACCTCGATTCTTTGCTTCATTGGGCAATTCACTGAATCGATCCCCAGCAAACTGACACCACGCAGAATGAACGGCATGACAGTCGTGTTCAGGTTGAAACTAGCGGCGAGGCCTACCGACGCCAGGGTGCCGCCGACTTGCATCGTGCTGGCAATCCAGGCCAGCACATCACCGCCCAGATTGTCCACGGCGCCGGCCCAGGTTTCCCTAGCTAAAGGCTTTATCTTGGACAAATCGAGCGACTGGCGCGACAAGACTTCTTTCGCACCCAGACCCTTCAGGTAATCGCCTTCAGACTCTTTTCCGGTCAAAGCCACAACGTGATACCCCCGCTTGGCCAGGATCTCGATCGCAATACTGCCGACGCCGCCGGTTGCGCCGGAAACAATTACCGGGCCACTACCAGGCTTCAAACCATCGTGCTCCATTCGCACAACTGCAAGCGCGGCAGTAAAACCGGCGGTTCCCAGTGCCATGGCATCGTGCAGAGTGAGTCCGCTCGGGAGTTTGACTACCCAGTCGGCTGGCAGTCGCGCCTGTTCCGCGTATCCCCCGTGATGTGAGACGCCAATATCGTAGCTGGTCGCAAGCACCTCGTCACCCGCCTTGAATCGGGCATCTGTGCTGGAAACCACCCGACCCGCGAGGTCGATGCCACCGACACAGGGAAAACGACGGATGATGCGTCCGGTTCCCGTCGCCGCCAATGCATCCTTGTAATTGATGCTCGAGTGGGTAACGGCAATGGCGACCTCGCCGCGGTCTAGTTGAGATTCGTTCATTTCCACGAATCCGCTGACGACTTTGTCGCCTTCTTGGTCAATCAGGTAAGCCTTGAAAACCACAGAAGCCTCCACAAATTCTAGCGCCGACCAAACTGGGCGATCTAGGTCTGCAATGTGCCCAACTGGGTGATTATATTCAGGCCAGCCTTACAAGACGCTGAATTCTCATGGGTTTAGGGGTTTACGACTGGGTCGCCCATGGATATAGTCCAAACCCATGTCAGGGCTAACTCGTCACATAGTAAAAGCCGTGCTCCTCGCGAGCCTGCTCGGATCGCTTTGTGCACGGGCAGATACGCCCGTTCTGGTTCCTCCGCCCTTAGCTGTTTCGCTCGTCGACCGCGCGACGGCAAGCGCGCAGGATGCAATCGATCAGGCGGTGGATCTGCTCGGAATTCGTTATCGTCGCGGCGGCAACTCGCCCGAAGTCGGCTTTGATTGCTCGGGTTTCGTCAGTTATGTATTCCGTGAAAGTCTTGGACTGATACTGCCTCGGAGCTCCAAGGAAATGAGTGGATCAGGGCAGGAAGTCAGCCGTGACGAACTCCGTCCTGGCGATCTGATTTTCTTCGATACCATGCGCCGCGCCTTTTCCCATGTTGGAATTTATCTCGGTGACAATCAGTTTGTCCACGCCCCCCGGGGCGGCGGGCGAGTCCGCGTCGAAGACTTGAACCAAAGCTACTGGGTTAAACGCTTCAATGGAGCCCGCCGTATCAATCTCGACTAGCTGTGTCTGCCGTGCAGCAGTTCGAGGCCTATTTTATTCCTTGCAATTGCGAATGATTCTTAATACAATTCAGCCCATCATTTACTGACCTGGATTAATTCGCCATGAAATCAACCTTATTTCTTGTCACTCTACTTGCCCTAGGCGCTACATCAGCATCGGCCCAGGAGAAAACGCTGAACCTGTACTCAGCACGCCACTATCAGACGGACGAAGCGCTCTATGCCGACTTCACCCGCCAGACCGGTATAAAAATCAACCGTATCGAGGCCAAGGAGGATGAATTGCTGGAGCGCATTCGCAATGAGGGCGCAAATAGCCCGGCAGACGTTTTTCTTACCGTCGATGCAGCGCGCCTGGCCAAGGCCGATGAACTGGGCCTGTTCACTCCAGTGCAATCCAAGGTTCTGGAAGAACGTATCCCGCCCAATCTGCGCAGCCCAAACTGGTTTGCCTTCTCCACTCGTGCCCGGGTCATCGTAGCCAACAAGGAACTGGTCAAAATCGAAGACGCTCAGAACTATGAAGACCTGGCCAAACCGGCTTTAAAGGGAAAAGTCTGTTCGCGTTCCGGCAGCCACCCCTACAACATCTCGCTGATGGCGGCGCTTATCGCCCACATCGGCGAAGCCAAGGCCGAGGAATGGGCGCGCGGTGTGGTTGCCAACTTTGCGCGGTCACCCAAGGGCGGCGACACGGACCAGATCAAGTCTGTTGCAGCTGGAGAATGTGGCGTCGCCATCTCCAACAGCTATTACCTTGCACGCTTGCTGCGCTCGTCCAAGCCTGAAGATCGGCAATTGATGGAACGTGTCAGCATCATCTGGCCGAACCAGAAGGGTGTCGGAACGCACATCAATATTTCCGGTGGCGGCATGCTGAAAACCGCACCCAACAAGGTATCCGCAGTCAAGTTTCTCGAGTACCTCGCCAGTGACAACGCTCAGCGCTACTTTGCGGACGGCAACAATGAATGGCCGGCGGTCGCCAGTGTAAAGATCATGAACCCTGCGTTGGAAACAATGGGCAAGTTCAAGTCCGATCCCCTGGATGTCGCTACGCTCGCGAAAAATGCCGCAGCGGCGCAGCGAACCTACGACCGGGCTGGCTGGAAGTAAACGCTTTCCCGGTATTGTTCGCCGATTCGTAACAGACCTTTCCGGAGGCACCATTTCTATGATTGTGGTTTGCCCCTATAGTGGGCACTCCACAATCACCCTCCGGAGAGCAGCATGACTAAGCCAGAAATCGCCTCAAAAACACCTTTCGCCGTTGAAGTTGAAGCCGGCAAGGATTATTACTGGTGCGCATGTGGCAAGAGCAAGTCGCAGCCGTTCTGCGATGGCAGCCACAAAGGATCGGAATTCACTCCGGTCAAATACACCGCGGCAGACAGCAAAACGGTGTACTTCTGCGGTTGCAAGCAAAGCGCCAACGGAGCGCTGTGCGACGGCACACACAAGTCGCTCTGAACAGATCTCCCGCCCGTGCCCGCTTTTTTCAATGACTTGCGGCGTTTCCCGCTCGTGCTAATTGCTGCCGGATGCCTGGTATAGGCCCGCCGTTATCGGGCTACGCCCCGAATCTGCCGTGCCAGCAAAATAATCGGCAACAGACCGACCGCAACAATCGCCAAGGCGGCACTCGATGCTTCGGCCAGACGTTCGTCAGCCGCCAAAGTATAGGTTTGCGTCGCGAGCGTGTCGAAATTGAATGGGCGGATCACCAATGTGGCGGGCAGTTCTTTCATTACGTCGACGAACACCAGCAATGTTGCCGTTAGCAGACTGCCTCGCATCAATGGCAAATGCACTCGGCGCAAGGTTTCGGTCGGTTGGCTGCCGAGACTGCGCGCGGCAGCCTCCATGCTCGGGGTGATTCGGGCGAAGCCCGCTTCCACCGTCTGCAGGGCGATCGAAAGAAACCGGGCCAGATAGGCATACACCAGTGCGGCGATGCCTCCGGTAAGAACAAGCCCAGGATTCACGCCCGTCATCTGCTCCCAAGATCCCGCCAGCAAATGATCGAGCCGCGTGACTGGAATCAAGACACCAACGGCAATGACCGAACCCGGCACGGCGTAACCCAGGCCGACGATGCGGCTCGCCAATCGCGGCAATCTGTGACCGTCGCGCGTGGCGAATCCCAGCAGCAGAGCAAGCAGCGCCGCCAGCGCCGCAGTCAGTGCCGCCAGGGTAAAACTGTTTCGTGCCAGAACCAGGAAGCGACTGGTGAAGCCCGGTCCTTCTGCGCCGTCATCACCCAGAGCCAATCGCAACAGCAGCAAAGCAGGCAGCAGAAAACCGATCACCACAGGAATCGCGCAACCGATCTGAGCCAACAGGGCGTGCCAACCGCGAAGCACTTGCCGAGTTGCTCGGCGCCGGCCCGTATTGTCGTGATAGCGGGCACGGCCGCGACTGACACGCTCAAGCAGGATCAGCAAAGCCATGAAACCCAGCAAGGCCGCAGCAAGCTGCGCAGAGGCAACGCGGTCTCCCAGAGAGAACCATGCGCGGTAGATACCGGTGGTAAATGTCTGAACCGAAAAGTAGGCCACCGTGCCATAGTCAGCCAGCGTTTCCATCAAGGCCAGCGCCATCCCCGCTGCGATGGCCGGTCGCGCCAATGGAATCGAGACGCGCCAGAACCCCTGCCATGGATTGAGACCGAGCGCGCGCGCAGCTTCAATCATGCCACCGGCGCGTTCGAGAAAAGCAGTGCGTACCAACAGGTAAACATAGGGGTAGAGAACACAGGAAAACAATACGACGGCGCCCGAAAGCGAACGCACATCGGGGAACCAGTATTCTCCATGCTTCCAGCCAAAGGCTTGGCGCAGGCCGGATTGTACCGGCCCGACAAACTGCAGGAAATCCGTGTAAGTGTAAGCCAGGACATAAGCCGGCATCGCCATCGGCAGCAACAAAGCCCATTCGGCAATACGCCTTCCCGGAAAGTCGTTCAGCGCCACCAGCCAGGCCGCCCCGGTACCCATCGCCGCAACACCGATACCGACACCAAGACAAAGCCAGACTGAATTCGCAATATAGTCGGGCAACACGGTGGCCATCAGATGGCCCCAGGTTCCGCTGGTGCCGCCGCTGAAAATATTGGCGCCGACCGCAAGCACTGGCAGCGCGACCAGAACGGCGAGCGCGAAGGAGAAAGCGACGAGAGGCGAGGTACTGAATAGGCGTGACACGGCCAGCCGATTATAATTGAGACTCATTCTCTGCAATCGTGATCTGCCCAGCCATCATGCCTTTGCTCGAAGTCGATCGTGTCAGCCATGCCTACGGCAGACAAGCCGTTGTGACTGACTTGTCCTTCAATCTGGAACAAGGTGAAATTGCCTGTCTGCTGGGTTCCTCGGGCTGCGGCAAGACTACGATGCTGCGACTGATCGCGGGCTTTGAAGCGCCATCAGCCGGAAGTATCCGGCTCAACGGCACAACCATCGCCAGCGAGAAAACGCAGGTGCCGGCCGAGACGCGTCGCATCGGCATGGTGTTTCAGGACTACGCCTTGTTCCCGCATTTGTCGATCGCCGCCAACATCGGCTTTGGTCTGCGGCAAAAGTCGGCGCTGGCGAAACGGCAACGTGTCGATGAAATGCTCGACCTGATCGGCTTGACCGACCATGGCGAACGCTACCCGCACGAACTCTCGGGTGGTCAGCAACAACGCGTAGCGCTGGCCCGTGCTCTGGCACCGCAACCGCACCTGTTGCTGCTCGACGAGCCGTTCTCAAATCTCGACGTCGAACTGCGTGAGCGATTGTCGCTCGAGGTACGCGACATCCTCAAACGCGCGGGCATGGCAGCCATCCTGGTCACCCACGACCAGAACGAGGCTTTTGCCGTCGCAGATATGGTCGGCATCATGCGTGAAGGTCGCATTGAGCAATGGGACACGCCCTACAATCTTTATCACCGCCCCGCCACTCGCCATGTCGCCGATTTCATTGGCCAGGGCGTTTTTCTTCCGGGCGAAGTCATGTCGCAAAAAGTTGTTGAGGTGGAATTGGGCCGTCTTGATTCGGACGTGCCGATGGAGTGCCGAATCAGTTGCAACCAGTGCGAACGCGATTGCCGGCTGGACGTGCTGCTGCGCCCCGATGACGTGATCCATGACGACAACAGCGAAGTAAAAGCCGAAGTCATCGCCAAGGCATTTCGTGGCGCGGAGTTTCTCTACACGCTGCGCTTGGGATCAGGCGCGCAAGTGCTGTCACTCGTTCCCTCGCACCACAATCATGCCATCGGCGAGCGAATTGGCATTCGCCTCGCGGTTGATCACGTCATCACATTTCAGCAGGGCCGATGATTCCCTGGCTCACGCAGGAGCCCTTATTTCCGCCGCTTGACACGGCGCTGACCGAACCCAACGGCTTGCTGGCTGCCGGTGGCGACCTGAGCCCACGAAGACTGCTAGCCGCCTACCGTCAGGGTATCTTTCCCTGGTACTCGGCGGGCGAACCGATCTTGTGGTGGAGTCCCGATCCGCGCATGGTTCTGCTTCCTGAAGAAATGAGAATTTCCGCATCGCTGGCGAAAACGCTGCGCCGCGCAAACTACGAGGTACGTCTCGACACGGCCTTCGCTGAAGTCATGCAAGCATGTGCCAGCAAGCCGCGTGAAGGGCAGTCCGGCACCTGGATCACCGATGAAATGCGAGCGGCCTACCGTGAGCTGCATCGATTGGGCCATGCCCATAGCGTCGAGACATGGATCGACGACAAACTCGCCGGCGGCCTTTACGGCATTGCGATCGGCCAGGCTTTTTTTGGTGAATCGATGTTCAGTGATGTACGCGATACATCAAAAATCGCACTCGCGCATTTGTGCGCCCACCTCAAACAGTCTGGATTCGGCATAATCGACTGTCAGATGGAAACCACTCACCTCGCTTCACTGGGTGCACGCCCCATTCGCCGACGCGATTACGTGATGCGGCTGGATGATCTGTGCCAGCGTGACGGCTTGTCTGGATCGTGGCCGGCAAGCGGCATCGACGGCCATTTCAGGAAGCAGCAATGACACATCTGCGCGACCTGCCGCCTTTCCCGCTATTGCAGTTCTACGCCACTGCGCCGTATGGTTGCTCCTACCTGCCCGGGCGCATTGCACGCTCGCAAGTCGCCACGCCCACCCATCTGATCGACAACGCCACCTACAGCGATCTGGTGCGGGCCGGATTTCGCCGCAGCGGCGTATTTACCTATCGCCCCTACTGCGACTCCTGCCGCGAGTGCCAGCCGGTCCGCCTCAAGGTGGCGGAATTCGCACCCTCCCGCAGCCAGCGCCGCGCACTGACGCTGCACGCCGCGATTGCTGCGCACGAGTGCAGCCTGAGTTTTCGCGAAGAACATTACCAGCTCTACCAGCGCTATCAAGCAGAGCGCCATTCGGGCGGCGGAATGGATCAGGACAGCCGCGACCAGTACGCCCATTTCCTGCTGCAGACTCACGTCGATAGTCGGCTGATCGAATTTCGGGAAAACGGTGTGTTGCGTATCGTCAGCATCATTGACGTGCTGGCCGACGGTCTCTCTTCGGTTTACACGTTTTATGATCCCGAAGTGCCCAACGCCAGCTACGGAACTTTCGCCATTCTCTGGCAGATCGCTCAGTGCCAGCATGTTGGCCTGCCCTGGCTCTATCTCGGCTACTGGATTCGCGACAGCCGGAAGATGGCCTACAAAGCCAAGTTTCGGCCACTCGAGGCCTTGCGCCATGGCGAGTGGCAACCGATAGCCGAATAAGCGGGCATGCCGTCAAAAGTCGGCGCTGGCGATACGGCGATTATTCAGCCTAGCGCGCGCTAGCCGTCTCCCGCCGCCGATAATCGCGCCAGGCCGGCCAGATCGCAATCGCGCACACCAGCACCAGAACGAATATCGGCCAGACTACCGGACGATTCCACTCGGCACGGCGCTGCGCGCGCAAGACAGGATCAATGCGCTGATACTTGAGCGTGTTGTTGCCCACCTTGGTCGGCTTTCTGTTGGTCAGCCAGGCATGCCGCAGCGTGTAATCCTTCGGATGGAAACCCCAGACCCAGGGCGCATCGTGACGCAAAATCCTTGTCATTCGATCGATCAATGCCAGACGTTCCGGGCCGCTTTCCATGGCTTTCATGCGTTCAAATAAACTGTCGAATTCCGGATTCTCGTAATTCGCCGCATTCTCACCGTGTTGCTTCACCTTGCCCTGCTTGCCGTGCAGCAGAAACATGAAATTCTCCGGATCCGGATAGTCGGCGTTCCAGCCAAAATAGAACAGCTGCACCGCACCCTTGCGTATTTTTTCCTGAAAGCGGTTGTAGTCGGTACTGCGCACCACCAACTGTGTATCGATCTTGGCAAACTGCTTGTTGAGCCAGTCGATACGCGCCTTGGCGCCGACCCCGGTAGCAGTGGTATCGAGATTGATCACCAGTGGTTCGCCGGTCCTGGCGTCTCGACCATTGGGCCAACCCGCCTCCCCCAGCAGACGTTTGGCCTCGACAATCGACTTGCGCCGGGCATGCCCATTTGTCCAGTCGTACATGTGCGGATTGATGCCTGCCGCGCCTTCGCGATGACCGAAAATTCCCGGCGGGATCGGCCCTTGCGCGGCAACACCGCGGCCGTTCTGGAAAATCGAGATGAACTCCTCCTGGTCGATCGCTATCGAAATCGCCTGACGCAGTTTTCGGGTGCGCTCGGCGTTAGCTGGATCAACACCGCCGACCAAAGGATCGAGCCAGTTGAAACCCATGTAGAAACTCGAGGTCGATACCGATGTCGTCAACACGATGCCTTGCTTGCGCATATCGTCGGATAGCGTCACCTCACCGGCACTCACCTGCACGGCCTGATCGAAGGCATCCGAAGAAATCCCGGAAGCATCGTAGTAACCCTGCAAGAATTTATTCCAATAGGGAATTTGCTCCTTCTCCCGCGTGAATACCACCTTGTCGATAAACGGCAGTGCCTGACCGCAATCCTTGGTCAGGCCCGCCTCGATATCTTCGTGTTCGCCCTCGCACGGATAGTTCTCCTGGCGAAAGTTGGGATTGCGCTCAAGCACCATGCGCGAGTTGGGATTGTTCTCGGTAAGCATGTACGGACCGGTTCCGATCGGATACCAATCCAGGGTCAGGTTTTTTGCCGCCATGCCCGGCTGACTGTGAAACCGGTCGGCCTCCCAAGGCATCGGTGCAAAAAATGGCATGGCCAGCCAGTAAAGGAACTGCGGGTACTTGCCCTTGATTCTCAGCCGGTAACGATAGCGATCTAGCACCTGCGCGCCTTCGAGATCCTTGTCGCGCAAGTCGATCCACGCCTTGTCCTTCTCCGCCTTGAGTCGCGTCGCGAAATCCCCCAAGCCGACGATGTAGTCATTCATCAGACCGAAAATCGGCGAATGCAGGCGTGGATGAGCCAGGCGTTTCAGCCCATAGACATAGTCATCCGCCGTCAGTTCCCGCGTCTCACGCTGAGCGAAATCTCCCAGCGCGTCGATTCCGGCCAGTTCCTTGTCCGACAAGGCGTGATAGCTGAAATCACCCGCTGCATTGCGAGCAAAAGCCGGATGCGGCTGATAGCGGATGCCCGGCTTCAGCGTAATCACGTAGTCAGTGAAGGCAATTTTCGCCGCGTCAGTGCCGTCTGGCAGGACGCGGCCGCGTGCATCCAGATAGCGCGCCCGCGGCACCGCTTCGGCGGTGGCAGCGACCAAGGTATAGGGGCGCTTGAGATAGTGGTACTGCAGCGGCGGCTCATAAATCTGCGCCGTGAAAGTGATCTCGTCCTCGCTGTACGACTGCACCGGATCGAGATGCTTGGGCCGATCGGTGAAAGCGCTGTAAAGAATATTCCTGCCGCGATCCGCCGCGGGATAGGGATCATTCCAGGCACTGCCGCAGGCGGTGAGCAGCAAGGAAATTAAGGCGTAGATAACGCGTCGCATGACGGCGAGTTTAGCCGATCCGCTATAATCCACCGCTCGAATCAACCAAGGAATAAGCGATGGGATTTCTTGCCGGCAAACGCATTCTGATTACCGGACTGATATCGAACCGGTCGATCGCCTACGGTATCGCCAAGGCCTGTCATCGTGAAGGCGCCGAGCTTGCTTTTACGTATCAGAACGACCGCGTCAAGGATCGGATCGCGAAGTTTGCCGACGAATTTGGTTCCACGGCAATCTTTCCTTGCGATGTCGGCAACGACAGCGAAATTGATGCCGTGTTCTCCGAGCTTGGCAAACACTGGGACGGACTCGATGGCCTGGTGCATTCAATCGCGTTTGCGCCCAATGATGCGATTGAAGGTGATTTCCTCGATGGCATGACGCGCGAGTCGTTTCGCATAGCACACGAGGTCTCCTCGTACAGCTATCCCGCCCTTGCCAAGGCCGCCCGCCCGCTGCTGCTCAAGGGACACAATCCATCCGTACTGGCATTGACGTATCTTGGCGCGGTTCGCACCATGCCCAACTACAACACCATGGGACTGGCTAAAGCCAGCCTGGAAGCCGCGACTCGCTATCTGGCATTCTGCCTCGGCCCACAGGGCATCCGCGCCAATGCGCTGTCGGCCGGCCCGATCAAGACGCTGGCTGCCTCTGGAATCGGCAGTTTTGGAAAACTTCTGGCCTACAACGCCCACCATGCGCCACTGCGCCGCAATGTCACAATCGACGAAGTCGGCAATGCCGCCGCCTTTCTGCTCTCTGATCTGGCCAGCGGCGTCACCGGAGAAATTCTGTATGTCGATGGCGGCACTCACACCACGGCGATGGGTAACGCCGCACCGCTTCCGGTTTAGTCACCGTCCGTTTTTCAAACAAGAAAGCCCCGCTTTGCGGGGCTTTCTTGTTTGATTGAACACTGACGAGTCAGCGCTCCTTGCTCTCCAGTGTTGCCTTGTTTATCGTCACCGGATACTTGTCCCTCAAGCTTGCCATCCAGGCCGAAAACTCCTCCTCGGCAACCAATCGGGCATATTGCTCGGACAGCATGCGAACTCGCGGATCATTCTTGGCGGCATTGCCCGCTTTCACCGAATTGACGCGATACAACGCGTAGCCATTGCCCGAGACCGCTAACCCAGCGTACACCGGCAGCTTGTCAGTACCCGTCTTGAAAATCGCGCGCAATGCTTCGGGAGCAAGTCCCTGGGCCTCGGAACGGCTCACACTTCTGTTCGGCGACCACTTCAGGTCCGTCACCTCGCCCTTTGCCAATCGGGCCAACTTCTCCTCGCCATCCGTGACTGCGAGAACTGCCGCGGCATCGCGACGCAACAGCTTTTCAATATCGCCCTTGACGATGTCAAGCGGCTGCAACGCGGCCGGCTTATGCTCAAGAACTCGCGCGGACACCAGCACACCCGAAGCAATTTCCACGGCCTCGGTATTGCGCTTGTTCTTGATCCCATCGTCACTAAACAACGCGTTGGAAAGCTTTGCATTGTCGAAAGGTGTCGCCAACTTCCCGCCCTTGGCAATCCATGGCGTTTGCTGGATATCCAGTTTCCATTTCTCAGCAGCCGGTTTGAGACTGTCGGCCTGTTCATAGACCATATTGCCGAATGCCTCAGCCGATTCGGCATACTGCTTTGCGCCTGTTTCACGCTTGATTTCAGCCTGAATCTCGGCCTTGACATCAGCCAGCGGTTTGACGCGCTCGGGACGAATTCCCGTCACCTGAATGATGTGAAAACCGAAATCGGATCGTACAACATCCGAAATATCGCCTTCCTTGAGTGCAAAAGCCACGTCCTCGAAAGCCTTAACCATCATGCCGCTGCCAAACCAATCCAGGTCGCCGCCTTTTTCCGCCGATCCTGGGTCCTGGGAATGCTGCTTGGCCAACTTCGCGAAATCACCCGGCGCCTTGCGTACTTGTGCCGAAAGTCCGTCCGCCTTGGCTTTGGCCGCTTCCACTTCGGCTGACGGTGCATCCTTGTCAGCACGGATCAATATGTGGCTGGTGCGGCGCGTTGCGCCTTCCTTGTAGCGATCGATATTTTCCTGATAGTAGGTCGCGATCGCCGCATCACTGACAACTGTTCGTGCCATCATTGCGTCGCGGCTCAAAACGAGATACTCGGCACGCACCTGCTCCGGCAATTCAAACTGTTTTCGATTGGCTTCATAGTATTTCTGCACGGCATCCGCTGCCAGAATGACCTTGCCGAGGTAGGTTTCCGGCAGTAACCGAAACTCGCCAATCTCGCGCTGCTCGAGTTGGGCTGCCAGCCAGCGATCGGCCGCAGCCTGACCTGGAATACCTGCCTCAGTAACTGGCAACATCAATTGCTGCATGGCCATATCCTGACGCAAGCGCGCTTCAAACATCTCTTTGCTCATGCCTTGTGCCGCGACAAGTGCCTGATAGCGCTCTTTGGAAAACTTTCCATTTTCCTGAAGCGAGGGAACAGCAGCGATGAACTGGACCAACTGCTCATTGCTCACTGAAAGACGCATTGACTGGGCCTGTTGCGCAAGTAGTCGTTGCGTAACCAGTGAGTCCAATACGGCATCCCGCATTTCCGCTGTTTCGAACAGTGCGGGATCGAGCTTTCCACCAAATTGTGCGCGCATGCGGTCCTGCTGTTCCCGCATGGCTGACTGGAATTCATAACCCGTAATCTTGCCGCTGCCCACGGTTGCGACTTCCGATCCTGTGTCGGCGTTGCGCACATAGGAATCAACACCCCAAAAAGCAAAGGGCAGCGTGATCAATGCCAGGAATCCCTGGGTGACTCTCTTGTTGTTGCGAAAATAATCTAGCATACGTCGAAGGCCCTGGATGCAAAAAAGGCGAACAGCTGTTCGCCTTTAACCTTAATGTGCGTCGGCGGAAACGAAGCACCCGCTTTTCTTCGTCAAACCGGCAAGCCATCATGATCAGGCTTGGAAAAAACCTGCCCTCCCATGCAAGCCAAATTTTAACCCATTTTCAGGAAAACTCCGGAACCAGAGGCCTATCCACCTTGCTAAACGCCCCATCGATCTCGATAGCACCGACGCTGATTCGGATCGCTATCCATTGGCACCGCCCGCTGAACAGATTCCCGATTTTCCTGAATATCCATCGAATGCTTTCAGTCCTCGCTGAATCCGAATCGCTCGACAAAACTTTGGGGATCAAGCGCCGGCCCTTTGAAGTCGGCCTGCATATAGTCACAGCCAAGTTCCTTGAGCCTGGTCGCCTGATTCTCATCCGCGACCCCTACCGCAACGACATCAAGCCTAAGTGCGTGAGCAAGTTCGACGACAGACTGCAAAATACGTTCCGACTTTGAAGCGCCCGCCAGGTCCGGCACCGCTGAAACATCCAGCTTCAACTCCTGGAACGGCAGCGTTGCTAGCCAGAATAGCGATGACAAAGCCATTTCCGGATCATCAATCGAGAGTTTTACACCAATTTCCTTGAGGCGAAGCAGCGTCTCCTGGGCTATCGGCTCCTTGCTCAACAACGATGTGCCACCAATTTCCAGGATGAGTGTACCGGGACGCCTGCTCCAGGTCCCCAATGCGCGCTGAACTACATCCGGAAGCTCGGTGTCGAGCAATGCGCGCGACGGAAGCTTGATCCCAATGCGCAGATCAAGGCCACCGCTATAGCGAAACTCGGATACGTTTCGCAAAGCACGATTCAGTATCGACGAAACTAGTTCGGTCACCATACCCGCGGATTCCGCAGCCGCGAAAGCCTCCTCGGCCACGACCACGCCGAGCGAAGGATCATTCCAGCGCAGAAGGCATTCAGTCCCCATGATCTGCCCCCGGCGCAGATCGTATTGCGGCTGAAAGACCAATTCAAGGGCATCTTCCGAAACTGCGGTGCGCAATCGATTCTCGTGCAATAGCCTTGCTTCGGCTCGGCTTTCCCGATCATCGTCAGCGTCGGCGATGCGCCCGGTCATGTCGAAGGCTAGATCACATGCACTTTTTGCGCGCTGCATCAGGGTTTCGGCATGATCACCGTGCATCGGGTATATCGCGATACCGATCGCAGGGCTGGCAAATATTTCGTCGTCGCCGATCCAGAATGGAGCATTCAATGCCCGCAAAGATTTTTGCGCCGCAAGCAGAGCTACGGCGGGGCCTTCGACTATCGACAAAACACAGGCGAAGCTATCCCGGCCCATCTGTCCGAAAAAATCACCTGGACGCAGCACGTCGGTGCGCAACAACTCGGTAACTCGACCGCGCACCGTATCGCCAACCTCATAACCCCATACGGCATCAATTCGATTGACCACACCGCAATCGACCAGCAGTATCGCGAGATGCCCACCATCCGCCTGTCTTTGTTCAACTCTTCTACGAAGCGCCTCGACAAAGGGAGCAAATTCGGCGACAAACTGCCCGGGCAGACCATCCCCTGGCTCGACACCTTCTGCCAAACTCATAGAAACAGCTCACGCGGATCAATATCGACCGAGTCATACTCCAGCGAGCGCTGAATTCGATACGGCTCATCGGGCCCGATCTTGGGCTCTTTCATCAGATCAAGCATCTTGTACGGTTTGATCGGATTGCCATCAGCGCTTTTTACAACCATGATCCGCGGCTGCATGCGACGCACCATATTCTGGGCAATCACGATGGCGACTTCTCCGCTGTTCAGTTCAACCACGCTACCCACCGGGAAAACGCCGATGCATTGAATGAACTGTTCAACCAAGGCCGGATGAAACAACTTGCCGCGTTCCTTGTAAATCGTGCTGAGGGCCTTCGCTGGCGACAAATTGGCACCGAACGGCTGCGGAGCGGTCAAGGTATCGAAGGTATCCACAATCCCCGCAATCAAGCCCGGAAACGCAATAGCATCGCCCTTGAGCCCGCGCGGATAGCCGCTACCATCGAATCGTTCATGATGCAGGGATGCGAGACCCGGAAGCTCTTGAGGCACACCGGGCGTGCTGCTAAGAATCCGCACGGAGTGGTTTACGTGCGTCCGATACAGCTCCGTTTCGGCTTCATTGGTCGGACCACGGGCAGCGAGTTCTGCGGGAAGCTTGAGTTTACCTACGTCTTGAAGCAGCCCGAGCATGCCGAGAATTTCCAGGCGATCGGGCGGCAATTGAAGAAAGCGTCCGAATATCGTCATCGTGACGGAGATCTCAACCGCGCGACTCAGCGTCGCACCGCTCTTTTCCTGCAACTTGACGAGCAGCGCCATCGCATCGGGATTGCGCACCACGCTCTCGGTAATCTGCGCGGCCGCTTGATGCGACCGTGCGGTATCGATGGAATTCCCGATCTCCACTGCCCGGGAAAGCTCCCTGACAATCAGCGCGGTGTCGGTAAACGCTTTCTGCGCTCTCGGCAATTCAACTTCTACACTGGCCGCCTCTTTGTAGACAGTGGTTCCGCGAACCTTGGCCAGATCTTCGGCGGTGACCTTTGTGACATCCAGACGCTCGACTTTTTCCGGATCGACAAAGACATGCTTGCAATATTTCTTCAGAACACCCAGCTGTTTGTCGCTTTTCAGGACGAAGCCCTGAAAAGCGAAAGGCGTTTCGGTCCAGGGTCTGTCGAGCTTGGAAATGAACATGCCAAAGCTCAGTTTGTCGACGGGAATTTCCAAGAGTTCCATGCGAATACGATATAGCCCAACCTAAAAATAAAATAATCTGTGTGCGAGATATAACACCAAGCGAACTGAAACACGGGCAACAAGCTATTGGCAATTCGCGAGTTGTTGCAGGTCGAAGCTTACTCCGAATTCATGTGCACGCAGCCTCGACCTGATCTGCTGCCCGCCAAACTACCCCACTCTGCGACGCGCAACGACCACGATATCGAAAACAAGCGGGCAACACCCAAAAACAATGGCTTGCATTGCTGCAAGCCATTAAGTTAAGACTGGTGGGTGCTGACGGGGTCGAACCGCCGACATTCGCCTTGTAAGGGCGACGCTCTACCAACTGAGCTAAGCACCCGTTGAACGACGCTACTCACATCGGGCAACAGATGCGATTCTATCAGTTCTCAATCGCTCAATGGGTCACGACACCGCTAGCCGCAACTTCACCGGGAGCCGTCGCCACTGCGGGTGTCGGTGGCTTTTCCGGCAGAGACTGGGGCATGCGCTCCAGGGCGAATTCAAGCACCTTGTCGATCCAGCGCACGGGCTGAATCTCGATCCGGTTCTTGATCGTCTCGGGGATTTCCGCCAGATCCTTGACGTTTTCTTCCGGGATCAGTGCCAGACGGATGCCACCACGCACCGCGGCCAGCAATTTTTCCTTGAGGCCGCCAATCGGCAGAACTTCGCCGCGCAAAGTGATCTCGCCTGTCATCGCCACATCGGCACGCACAGGTATGCCGGTAAGCGATGAAACCAATGCAGTACAGATTGCAATGCCCGCACTCGGGCCGTCCTTGGGCGTTGCGCCTTCGGGAAGGTGAATATGAATATCATTTTTCTGATAAAAATCGTCCGCAATGCCCAGCGCATGGCTACGCTTGCGCACCACCGACAATGCTGCCTGAATCGACTCCTGCATGACCTCGCCCAGTTTGCCGGTGGTCATGGTCTTGCCTTTGCCGGGCAGGGCAACCGTTTCGATGGTCAACAACTCGCCGCCGACTTCCGTCCATGCCAGTCCGGTGACTTGACCAACCTGATTGTCCTTCTCGGCCATGCCGAAGCTGTAGCGGCGCACGCCGAGAAACTTGTCCAGGTTCTTGGCATTGACGACAATCTTGTTCTTGCGCTTCCTCATTACCAGGGACTTGACCACTTTGCGGCTGATTTTCGAAATTTCGCGTTCCAGCGCACGTACTCCAGCTTCACGCGAATAGTACCGGACGATATCGCGCAAGGCATCTTCGGTGATGGTGAGTTCATCCCGCTTGATGCCGTTGTTCTTCATCTGCTTCGGCACGAGATAGCGCAGGGCGATATTGACCTTTTCGTCTTCGGTATATCCCGAGAGGCGAATCACTTCCAGTCGATCGAGCAACGCGGCTGGAATGTTCAGTGTGTTTGCGGTGGCGACGAACATGACGTCCGACAAGTCGAAATCGACTTCGATGTAGTGGTCCTGGAACGTATGGTTCTGTTCCGGATCGAGAACCTCAAGCAGCGCCGACGAGGGATCACCGCGAAAATCCTGGCCCATCTTGTCGACTTCATCCAGCAGGAAGAGCGGATTTTTGACGCCGACCTTGGTCATGTTCTGCAGAATCTTGCCCGGCATCGAGCCGATATAGGTGCGTCGGTGGCCTCGAATCTCGGCCTCATCGCGCACGCCGCCCAGGGCCATGCGGATGAATTTGCGGTTCGTTGATTTGGCGATCGACTGGCCCAGGGAGGTCTTGCCCACGCCAGGGGGGCCCACTAGGCACAGGATGGGAGCTTTGACCTTGTCCACCCGTTGCTGGACCGCAAGGTATTCGACGATGCGCTCCTTGACCTTTTCCAGTCCATAGTGATCGCGGTCGAGTACTTTTTCGGCCGCCGAAAGATCCTTGCTGATGCGCGACTTCTTCTTCCAGGGCAGGCCCAGCAGGGTTTCGATGTAATTTCGCACCACCGTGGCCTCGGCCGACATGGGTGACATCAGCTTGAGTTTCTTTACCTCGGCATTGATCTTGACCAAGGCTTCCTTGCTCATGCCGGCGGCCTTGATCTTCTTCTCCATCTCGTCGATGTCGGCGCCCTCTTCGCCCTCGCCGAGTTCCTTCTGGATTGCCTTGACCTGTTCGTTGAGATAGTACTCGCGCTGACTTTTTTCCATCTGGCGTTTGACGCGGCCGCGAATGCGCTTTTCTACCTGGAGGATATCGAGTTCGGCCTCGAGTTGACCCAGCAGTTTTTCCAGGCGCTCCGAGACGCTGAAAACTTCCAGGACTTCTTGTTTTTGTTCCAGCTTCAAGGGCAGATGGGCGGCGATGGTATCCGCCAGGCGACCCGCTTCCTCGATACCTGCCAGCGAGGTCAATACCTCCGGCGGAATTTTCTTGTTGAGTTTCACGTATTGATCGAACTGCGCCAGCACCGTTCTGCGCATGGCCTCCAATTCATTGTCCGCACGATCTTCGACCGGAATCAGGCTGATATCGGCGACGAACATGGACTTCTGATCTTCAATGCGCAACACGCGGGCCCGCTGCACTCCCTCGACCAGCACCTTAACAGTGCCATCGGGTAGCTTGAGCATCTGCAGGATATTGGCCAGGCAGCCGATTTCATACATATCCTCCGGCACCGGCTCATCCTTGGCGGCGGATTTCTGTGCCACCAGCAGAATGTTCTTGCCCGCCTCCATCGCGGTCTCCAGCGCCTTGATCGACTTGGGACGACCGACGAAGAGGGGAATCACCATATGCGGAAATACCACCACATCGCGCAACGGCAATAGCGGCAGGGTTTGAGTCTCAAGCGGGGTATCGGGTAGGCCAGACATCATCGTGTCCTTCGGTTATGAGTCACGCCCTGCACATTGGGGCGAATGACCGGTATTCAAGGCGAGTGCTGCCGCAAGATCAATTCGAGCCGGAAACCTTCGCCTGGTCGGCATAGATCAGTAGCGGCTGAGCACCGGATTCGATGGTGCTTTCATCGATCACCACCTTGCTTACGCTTTCCATGGTGGGCAGTTCATACATGGTATCGAGCAACACATTCTCGAGAATCGAGCGCAGGCCGCGAGCCCCGGTCTTGCGCACCAGTGCTTTCTTCGCTATCGCCTGCAGCGCTGACGGGCGCACTTCAAGTTCCACGCCTTCCATGGCAAACAACTTGTGATACTGCTTGATCAGAGCATTTTTCGGTTCGATCAGTATTTCGACCAAGGCTTCTTCATCGAGTTCCTGAAGAGTGGCAATCACGGGCAAGCGGCCGATCAATTCCGGAATCAGACCAAACTTGATCAGATCCTCCGGTTCCACCTGCTTCAGCATCTCGCCGGCATCGCTGCCATCGCGACTTTTCACTTCGGCACCAAAGCCGATACCGCCCTTCTCCGAGCGGCCGCGAATCACTTTCTCGAGGCCATCGAATGCGCCGCCGCAAATGAACAGGATATTGGTGGTGTCGATCTGGATGAAATCCTGATTCGGGTGCTTGCGCCCCCCTTGCGGTGGAATGCTGGCCACCGTGCCCTCGATCAGCTTGAGCAAGGCCTGCTGCACGCCCTCGCCGGAAACATCGCGGGTTATCGACGGGTTGTCCGACTTGCGGGAAATCTTGTCGATTTCGTCGATGTAGATGATGCCCTGCTGGGCTTTGTCGGCCTCGTGATCGCATTTCTGCAACAGCTTCTGGATGATGTTCTCGACGTCCTCGCCGACGTAGCCGGCTTCGGTCAATGTCGTCGCGTCCGCCATCACGAATGGCACGTTGAGCATGCGCGCAAGCGTTTGCGCCAACAGGGTCTTGCCGGATCCGGTGGGACCGATCAGCAGAATATTGCTTTTCGCCAGTTCGACACCGTCACTGCCCTTTTCCTGGTGGCGAATACGCTTGTAGTGGTTGTATACCGCCACCGCGAGAATCTTCTTCGCCGAATCCTGCCCGATCACATACTGGTCCAGCAACTTGCGGATTTCCTTGGGTGCCGGCAACTCGTTCTTGGGCGTTCCGCTCGGCTCCGCGGCGATCTCGTCACGAATGATGTCGTTGCAAAGCTCGATGCACTCGTCGCATATAAAAACGGAAGGACCGGCGATCAGCTTTTTGACTTCATGCTGGCTCTTGCCGCAAAAAGAGCAATACAGGAGTTTTTCGCTGCTACCCGTTTTCTTATCCGCCATGCTGGCCTCCGTCAGTGCGAAAGATCAAGCTGCGGCCGTATCCGAACGACTGGTCAGCACCTTGTCGATCAGGCCATACTCCACTGCCGCTTCGGCCGAAAGGAAGTTGTCGCGATCCGTGTCGCGCTCAATGCGTTCAATTGACTGGCCGGTATGCTGCGCCAGCATGTTGTTGAGTTTCTGCTTGAGAAACAGAATTTCCTTGGCATGGATCTCGATGTCCGAGGCCTGGCCCTGAAAGCCGCCCATCGGCTGATGGATCATCACCCGCGAATTCGGCAGGCAGAAACGCTTGCCCTTCTCCCCGGCCGCCAGCAGGAACGCTCCCATGCTCGCCGCCTGGCCAATACACAAGGTGGAGACATTCGGCTTGATGAATTGCATGGTGTCGTAGATGGCCATCCCGGCAGTCACGGAACCGCCCGGTGAATTGATGTAGAAAAAGATGTCCTTGTCCGGGTTTTCCGACTCAAGAAACAGCAACTGCGCGACCACCAGATTGGCTGTCCCGTCATTGACCGGCCCGACCATGAATATCACCCGCTCGCGCAACAGGCGCGAATAGATGTCGTAAGCCCGCTCGCCACGTCCGCTGGTCTCGATGACCATCGGAACAAGACCCAGACCTTGCGTGTCAGCCGCGGGAGAATCGAAGGCGCCGCCGTTTTGTCGCGAACCGTACATGGACATCTCCGGAAAGATCACGCTGCATTTCCCATCAGTTCATCAAAGGCGATGGGGGCTTCGTTGACTTTGGCATTGGCGAGAACCCAATCCACCACATTATTCTCCAGCGCCAAGGCTTCTGCCTCGGCCAGACGCTGTGGTTGAGAATAGTACCAGCGCACCACTTCCTTGGGGTCTTCGAAGGTTTCGGCAAACTCGTCCACGATCGCGCGCACCTGTTCGGGTTTGACATGCAGATCCTTGGCCTTGACCAACTCGGCCAGCAGCAGCCCGAGCTTGACGCGCCGCATCGCCTGATCGGTGAACCAGGACGGTTCAACCGGAATGTTCTTCATCGCCATGCCGCGCGACTCCATGTCGCGGCGCGCCGCTTCGGCCATCTGCTGGGATTCCATTTCGACCAGTGCCTTGGGCACGTCCAGCGGATTGACCTTGAGCAAGGCCTCCATGACCTGCTCCTTGACCTTGCCTTGCAGGCGCTTCTTGACCTCGCGCTCCAGATTCGAACGAACTTCCAGCAGCATCTTGGCGACATCGCCATCCGCGACACCCAGCTGCTTGGCAAACTCGGCGTCGATTTCCGGTATCTGGGGCGCTTCGACCTTCTTCACGGTCATATCGAACTGAACCGTCGCACCCGCCAGTTCGGCGGCCTGATAGTCGGCCGGAAAAGTGACATCAAAAGACTTTGTGTCGCCCGCCTTGACGCCTTCGAGCTGGACTTCAAAATCCGGCAGCATCATGCCGCCGCCCACCGTCACCGCATAGTCTTCGGCCTTGCCGCCCTGAAACTCCTCGCCATCCTTGCGACCGACGAAATCGATCACCAGGCGATCTTCCTTGATCGCGGCACGGTCGGTCTCGGCATAGGTTGTACGCTGTTTACGCAGCACGTCGAGCGTCTTGTTGACTTCAACATCGGTCAGGCTCAGGGTCGGCTTGGCGATCGACTCGCTGGAAATATCCGCTGGCGTGATTTCCGGGTAGACCTCGAAAATCGCCGTAAAACCGAGTTGCCCGGGACTGGCGTCGGCCTTGGGTTCGACGCGTGGGTAACCGGCGACGCGCAGGTTTTGTTCCCGTACTTTCTCGCCATAGGCTTTCTCGACCGCTTCGCCGATCGCTTCCGAGCGCGCTTGCGAGCCGTACTGCTGAGCGACCATTTTCATCGGCACCTTGCCGGGACGGAAGCCCGGCACTTTTACCTTGCGCGACATGACCTTGAGGCGCTGCTCGACATCCTTTTCGATTTCGGCCAGAGCCACTGTCATCTCAATGCGCCGTTCCAGGGGGCTGCTCGCCTCAACTACAGCGTCCGTCGTTGCCTTGTCCGTCATGTCTTTATCCGTCATTGAAGAATTCATTTATTGATCCGCACCTGTTTCAAATTCGGGGCCTGCGCCCGAATGCTGGTGCCCAGAAAGGGACTCGAACCCCCACGCCTCGCGGCGCCAGAACCTAAATCTGGTGCGTCTACCAATTCCGCCACCTGGGCTCCTGACGCTGTCGACCAGCGAAACAAGCCTGATCGACACGACGAGGATGGCGAATTTTACCCGCTTTCAGGCTTTGTTTCCGTCCCGAACTGCCTAGCGCGGGCGTCGCCGCAGGGCTAACTCCGCTCCGATTCACGGCCAGCCAAAACAGCCGATCGGCGTCCCAGGCGCCGCCGACGGCGCGTTCGGGATACGCCTGTATATACTTCTTCCGCATCATGGCCGTCGATCACTACGAAAACTTTCCCGTCGCGTCGATCCTCCTCCCCGCCGCTCTGCGCGAGCCGGTGGCGGCCATCTATGCCTTTGCCCGCAGCGCCGACGATTTCGCCGACGAAGGAGATTTATCGCCCGATCACCGCATTGCGCTGCTCGCCGGCTATCAGGCGGAACTCGATCTGATACAGCGCGGCGAGCCCAGCCGCCACCCGATATTTCTCCGTCTGCGCCCGGTGATCGAGCGCTACGGCCTGCCGTTGCCGCTGTTTCGCGACCTGCTCGACGCCTTCGTCCAGGATGTGAGCAAGGATCGCTACCGCGACTTCACCGAACTGATGGATTACTGCCGTCGCTCCGCCGACCCGGTGGGGCGCCTGATGCTGCATCTGTTCGGCCAGGCCAGCGCAGTAAACCTGACCCGCTCCGACGCCATCTGCTCGGCGCTGCAACTGATCAACCACTGGCAGGATGTCGGCATTGACGCGCAAAAGGGAGCCGGAGGCCGGATCTACCTGCCGCAGGACGACATGAAGCGCTTTGGCATCCGCGACGATGACATTTTGCGCCGTGTCGCCAGCGCCGACTTTCGCCGGCTGCTGCGCCATCAAGTCGAGCGCGCGCGCGCCCTGATGCTTTCCGGCGCGCCGCTGGGCTGGGATCTGCCGGGACGCATGGGCCTCGAAATCCGCGCCATCGTCGCCGGCGGCCTGCGAATTCTGGATAAAATCGAAACCGTTGATTTCGATGTCTTCAACCGACGTCCCATCCTGCGACCACTCGACTGGCCGTACATTCTCCGGCGCACCCTGATCCGCCCCCTGGACACCCTCCCTTGACTCCCGATCAATATTGCCAGGACCGCGCCGCCAAGAGCGGCTCCAGCTTCTACTACAGCTTTCTGTTTCTGGAACCGCGCCGGCGCCAGGCCATCACCGCGCTGTATGCCTTCTGCCGCGAAGTCGACGATGCAGTCGACGAATGCCCGGACGCCAATCTGGCGCGTGCCAAACTCGACTGGTGGCGCGGCGAAGTCGGTGCAATGTTTCAGGGTCGTGCCAGCCATCCGGTGACGCTGGCACTGACGGCCAGCCTGAAGAATTTTCACCTGCCGCAGGAACAATTGCAGGAAATCATCGACGGCATGGAGATGGACCTCGATCAGCTGCGCTATGCCGATTTCAAATCGCTGCACTTGTATTGCTATCGCGTCGCCAGCGTGGTCGGCCTGCTCACCGCCGAGATATTCGGCTACAGCGACCGCCAGACGCTCAAATACGCCCACGACCTGGGCCTGGCCTTCCAACTCACCAACATCATTCGCGATGTCGGCGAAGACGCGCGGCGCGGCCGCATCTATCTGCCGCAAGACGAGTTGGCGCGATTCGGCGTCAGCGATGCCGATTTGCAGCAGGCGCGTTACGGCGACAACTTCAGTCGCCTGATGGCCTTCCAGGTCGATCGCGCGCAACAGCTCTACCAGCAAGCCTTTGCCCAGTTGCCGGCGGCCGACCGCAAGGCGCAGCGCGCGGGTTTGATCATGGCCGCCATCTACCGCGCCACGCTCGATGAAATCGTGCGCGACAACTACCGCGTGCTCGATCAGCGCATTTCCCTGCCGCCCTTGCGCAAACTCTGGCTGGCGGGCAAAACCTGGATGAGCGCTTGATCCCTCCCCTCACTCCCCTTGCCGAACAAGGGGATCACGCTGGCTCAGCCGCTGGCGCGACTGCGGCGGCGTCATTGGCGTTGCCCCCGGGCCGCCCGGTCGCCGAGAAAATCGCCGTCATCGGCGCCGGTTACGCCGGCATGGCCGCTGCCGTCGAACTCGCCGCCGCCGGACGACACGTCGAAGTCTTCGAAGCATCGCGTGTGACGGGCGGTCGCGCCCGTGTCACCCGGATCGATGGCTTCAGCGTCGACAACGGCCAGCACATCCTGGTCGGCGCGTATAGCGAAACCCTGCGCCTGATGCGCGCTGTCGGCGCCGATCCCGAGCGCCTGCTCAAGCGCACACCGCTGCGCTTCGAATTCCCCGGCGAGTTCGTCATGAGTGCGCCCAAGCTGCCGGCGCCGCTGCATACCGCTTTTGCCCTGCTGCTCGCCCAGGGCCTCGATTGGCGCGAGAAGTGGGCGGCGATTCGCCTCATGCGCGGCCTGCAGGCCAGCGGCTTTCGCATCGCGCCGGATATCACCGTCACCGAATGGCTGGACCGCAACAAAACGCCGTCTCGCCAGCGCCGACTTTTATGGGAACCGCTCTGCATCGCCGCACTCAACACACCGGCCGCGCGCGCTTCGGCCCAGGTGATGGCCAATGTATTGCGTGACAGCCTTGCCGCCACGCGCGCGGCCAGCGACATGCTGCTGCCGCAAGTCAATCTCAGCGCGTTGTTTCCCGCGCCCGCGGCCGACTACATCGCAAGCCGTGGCGGCTGCATAAAGCTCGATCATCGCGTCAAATCGCTGCGCCAGGAAAATGGCGTCTGGCGTATAGACGATGCCGGCCCCTACGCGCAGGTAGTGCTGGCCGTGGCACCCTATCACCTCGCCGCACTGGTGCCGGCGCTGGCGCCTTTGGTCGAGCACTTCGAGTGGGAGCCGATCGTCACCAGCTATTTCAGCTATCCGCCGCATGTCCAGTTGCCGCGCCCCATGCTCGGCGTAGACAACGGCCTCGCACAATGGCTGTTCGACCGCGGCCTGCTATGCGGCCAGCGCGGCCTCATCGCGGCGGTGATCAGCGCGCGCGGCCGTCACCTTGAAGTGCCAACTGCGGAACTCGAACACGGCATCCATCTGGAGATCGCGCGCCTGCTTCCCGACCTGCCGGCACCGCTCAAAGTGCAGACCATCACCGAAAAACGCGCCACCTTCGCCTGCGTGCCAAATCTGCAACGGCCCGCCAGCGCCACTGTCCTGCCCGACCTCTGGCTGGCCGGCGACTACGTTGCCGGCGACTACCCGGCCACCCTGGAAGGGGCAGTGCGAAGCGGTGTCAGCGCCGCGCGCCTGATACTTGCCGGCTCACCAGCGGACTGATCAAGCTTGCCGGCTGCAGTTCGCCGTACCGCCAGCGCCGACTTTGGGTGGCACGCCCCAGATTTGCAGGCGCCCGACAGCCAGCCTCAGGCTGCAACCGCTGCGCTGTGCATTACCGCGCTCATCACTCAGGCCGTCCACGCTTCAGCCCAAGTGATGACCAACGTGATCGGTTTTACTGCACTTCATGCCTCGCGCCACGCACGGCAAACGGCAAGGTGGTACCGGAATCCAGCGTCGCCGCCAAAGCCTGCTTGTTCATTTCCAGATCGAAGCCGTTCTCGACCAGCCACGCCGGGTCGTAGTAGCTGTGCCGATAGCGTTCGCCGCCGTCACACAAGATAACGACGATGCTGCCGCTCTCATTTCGCGCCTGCATTTCGAGCGCGAGTTCCAGTGCGGCGACAAAATTGGTGCCGGTGGAGCCGCCGACGCGCCGGCCAAGGCGCACTTCGAGTTCATGGATTGCCGCAATCGACGCCAGATCGGGCACCTGCAACATGGCGTCGACCGCGTCGCGCAGGAAAGAGGCTTCAACGCGCGGGCGGCCGATGCCTTCGATGCGCGAGCCACGATTGAGATGCAAATCGGCGTCACCGCTGACGAAGTAGTCGAAGAACACCGAGTGCTCTGGATCGCAGGCCGCTATCCGCGTGGCATGGCGCTGATAGCGCACGAAACGCCCCAGCGTCGCCGTGGTGCCGCCGGTGCCCACCCCGCAGACGATCCAGGCCGGTACCGGATGCCGCTCGGCGCGCATCTGGGAAAAAATCGATTCGGCGATATTGTTGTTGCCGCGCCAGTCGGTCGCCCGCTCGGCATAGGTGAACTGGTCCATGAAGTGGCCGCCTGTTTCGCGCGCAATGCGCCGCGATTCGTCGATCACCCGGGTCGGGCCATCCACCAGATGGCAGCGACCGCGATGAAACTCGATCTCCGCGATCTTTTCCGGCGAGGTACCGGTCGGCATGACGGCGATGAAAGGCAGGTCGAGCAGATCCGCGAAATAGGCTTCCGATACCGCGGTCGAACCGCTCGAGGCTTCGACCACGGTTCCCCCCTGGCGCAACCAGCCGTTGCACAGGGCATATAGAAACAGCGAGCGTGCCAGACGGTGCTTGAGGCTGCCGGTGGGATGGCTGGTTTCATCCTTGAAATAGAAATCGATCTGCGGGAAGCCGGCCAAGGCCAATGGAATCAGATGCGTGTCAGCCGAGCGGATGGCGTCGGCGTCGACTTTGCGCACGGCATCGCTGCGCCAGGCTTGATTCGAAGCGCCCGTGTTTTCCGAAGAATCGGCAGCCAAGGTGTGCAACTCGGGATGCCTCGGTTTCAATGTTCGAGCAAGCGACCAGCGGCCAGCCGAAGCGTGCGCCCGCAGCGCTGCGCCAGGGCTTCATCGTGGGTCACCAGTATCAGCGTGGTGCCGGCCTCGGCATTCATGTCGAACATCAGCTTGATGATCTGTGCCCCGGTGTCGGCATCGAGATTGCCGGTGGGCTCGTCGGCCAGCAACAGTCTGGGTTGCATGGCGAAGGCGCGGGCCAGTGCCACACGCTGCTGCTCGCCGCCGGAAAGATGCTTGGGGTAGTGCGCCAAACGCTCGGCCAGGCCCACCCGCGCCAGCATCGCCGTCGCCAGCGCGCGCGCATCGCCGCGCCCGGCCAGTTCCAGCGGCAGCATGGTGTTCTCCAGCGCCGTCAAAGCCGGCAGCAGCTGGAAGGACTGGAAAACGAAGCCGAGCAGCCTGCCGCGCAATTCGGCGCGCGCGTCCTCGTCGAGACCGGCGAGAGGCTCTCCACCAAGATGAATCGAGCCGGACGACGGCAGGTCCAGCCCGGCCATCAAACCCAGTAGCGTAGACTTGCCCGAACCGGAAGCGCCGACGATGGCTACGGCTTCGCCCGCAGTCACCGCAAACGAAATCTCGTGCAGAATCGTGAGCGTGCCGTCACCGCTGGGAACGACCTTGCCCAGCCCGGCAACGTCAATCACAGTATCGTGTGCGGTATTGTCAGCCACTTCCGGCAGTTGCACATTTCTTGTTTCCATCGTCTCGCTCATGCTCATTCGCTGGTTTTCCCTGTTCTGCGGCTTGCTCCTGTTGCCCTGCAGTTTAGCCGCTGCGGCGCCGCAAGGCGTTCTGGTTTTCGGCGACAGCCTTTCCGCCGGCTTCGGCATTCGCGTCAGCGAGAGCTGGCCGGCGCTGCTCGAGCAGCGACTGAAAAGCGGGATGCCGGACTCGACGCTGACCAATGCCAGCATCAGCGGCGAAACCACGGCAGGCGGGCGGGCGCGGCTGCCCGCCGTGCTGCGGCAGTTCAAGCCGGCGGTCGTGATTCTGGCGCTCGGCGCCAATGATGGCCTGCGCGGCCTCCCCGTGGCGGCGCTGAAGGACAACCTGGCGTTCATGATCAAGCAGGCGAAGAAAAGCCGGGCCCGCGTGCTGCTGATCGGCATGCGCCTGCCGCCCAACTACGGGCCGAAATATACCGAAGCTTTCGAAGCCGCTTTTCGCGATCTGGCCAAACGCGAGAACGTGGCCTTGCTGCCCTTTCTGCTCGAACCCATCGCCCTCGACCCGAACGCCTATCAGGCCGACGGCCTGCATCCCACCGCCGCTGCCCAGCCCGTGCTGCTCGAACATGTATGGACAGCGCTGAAGCCGCTGCTCGCTCACGCGGGGAAAGGCAAGAAATGATCACCACGGAGGGCACAGAGAACACGGAGAAAACTGTAAACATCGCCTTGTTTCTCTCTGTGCCCTCCGTGTCCTCCGTGGTGAATGTTTTAAATTTTGCACAGGACACGGCACGACCTGTGTCGTAAGAGACTGAATACTCAATGTCAGAAACACTTCCCAAGGGCGTGGCGACGATCGCGCAGCTCGCCGAGTTCGATACCGTCATCGACGCCCGTGCGCCCGGCGAATTTGCCGAGGACCATCTTCCGGATGCACTAAGCATGCCGGTGCTGAACGATGAGGAGCGAGCCCGCGTCGGCACGCTTTACAAGCAGGTATCGGTGTTCGAAGCCAAGAAGGTCGGCGCCGCGCTGGTCTCGAAAAACATTGCGCGACACATCGAGGACTATCTGCTCGACAAACCCAAAAACTGGCGGCCCCTGGTGTATTGCTGGCGCGGCGGTCAGCGCAGCGGCGCCTTCACCCACATCCTGCGCGAGATCGGCTGGGACGCGCACCGCATCCAGGGCGGTTACAAGCGTTGGCGCCAGCATGTGATCGAGCAACTGCAAATACTGCCCGCGCAATTCAGGTTTCGCGTCGTCACCGGCGCCACCGGCAGCGGCAAAAGCCGGCTGCTGGAAGCCCTGGCGGCGCGCGGCGCGCAGATTTTGCATCTCGAGGAACTGGCCGCCCACAAGGGCTCGGTGCTGGGAAATCTGCCCGGCCAGGCACAGCCCGCGCAGAAGGGTTTCGAGTCGCAGTTGCTGGCCGCGCTTGCCAGACTGGATCCGGCGCAGCCGGTTTTTGTCGAGGCCGAGAGCCGCAAGATCGGTCGCCTGCAGTTGCCCGACGCCGTGCTCGAGGCGATTCGCGGCGCACCCGGTTTGCGCGTCGAGGCGTCGCTTGAGGCGCGCATCGAATTCCTCTTGCGCGACTACGATTATGCCGTGGCGGATCCTGCCTGGCTGGTCGAGCGCCTGGGCCATCTGAAAGGCCTGCAAAGCAATGACACGCTGGAACGCTGGCGCTGTCTGATCGCCGAAGGGAATTACCTAATGCTGGTGGAGCAACTGCTGACGCAGCACTACGATCCGCTGTACCAGCGTTCGCAGGCCAGCAACTACGATTCCTTCGAAGCCGCCACCCGCTATGCCACGGATCGTCTCGATGCAACCGCACTGGACCGGCTGGCTTCTGAAATACTCGCTAAATCCGCTTGAACAACTGCGCGCGACGGCCTTGAATTGCAGGCCAGCGAACCCGGCCCGCTAGGAAATCACTGATCAAGCCCGTTCGCGTTGAGCCGTGAGCTTGTCGAACGGTCGAAACGCCAGCCTGTCAAATCAAGGGCTTCGACAGGCTCAGCCCGAACGGTAGCGACTTTTTCAGATGGTATGGACGCCTCCACCCAGCAACCCGCCGTTCGGCAGCATGAGGAGTAAAGGTGGATCCTCGCTGCGACGGCATCGATGTGCCAAAGTGGCGTTGCGTTGTACAACCACTTGAGCAGGAGGATCCGAAATGAAGCATACCGTGATTGGAATGGACATTGCCAAACGTGTTTTTCAGCTGCATGCTGTCGATCCCGAAACGGGTGAGATTGAACGCATCAAACTCGCTCGCGGTGAAGTTCTCGCGTTCTTCACCCAGCGTTGTCCGGCGTTGGTGGCGATTGAAGCCTGCGGCAGTGCTCACTGGTGGGGCCGACAATTGACGGCTCTTGGTCACGAAGTGCGGCTGATCGCCCCAAAGTCGGTGCGCCCATTCGTGGTCGGCAACAAGACCGATGCCGCCGATGCACGGGCGATCTGGACCGCTGTCCAACAACCGGGTGCGCACTTTGTGGCGATCAAGACCGAGCAGCAACAAGCCATTCTTTCGCTGCACCGAATGCGCGCGCAATTGATGAAGTTCCGCATCATGCAAACAAATGGGTTGCGCGGATTGCTCTATGAATTTGGCGTTGTTTTGCCCGAAGGGGTTCGTGCCTTGACGAATGCTTGGCCTGCGGCGATCGCCACCGTTGCCGATCAACTGCCGGGGATGCTGATCGACAGCCTGCGCGAACAATGGGCGCGAGTGCAAACCACCGAGGCCGAGATTACGGCGATTGAGCGACGTCTGGCCAGCGCATTGCGAGAGAACCAATCCTGTCAGCAAATTGCAGCCATTCCCGGTGTCGGTTTGCTCACCGCCACGGCGGCGGTAGCGGTGATGGGCAATGCGAACACGTTCAAGTCGGGTCGGGAATTCGCCGCCTGGCTCGGTCTGGTGCCACGACAAACCGGCACCGGGGGACGGATACGCCAATTGGGCTTGAGCAAACGCGGCGATACCTACCTGCGAACGCTCTTGATCCACGGGGCACGGGCGGTGATTGCCAAAACCCACCATTCGCCGTGGATCGAGGCACTGCTCAAGCGTCGTCCCTACAGCGTGGCGATAGCTGCACTCGCCAATAAGTTGGCTCGCACCATCTGGGCAGTGCTGGCGAAAGGCCGCCCTTATGACCCGGCAGCGTTTAGTGCAGTTTGAATTACGTATCATGAGCAGTTAAACAAAAAACGTCTTCAAGGAGCGCTTGTGATCAACACATGATGGCAAACAGGTAGGACCGGGACGAGGACAACCTGGTAGGGAATGTGAACTCTCGAGTTCGATGTTCAGATGAGGACCTCGTCAGCGAATTCCATCAGGGCCAGCAGGCTTACCGTCTGCACCAACAGGCCGGATATAAGACTGCGACCCTTTCCTGCAACCCACCATGCAAGAATCACTTGATCTCCCGGAGGCGTCCATATAAGCGTTTCCCTAGGCAGGCAGCAGGGCGTTGTTTCGCCGCGTCGCGCATAGTCGCTGCACGACGGCGGGACGAGGGAACTCGATCTCGCCCTGCTCGAATGCCACCGCGGTCAAGCGGCGCTGAATCACTTCAAGCAACTCACCGGGACGCAACAGAAAGGCCGGATTGGACGGCTTGCCAAATCGCTCGTTGCCAAGCATGAAGGTCTCGTAGATCAGCACGCCATCGGTATCCAGCGCGTTGAGCAGCATCGGCAGCAGGGGGCGATAAAGATAGTTGGTGACCACGATGCCGTCGAAAACGCGGCCATGATAGGGCCAGGGACCGCCTTCGAGATCGCCTTGCTTAGTCACGATGCCGGGCATCCTGGCGCTTATTTCCGCCAAGGCAGCGGCATCCCGGTCTATCGCTTCCACCCGGTAGCCGCGCTCCGCCATCAGCAGGGCATGCCGTCCATGCCCGCAGGCCAGATCGAGCACCGAACCGCCGGAAACGATCAGCGGCAGGAAGCGCTGCACCCAGAGCGAAGCGTTATCGGAAATATGTGTGACCATGTCAGGTATCATTTTGTACCTAAACCAAGACGCAAGCCACAATCGGTGGCTTCAATCCCGATGCCTGTTGACCCCATGAGCCTTGTCGGAACCACGCATAGCGACACGGATGCCCTGCGCGACCGGGTGAGCACCACAACGGACGCATACAGCCGTTTCGTGCCGCGCGAGTTTCTGCACTTGATGGGAAATGACGACATCCGCACGATTGTCATCGGGCAGCAGGTCGAGCGCAAGATGACCATCCTGTTCGCCGACATCCGTGATTTCACGGCCTTGTCGGAGTCGATGAGCCCCCAGGAAAACTTCAATTTCCTCAATTCCTATCTGGTGCAGATGGAGCCGGTCATCACCCAGCACGGCGGCTTCATCGACAAATACATCGGCGACGGCATCATGGCGCTGTTTCCCGATTCGCCCGATGCCGCCATGCAATGCGCCCTCGCGATGCTGCACAAGCTCGATGATTACAACGCCGGGCGCAAACGCGCGGGCTATCGGCCGATCAAGATCGGCATCGGCATCAACACCGGCATCGTCATCCTCGGCACCATCGGCGGCGCCGCGCGCATGGACGTCACCGTGATCGGCGACGCCGTCAATCTGGCGGCACGGCTGGAACGGCTGACCAAGGACTACCGGGTCTCGATCCTGATCAGCGAATACACCCTGTACAGTCTTGAACAGCCGAGTCCTTGGTCGATTCGCTTTCTTGACCGCACTCAGGTTCGCGGCAAGCAGGGCACGCAAACGGTGTATGAAGTCTTCAACGGCGACCCTGCTTCACTGCGCGAGACCAAGCGCGCCGGGCTGAAAGACTTCGAAGCGGCACTGGCCCACTTTCACACCGGCGACAGCCTCACCGCGCGAGCGCGGCTTCTGGCCTACCTGGAATCCGTGCCGGACGACGAAGCCGCACAAGCCTATCTCCAGCGCTGCGGCACTCCCACCGAACATTTCGACGATCGCGACGACTTTCCGGACAGTTGGCGGGAAGAGTACAACTTTGGCCTGGCTGCAATTGATACCGCCCACATCAGCCTTTTGGCCGACATGGATGGTCTGGCCGCGGCCGTGAGCCAGAGTTCGCCGGAGCAGACCGCGCAACTTCTGGCGCAGATCCAACTCGCCGCCGAACGGGAATTCCGCGTCATGGAAGATATGATGCACGAAGATGACTACCCGTTTATCGCTCTGCATCGGCGCCAGCATCAACGCTTCTTTGAATACTTCGCCGAGCTTCGGCGCGATATCGAGCTCGGCGAAGAAGACGGCATCTGTCTGGCCTTTCGCGTCAGGCGTTTTTTGACAGACTGGCTGGTGAACCATATTCTCAGCGCCGATCGCCATTTCAGCCACTTTCGCCGCAGCGGACACGATCAATCCTGAATCCGCCTGCGCGTTGCCTGCCTTATCCGGCACGCGCATGCGGAAGGTGCTATGCTTTTATTGCGCCGCACCATTTATCGGGCAATGCATTTGACCGCCATCGCGGAGCACCGCCATGCACAACGAACAACACTACCTGCACACACTCTTTGAACCCGGCTCGATCGCCATCGTCGGGGCTTCGGAAACACCCAACTCGATTGGCGTGACTCTGGTTCGCAACATGCTCGACTCGGGATTCAAGGGCAAGCTGTTCTTTGTCAACCCGAAGCACGAAAGCGTATTCGGCCAGAAGACCTACCCCACCGTGGATACCATTCCACAACGCCTCGATATCGCGGTGATATGTACGCCGGCCGCCAGCGTACCCGACATCGTCGACGCCTGCGGCCGCGCCGGCTGCAGAAACGCAATCATCATCGCCGGCGGCTTCGCCGAGGCGGGCGCTCGCGGCAGTTCCTTGGAACGGGCCGCGCTGGAGAACGCGCGGCGCCACGGCATGCGCCTGCTCGGCCCAAACTGTCTGGGCATCATGCGTCCGGGCAGCCAGATCAACCTGACCTTCGGCCACGGTTTTGCCCATGCCGGCACCATCGGCCTGATATCGCAATCGGGCGCTCTGTGCACCGCGATACTGGACTGGGCGCTGCCGAACAAAGTCGGGTTTTCCAATGTGGTCTCGCTGGGCGCCGAAGGCGACATCGACTTCGGCGAAGTGCTCGACTACATGGTGTCCGATCCGCGCACCGAAAACATTTTCCTCTACATCGAAGGCATCAAGAATGCGCGCCGCTTCATGAGCGCCCTGCGCGCCGCCGCGCGCTGCAAGCCGGTGCTGCTGATCAAGGTGGGCAAGCATCCGGCCGGCGAAAAGGCCGCGCGCTCGCATACCGGCGCCCTGGTCGGCGCCGACGATGTATTCGACGCCGCGCTGCGCCGGGCCGGCGTGGTTCGCCTGGCCAACGTCGGCCAGATGTATGCGGCGGCATCCGCGCTGTTTTCGCATTTCCGGCCGCGCGGCAAGCGTCTGGCCATCATCACCAACGGCGGCGGCCCCGGCGTCATGGCGGCCGACCACGCCTCCGACATCGGCATCCCGCTGGCCCAACTCTCCCCGGCCACCCTCGCCCGTCTCAATGAATGCCTGCCCGCGACCTGGTCGAAATCCAATCCCATCGACATCCTCGGTGACGCCGATCCGACGCGCTACGGGCAGGCGCTGCAAGCCTGCATCGACGACGATGACATTGATGGCGTGATGGCGATCCTGACGCCCCAGGCCATGACCGATCCGACCCAGGCCGCGCGCACGGTGATCGAAATCGCACGGCATAGCGACAAACCGCTGGTCACTTGCTGGATGGGCGAAGAACAGGTGAGTGAAGCGCGCAAGCTGTTCCAGGGCGCGGCCATTCCGACCTTTCGCACGCCGGAACCGGCGGTTGACCTGTTCTCGCATGTTTCCAACTACTACCGCAATCGGCAACTGCTGATGCAGACACCGTCATCGATTTCGGAGCAGGCGCCACCGCGCCTGGAATCGGCGCGCCTGGTGATCGAGACGGCGCTGATGGAGGGCCGCAAGGCGCTCAGCGAAATGGAATCGAAAGCGATCCTGGCGTCCTTCAGGATTCCCATCGCGCAAACCATGGTCGCCCGCTCCGCTTCCGAAGCCATGGTGCTGGCCGAAGAGCTCGGACTGCCGGTGGTGATGAAAATCGATTCGCCGCAGATTGTGCACAAGAGCGATTCCGGCGGCGTGCGCCTGAATCTCAGCAGCCTCGCCGCCGTTCGCGACACCTGGCTGGAGATCATGGACGACGTCAAAAGAAACTGCCCCGACGCCAAGATCAATGGCATCGCCATCGAACCGATGATCCAGAAAACCAACGGCAGGGAACTGATGGTCGGCATGGTGCGCGACAAGATTTTCGGGCCGACCATCGTTCTCGGTCCCGGCGGCACCAACGTCGAAGCCTACAACAGCGACCGCGCCGTCGCCCTGCCGCCCCTCAATTCGATTCTGATCGCCGACATGCTGGCGTCGACCCGAACCACGGCTCGGCTCGGCGAATTTCGCAACATGCCGCCGGTCAGCATGGAAGCGATCGAATCGGTCTTGCTGCGTGTTTCGGCCATGGTCTGCGAACTGCCGTGGATCAGCGAAATGGACATCAATCCATTGATCGTCGACGAGAACGGCGCAGTCGCCGTCGATGCGCGCATCACCATCGAAAACATGCCGGTCACCGCGGGACGCTATGACCACATGGCGATACACCCTTATCCATCGCACCTGAAGAGCAGCTACAAGGCGAAGGATGGCACCCTGGTCACCATTCGCCCGATCAAGCCGGAAGATTTCCGCATGGAACAGGAATTCGTCAAGGCGCTGTCTCCCGAATCCCGCTACATGCGTTTCATGAATACCATCCGCGAAGTATCGCCGGCGCAACTGGTCAGACTGACCCAGATCGACTACGACCGGGAAATGGCCTTTGTCGCCACCGTCGACGATGCCGGGGCGGAAAAGGAAGTCGGCGTCGTCCGTTACGCCACCAGTCCCGACGGCGAATCCTGCGAGTTCGCCATCGTCGTCGCCGATGACTGGCAGGGCAAAGGGCTCGCGCGTCGCCTGATGGGCATACTCATCGACACCGCGCGCGGTGCCGGCCTCAGTTACATGCATGGCGACTTCCTCTCCGACAACAAACGCATGCTGGCTTTTGTCGCCAGCCTGGGCTTTGTGCTCTCCGCCCACCCGGAAGACCACGGTCTCAAGCGCGGCGTGATGGTGCTGAACTAAGCCAATGGCAGACCAGGCGCGCTGCCCCTGGTGCGGCAGCGATCCGCTGTATGTGACCTACCACGACACAGAATGGGGCGTGCCCTGCCATGACGAGCGCACCCTGTTCGAGTTCCTCATCCTGGAAGGCGCACAGGCCGGTCTGTCGTGGATTACCGTTCTGCGCAAGCGCGAAAACTATCGACGCGCCTTCGACAATTTCGATCCGGGAATAATCGCCCGCTACGGCGAGAAAGACGTCGCGCGCCTGCTCGCCGACGCCGGCATCATCCGCAACCGGCTGAAGATCGCGGCCAGCATCACCAACGCACGGGCCACGCTGGCGCTCTACGAGCAAGGCGGCACGCTGGATCAACTGCTGTGGCAGTTTGTCGATGGCCGGCCGCGCATCAACCGCTGGCGCAGCATGGCGGACGTACCCGCCATCACGCCCGCAGCCGAAGCCATGTCAAAGGAACTCAAGCGACGCGGATACCGCTTCATCGGCCCGACCGTCATGTACGCCCACATGCAGGCCACCGGCATGGTCAATGATCATCTGACCAGTTGTCCGCGCCACGCGGCGCTGGATCGATGAGGCGCTCTCAAGCGACGAGCAGCATCTAGGAAATCACTGATCAAGCCCGTTCGCGTTGAGCCGTGAGCTTGTCAAACGGTCGAAACGCCAGCCTGTCAAATATAGGGCTTCGACAGGCTCAGCCCGAACGGTAGCGACTTGTTCAGCATTTTCCTGGCGTCCCGCAAGCGCCGTCAGGCCGAGATTCACCGGCAATAGCCGCGTTCATTATCTGGTTACAATGGCGGCAATTCCCGCACATCGGTCTTCTGCTCACATTGCGCATGCAAATCGGCTTTGAAACCATACGCGAGATCCTCGAGCACCGCCTGCATCAAGAGGATATCGAGCGGCTCCTGCAAGGACTTGACGAGTCGGGCAAGGCACAGCTGTTTTTCCGGATCACCGAACTTTTGCGCCGCACCTCGGCCCTGGCCGACATTGCCAATCGCGTATCCGACAGTTTGTCCCTCGATGTATTGTTTCCGCGCCTGATGGAAGTCGTCACCGAGGCGCTGAACGCGGAGCGCAGTTCCCTGTTCCTGTTCGATGCAGAGACCAGCGAACTTTTTTCGCGTGTCATGCAGGGCGACACCATCGGCGAGATCCGCTTCCCCAGCAATCTTGGGGTCGCCGGCTCGATATTCACCAGTGGCCAGGCGGAGATCATCGCCGACGCCTACGCCGATCCGCGCTTCAATCAGGAAGTCGATCGTCGCACCGGCTACCGGACGCGCAACATCCTTTGCGTGCCTATCCGCAACAAGAATCGCGAAGTAATTGGCGTCACCCAGGTGTTGAACAAGTGTGTCGGGGAATTTGACGGCGAAGATCAGCGCTTGCTCGAAGGCTTGTCACTGCAAGCCTCCGCCGCGCTCGAAAACGCGCGCTTGTTCGAGAAGGTCGAGCGCCAGCAACGCGAAGAAGCCATGCTGCTTGAAGTCAGCATTTCGATCGTTTCGGAGATTCATCTCGATCCGCTGCTGGCGAAAATCATGGAAGCCGCGACCTCGCTGCTCGAAGCCGATCGCGGCAGCCTGTTCCTCTTCGATTCGGCAAGCGACGAACTGTTCTCCCGCGTCGCGGGCGGCATCGCCGGCGAGTCGATCCACTTCCCGTCCAATGCCGGCATCGCCGGCGAGTGCTTCAGCAGCGGCCAGGTGATCAATATTGCCGACGCCTACAACGATTCCCGCTTCAATCCCGAGTTCGATCGCCACACCGGCTACCACACGCACAGCATGCTTTGCATGCCCATCGTCGCCCGCGGTGAGCGCAAGCTTGGCGTCATGCAGATACTGAATCGCCGGGGCGGCGAGTTCGGCAGTGCCGACGAAAGGCGCTTGCGGGCATTTTCCGCGCAAGCCGCCGTGGCGATCGAGAACGCGCAGTTGTTCGAGTCGATCAGCGACGAACGCAACTACAACGAAGCGATTCTGTACAGCATGAACAACGCGGTGCTGACGCTGGATGCCAACGGCGTGGTACGCAAGCTCAACGGGGCGGCGCGACGCATTCTGCGGCGCAGCGACGGCGATCTGCTCGGCCATCCGCTCAATACCCGGTTCGTCGGCCGCAATACCTGGGTCGCCAGCAGCCTCGACAAAGTCCGCGCGTCCGGAAGTACCGACATCACCGTCGATACCGATCTGGTGCTTGAAGGCAGCGAAGCGATCTCGGTGAATCTCACCACCGTGCCGCTCACCAGCATTCGCAATGAACCGATCGGCTACATGCTGATGATGGAAGACATCACCCGCGAGAAGCGGCTGCGCAACACCATGTCGCGCTACATGAGCAAGTCGGTGGTCGACCAGCTGGTCGAGAGCGGTGAAGCCGTCCTCGGCGGCACCGGGCGCGACGTCAGCGTATTGTTCTCCGACATCCGCGGCTTCACCTCGATCTCCGAGCGCCTTGGCGCCAAGGAAACCGTGGCCCTGCTCAACGAATACTTCACCGACATGGTGGACATCGTCTTCGCCCACAATGGCGTGCTGGACAAATATATCGGCGACATGATCATGGCGGTATTCGGCTCCGTGCTGCAAAGCGACGACGACGCCAGCAACGCGGTCATGGTCGGCAACCGGATGATGACCGGCCTGCACCAATTGAACCGGCGTCGCGCCAAACGCGGCGGCGAGGCCATCCGCATCGGCGTCGGCATCAGCACCGGCAACGTGGTGGCGGGGAACATCGGATCCTTGAAGCGCATGGAATACACCGTGATCGGCGACCGGGTCAATCTCGCCGAACGCCTGGAAAGCGCCAACAAGTTCTACGGCACATCGATACTGATGTGCGACGCAACCTATGCCGCGGTGAAGCAACACTCGGCCTGTCGCGAAATCGACCTGATCCGGGTGCGCGGCCGGGCGATGCCGGTGGCGATCTACGAATCGCTGGAGCACCTCGCCGAAGACGGCATTCCCCATCTGAATGACGGCCTGGCGGCATTCAATGACGGGCTGATCCGCTACCGCGCCCGCGACTGGAGCGGCGCCGAACGCGCGTTTCAGAAAATGCTGGACGTCAGCCCTGAGGACGGTCCGTCGAAAATCTACATCGAGCGCTGCCGGATCTATCGCGAAACGCCGCCACCCGAGAACTGGGACGGGGTTTGGGCGATGGACGACAAGTAGCGGCGTCCGCCTTTGCCGGCGCCCGGATGAGCTGAGGCGCTACGCGCCCGCCGCGCGAGCGGCAGCCCGGCGCCCCATGGCGACCACCGCCAATCCCGCCAGTACCTGCAGCCGCGCCACCCCCGGCAGCACGCGGTTGCGGCCGCCGGCATCGAGCAGCATGCCGAAGGCCAGCGGTCCAAGGGCCAGGCCGACATCCAGCCCGGAGTAGACGAAACCATAGACCCGGCCGAACGCCGGCGAGTTGTTGCCGCCCGGCAATGATTCAGTGGCGACGCGACGCACCAGCAGGTCGCGCGAGGGCCCGGCGAGGCCGACCCCGATGCCGATGCCGACCATCAGCGGCAGCACGCTCCAGGCCGGCGGCAAACCGCTGGCCAGCACCGAGGCAAACGCGGCGGCGGCGATCAATGCGCCGCCAACCGTGCGCTCGTGGGCATGCACCCGCGCCGCGACAAATCCGCCCGCCACCATGCCGGCCGCCGATCCCAGCAAATAGCCCGTCAGCGCGGCGACACCGGCCGCGGCGGAAATCCCGTAAATGCCGCCCAGCACCGGCGCGGAAAAGCTCTGCAAGCCACCAAACGCAGCCGTGATCAAGAGGAAAAAGGCAAACGCCAGCCAGATCACCGGCGTGTTGAGGAACGCAAATGTCCCGCCAGCCGCCGTGCCGCCAGCGCCGACTTTTGGCATGTCGTCGTCCAGCAGCGGTTGCGCC
>JAIPCT010000106.1 GCA_021738065.1 Burkholderiaceae bacterium
GGGCGCGCGGCGCTTCCAGGGCACCAATGGCCGAAATTTCAATTGCGATACCATCAATCGCCGTCGCGCCAGCGCCGACTTTCGCGACGCTCGCCAGGGTCATCATGGAAATTGGGCGTCGGCGCCCTCGCGCAACAGCTTGCGTTTAACTCAGGAGTGCGCCGTTTAATCAGGGCAGCACTGGCATCACACCGTGGCGAACCGGCTCGCAACGGTGTGACGACGACGCGAGCGGTTTTTGCTCGCGCCTGCCGGTCTCAATCCACCACGAAACGAAACTGGTCGCCGCCGTGCCCGCCAAAGAAAATCGTGTCGCCGGGACTCAGCACCACCTCATGCACCAGCGAATCCAGGTGGGCATTGATAAATGTGCCGTTGGTCGACTCAAGGTCGCGCAAGACCGCATTGCTATCTATGATGCCGATCCAGGCGTGGCGATGTGAAACCCGCGGATCATGAATGACAATATCATTGTCATCGTCGCGCCCCACCGTGATTCCGACAGAGGTGACCGGAAAACTATTGCCTTTCTGGTCCCCGCCAACACATACCAATCGGCAAGACTCGGCGGCAAGCAGCGACGCTCTGTCGTGCTTCGGCACGACGGCTGGCGCTTCGGATGGAGAGGTCCGGATATGAATCCGCGTGGCACTGGGATCGAAAGCCAAGGGAGGGGGTTCTGCGACGGAGACCTTGGGCGCGCTGGGTGTCCTGGATGCCTTGAGTTCCTTGGGTTCCTTGAGTTCATCGGCAGGCGAAATTCGATCCTCCAGCCTGCGGCCGCGGTTACGGCCTCCGCCACGCAGCATGGACACGACGACACCGATCAAAACGAGGGTGAGCAACCCCCAGAATACGTAATGCTTGAGCACGTACAAACCTCCGAATGTCTTCCAGTAAAACAAGCTGGACCACATTGGGCTTCGTGGCGCCGTATCCGGCACCGAAAGGTCAGCCCTCAATGTTCCAAGGGAAGCACTTCGTCACTACGCGTCGACGTTGTAGGCATTACCCTCGGGCAAGAATAGCAGGAAACAAACTCATGAACATACAATTGACTCCTGAAACTTGAAACCGCCGCACGGGCAGGACTTCGGCATATTTTTTCGCGGAAATCGCTCCGGCACCCTTGAATTACATACTAAAGTAATAGCTTGCCTTGCTTTTTCCGCTTCTGTTCGGGATGTTCGAGAACTCACGTTCCAATGGCGAACGTCCCGACTTTTTGCTTGAGAAGCATTCCATGAATGCCAAAGCACAAGTCTCTCTTTCAAAGGATGCCGAATGATCGCTTTGGCCGTTCATCACGGAACACTTCAGGTCGCCTTGGCGAGGCGCTTCAAGCGCTGACATGGAAGCTTGCCTCGCCGAATGACGACCCCGATGGAAGCCAACCGTCCAACGCTGCCACCGAGCCGAGCGCACATTGGCGCGCAAGCACGTCAAACCATGCATTGCGCCGTATCGCCATCCGCAGCGGCGAGGAGAGCGTACTTCGCTCGACCGCCCTGCTGCGCAGTGGCTTCATCAGCGCCGACTTTTTAGCCATGGCGGCACGTACCGTGTCATGCCGACATGACAAAGTGCCCGACGCGTGGATGGCGTCGGGGTATTTCTTGCGGAATTCCTGCCACGACGCGCCATAATGGCTCGAGTATTCAGACCACGCGTTCTCCAACCAGGACACCCTCATGATCCCGCTCAGTGAACTGCTGCTCTTCGCCGGTGCTGCGCTGCTCATGGTTTTGACCCCGGGGCCGAACATGATTTACCTCATCTCGCGGTCCATCAGCCAGGGACGAAAAGCCGGCGTCATTTCCCTGTTCGGAGTGATCGCCGGTTTTCTGGTGCATATGTTCGCGGCTGCCATCGGTTTGACCGCGCTCTTCCTTGCGGTCCCGCTCGCCTACGAAATCCTGAAATGGGCGGGTGGCCTGTACCTGCTCTGGCTGGCCTGGCAAGCCGTCAGGCCCGGTGCCCGGTCGCCTTTCGAAGCCAGGGATTTGCCTGCGGATTCAGCATCGAAGCTGTTCGTCATGGGCTTTCTAACGAATGCGCTGAATCCGAAGATCGCGGTGTTCTATCTCGCCATCTTTCCGCAGTTCGTTTCCCCGCAGCACGGCTCGATTTTTCTGCAAAGCATCACGCTTGGCCTGACGCAAATTGTCGTCAGCTTTTCGGCCAATCTGCTCATCGCACTTTCCGCCGCGAGCATCGCCTCCTGGTTTTCCGGAAATCCAACCTGGCTTGCGGTGCAGCGCTACTTCATGGGCTTCGTGCTGGCGGCACTGGCGTTTCGACTGGTACTGGAACAACGGCGCAACGCCTAAACGCTGTGCCGGAAACCGGTGCAAAACCATCGGATATCACTTCCGCCCCGGCCAAAGCCGAAAAAACTCGGCCTGGCACAAGACTCGAACCCGAGGGGAAGTCAGGTCGCCGGCTTGATCCGCTCGAAGAGAACAACGATCGCTTCCACCACGCGATCCGATGCTTCGGCGAAAGGCCCGTTCTCCAGCATGTGCAGTGCTTGTGCCTGCTCACCGCGCTCGGCATGGGCAAGCACGTCGCCGGCACAGCGATGGAAATCCGCGTGCCGCGCCTTGACCGTCAGAAATGCCGGCAAATCGCCAAAGCGCGCGCCACCGATACCGTGGATCCACTGCCCGACGGTACACTGGTCGTCGCGCGACGCGGTATCCACGGTGAGCGTCTCCGCGCTTTCACCCTTGATGCAAGCCTGAAGGCGCGACTTCCATTTGATGTGGGTATCCACCGCGGCCCTGCCTTCAGAGGCAATCATGAACATTCGCGCCAGCAGCATCTTGACCCGTTCCGAGGTTTTGACGTAGTCGCCACCGCGCAGCAGTTTGAGCGCGGCGTCCGTTTCACCTCGCTGGGCTGTCTCAAGCACCGCCCCGGCGCAGCGATGAAAGTGGGCATGGTGGGCCTTGACCTCGGAAAAGGTTTCGCTGTAACCGAACTGCTCGCCACCCGTGTCGTAAATCCACTTGCCCAAGGGGCACTGGTCGTCGCGGCATATCACTTCGACTTTGAGGTCTTCCGTGCTGGTGCCGTTGATATAACTTTCGAGGCGAACTTTCCACTTCATGTGCGCGTCGATTGCGGTCTTGAAGTTCAGGCCGGCCAGTTCCGCACTCTTTTCAGTCGCTGCACCAGGCGCCGCCAAATCTGGCGTGCCGCCTCCTTGCACGATGTTCTTGAACCAATCCATGATTCCCATTGCGGCGCTTCCCTTCGCTCTATTAAACAGTTTCGCCTCGGCACTGCCGAAAGGCCTAGTACAGCACTTCGCTCCAGCGACCACTGGCAACCAGTTCGGCATGGGTCGCGGCCCAGCTTTCCGGAGAGCCGGCGAGTTCGATCATGGCCTTCTCGATGGTATCGAGCAAATTCTCGGTGCCGGCGACAAACACTCGCGTCGTCGGACGATTGACCATTTCCCAGACTTCCGCGGCATTCTGCTCCAGTGCCTCGTCCAGCGCCGCCGGCGCATCGAAGTGAGGCTGCGGGCTGACGGCCTGGAAGGCCTTGAAAGTGGGCTGATCGAAGTAGTTCGCGAGATCGTTGTTCTCGTCGTTCATGTAAAGCATTTCCAACGGGCTTTTTGCGCCATAAAACAGTCTTACCCTGCCCTTCCAGCCGCCGATCTTGTCGTAGATTTGCCGAATCAGCGTGCGGAACGGCGCGATACCCGTGCCCAGAGCCAGCATCAGAATGTCGGCAGTCTTGTCGTCGGGAATGACGAACGGATAGTTGATCGGGCCGCTGAACTCGATCACATCGTCGGGGCGCAGATCGCACAGGTAGTTGGACGCGACGCCCTGATATTTCTCGCCGTTGAAATCGTCGATGTAGGAGCAGCGCCGCACGCAAATGGCAAACTCGGTGGCGTCGCCATGCCGTTCGAGATCCATGATCGAGTACAGGCGAACGTGATGCCGGTTGCCGAACTGTCCCGGTGCGAGCACCCGAATCAAGTTGCCGAGCTTGGGGTCGAAAGACAGATCGCTGGTACGAAAAACCAGGTGCAGCACCTCATCAGGTGAGCTGGATGGCGTGATGTGCCGCGACTGCGTCAGGGCAGCGGTATGGATGATGGTCGCTTGGTCCGCGTTTTGGCTCAGTATCTGCATGTCGTTGGCTCCCTGGAAAGTTGATCAGTGATGCGTTGTCGGTTCGGCGTCCGCAACATCGTCAGGTGCGTCGCTGCAACCGCTGCCCGAGGAACAGCTGCCGCATTTTCCGACATCGCGAAACGGCCCGAGTTTCGGATTTCTGGCGGCAAAGCCCCGGTACAGACGTTCGACTGCAATCCCGCCAAGCATGATGGCGAAAATGATGCCGACGGTGACAAGGTAAATCCTCATCGCCGCCTGGCCCTGGCCAGAAGCAGCCGTGCAAATGATTGGAGGAAACGGGCTCTCATTCAGCCGCCCAAACCGGCGAAGCCCATGAAGGACAGCGACAGTATCCCGGCCAGCATCAGCGACAGTGCCGTGCCCTGTACCAGATCGGGGACGTTGGACAGCTGCAGGCGTTCGCGCACGCTGGCCATCAGCACCAGCGCCAGGGTGAATCCGGCGCCGCCGCCGGTGCTGAATGCCAGCGACTGAATGAAGTCATATTCGCGCGCGGTCTGGAACAGCGCAATACCCAGCACCGCGCAATTGGTGGTGATCAAGGGCAGATAGATGCCCAGTGCACGAAACAGGCTGGGGCTGTATTTCTTCAGCACCATTTCGACCAGTTGCACGGCCGAGGCAATGATGACGATGTAGGAAATCAGGCGCAGAAATTCAAGATGAAAGTAGCTCAGCAGCAGGTTCAGGCCGAAGGCGCACAGCGAAGCCACCAGCATCACGAAGGTGGTCGCCATCCCCATCGGAAAGGCCGTCTCCAGTCGCCCGGAAACACCAAGGAAAGGACACAGGCCGAGAAACATCGCCAACACCAGGTTGTTGGCGAGCAGGGTATTCACGAATATCTGGAAAGCGGTCTCATGCATGTTGCGTCCCCTCCCCGGTTCTGCCGGCTTGCGTGCGCTGCTTTCGGCGCGCCCACCAGGAAAAGAACAGCAGCCAGCCGCCGAGCACAAAGAAACCGCCGGGCGGCAACACCATGATCACCCAGGGCTGGAAGTTGGAGCCGAACAGCGAAACACCGAACAGAGTGCCGGCACCCAATATTTCCCGCACCGAGCCAAGTGCAAACAGGCCGATGACAAAGCCGATGCTCATGCCCACGGCGTTGATCATGGCGGGAATCGGCGGGTTCTTCGACGCATGCGCCTCGGCACGGCCGAGAATGATGCAATTGACCACGATCAGCTGGATGAAGGCGCCCAGCGCCTCGTACAAGGCCAGGCTGACCGCCTGAATGATGTAATCAACCACCGTGACGAAGGTGGCGATGATGACGATGTAGGTGGCGATACGCACCTCCTTGGGTACCAGCTTGCGCATCATTGACACCAACCCGCTCGAGCAGACCAGCACGAAGAGGGTGGCCAGTCCCATGGTCAGCGCATTCACCGCGGAAACCGTGACTGCCAGCATCGGGCACAAACCCAGCACCATGACGAACACCGGATTCTGGCGCCAGATGCCTTCGGTGAATTCGTCCCAGATATCGACAGTCGCGTTCATTGCCAAAACCTTTCACCACAGAGACACAGAGGCACAGAGAAAAGCCAAATGAGCGTTCTCACATTCTTTCTCTGTGCCTCTGTGTCTCTGTGGTTCATGATTTGCTCCTCTGTTGAAGGGCGTCGAGCCGGGGAACCAGCCGCGGCAGCAGCGCTTGAGCCGCATCGTTGATGGCTTTGCCGACGGCACGCGAGGTGATCGTGGCGCCAGCGATGGCATCGATCTGCCAGGCCTGGGTCTTGGCGCCGTGCTTGACCGCTTTCACCTCGTTGGCAAGCGCCGAGAGTTCGGCATTGAGCTTGACGTCTAGCGCGTTGAAGTTGGCGAGAAACTCGCGATCGGTGATGATCTTGTCGCCGATACCCGGCGTTTCGCGCATGGCGACCACGCCGATGCCGACCACGCACTGGCAGGCCGGCGAGTAACCGAACATGATGCGCACCGTATCGGCATAGCCTTTGGCGGCACCTTCGGCGGCGACCCCGGCCAGCTGGCCGTGCGCATCGTAGGCGGCAAAGAATCGTATCCCGGCACTTGCCGCCGTCTCGCCAGCGCCGACTTTCAAGGCCACTTCTCCGCTCGGCAGGGCCAGATACTCGGCAATCGAGCTCGCCGCCGGAATCACCTTGAACACCGCCCTTTCGGTGGCGATGCGCTTGTTGGCGGCCACCGCATCATAGGTGCTCTGATAGGCAGCCACGATGATCACGCCGCAGATGGCGGACACCAGACCCAGAGTGCGGATCATGCCCGCCGTCGGCAACTTCTGCGGCGGCTGCGCGCCGCCCGGTCCGGTTGCTCGAACGACCGTCACCGGGCGCACCGGAATCGAACCCTGCGTGGGTGGCGAAGCGCTGGTCATTTCTTCGGTTTCCTGTGCAAAAAGCGCTTCTTCGGCGTCACCGCGCTGGCTTCCTCGCGCGAGATGTAGCCCGGATTCAGCGGGTAGCTGGCGCGCTTGCGCCCGATTCCTGCACCACGGCCGAAAGGCGTTGGCTGAGTCACCTTCTCGATCAGCGGCGAGGCGGCATTGGCGATCAGGATGGCGTACATCACCCCTTCCGGCAAACCGCTGTAGTAGCGGATCACCACGGTCAGCAATCCGATCAGCGCGCCGTACACCCACATGCCCTTGGGCGTGACCGGCGACGTCGCCATGTCCGTCGCCATATACACCGCGCCGAGAATCAGGCCACCGGAGAACAGCATGAAGAAGGGATTCGGATAGCGCGTCGCGTCGATGGCGAACAGCACCCAAGCGGTCAGCGCCGCGCTGCCGAGAATGGCGACCGGGATGCGCCAGTCCATGAAACGACGCAGCGCCAGATACGCACCGCAGAGCAGGATCAGCGCCGGTGCGGGGCCGACCGCCATGTTGCCAGAGAGCGAAGTCAGCAACTCATCGGCATTCGCCATCACGCCGTCGAACTTCCACTTTGCCAGCGGCGTGGCGCCGGCCAGAGCGTCAAGATTCTTCGCCTTCAACCAGTCGGCAGCGGTAGCCGGCATCATTAAAGGCAGGGCCAGGGATGATGGAATGAACTCGGTGAAGCGACCGGCGAGGAAAGACGGCGTGTAGCTGGCAATCGCCGTCGGAAAAGCGGCCTGCACGAATGCGCGGCCAACCAGCGCCGGATTGAAGACGTTGAAGCCGATGCCGCCGAACAAGGCTTTGCCCAGCGCAATGGCGACAATGCCGGCCACCGCGCCCATCCACAAGGGAAAGCCCGGCGGCAGGGTCAGGGCCAGCAACAGACCGGTGATTACCGCGGAAAAGTCCGACAACCGCCCGGCCTGCGTTCCTGTGCTGATCAGCGTGCGCTCGGTGAGCAGGCATGCCGCGGTGACGACCAGAATCGAAGCCAAGGCGGAAATGCCGTACTGAAAAATGTAGAAGGCGCAGATCGGCAGCAGCGAATACACCACATGCCGCATGATGGTCTCGACGCTCTTCGCCGCCTTGACGTGCGGCGCGGAACGGATCTCGATAAGCGGCTGGGTCATTGAAAAACCTTCACCACAGAGACACAGAGACACAGAGAAAAGCAATTCTCTTCCCTCTCGATGTTTTTCCTCTGTGTCTCTGTGTCTCTGTGGTTCATGGTGTCAAGCAGCCGCCTTCTCCCGCAATATCTGCTTGGCGACGCGAAACTGCTGCACCAGCGGGATGTTGGACGGGCAAACGTAAGTGCAACAACCGCACTCGAAACAGTCGCCGAGGAAATAGCGCTCACCCATCAACTCGTACTCGCGCTTGGCCGCCAACATGCCCAGGGTCGACGGGTTGAGTCCCATGGGGCAGGACTCGACGCACTCGCCGCACTTGATGCAGGGATAGCTGAGCCGCGATTCGCGTGTCTGCATGTCCTCGCGGCGAAACACCAGCACGCCGGAAACACCCTTGGTGATCGGCACGTCGAGCGAGCCGATGGCCTGGCCCATCATCGGTCCGCCAAGAATCACCTGGCGCGCGTCCATGGCATCGGTCGCCGGCGCGCCGGCATAGTCGAGGACGAACTTGAGCGGCGTGCCCAGCACCACGCGGTAGTCGCCGGGTCGCGCCACGCCGGGTCCGGTGATGGTGATCACGCGTTCGGTAAGGCCGCGTCCGGCCGGCAGCAACTGGCCCAGCGCGGCCAGGGTGCCGACATTGCTGACCACCATGCCGAGCGCGATGGGCAAACCGCCGGCTGGCATTTCGGTGCCGAACAAGGCCATGATCAGCATTCTTTCCGAGCCCTGCGGATACTTGGTCGGCACCGCTTCGACATGAATCTCGCCCCCAGCGAGCCGCCCTGCCGCCGTGTCGCGGGCGATGGCCTGGCGCAGCACAAGCACGGCATCGCGCTTGTTGTCCTCGATGCCGATGATGGTGCGCACCGCACCGGTGGCGCGCATGGCAAAGCGGATCCCGGCGATCAGGTCGTCGGTCTGCTCCAGCATGACGCGATGATCGCAGGTGAGGTAAGGCTCGCACTCGCAGCCGTTCACCACCAGCGTGTGCACTTTCGCCTGCTTCGGCACGGAGAGCTTGGCGTGCGTCGGAAACGCCGCGCCACCCAGACCGACCATGCCGCTGTCCCAGATCGCTTGCAGGATATCGCCGCCGGTGGCCTGCGACAGATCGCGCGGCACGCCCCAGAGGTCCTCCTGCGTGGCGCCGGGGTGGGCGCGGATGACAATCGACTCGATCCAGGTGCCGCGCATGCCAGGCCGCAGGCCGATGAACTCCACCACGCCGGTCAACGGCGCGTGATGCGGCACCGAAAGCCAGTCGTCGCTCTTGGCGATCGGCTGACCGCGCAACACTTCCTGCCCGACCCGGACGATGGGTCGCGGCGGTTTGCCGATGTGTTGCGACAGCGGCACCGTCACCTTCGGCGGGAACGGCAGCCGCCGAATCGCGCGATCCGCCGTCAGCTTGCACGAGGGTGGATGCACGCCGCGCTGGAAAGCGCCGCCACGAAAGTAGGAAAGCAGTTTCATGTCAAAAATATTTCACCACGGCGGGCACGGCGACACGGCGAAAATCCACAGCCAAAGGT
>JAIPCT010000107.1 GCA_021738065.1 Burkholderiaceae bacterium
GCGCCGACTTTTATCTTCAAGGACACGCTCGCCATGAAAACACTGCTCACTTTCGTCCTGCTGGCCTGGAGTACCTTCACCGAGGCCCTGCCCCTGGAAACCATCACGCTGCCGCCGGGCTTTGCCATCGAACTCTGGGCGCGGGTGGAAAACGCGCGGCAGATGGCGCTGGGCGGCGTCGATGCGCGCGGCGGCGTGCTGTATGTCGGCTCGCGCGGCGCCGGCAAGGTGCATGCGGTGCGCTTCGATGCCGCCTATCGCGCCGGCCCGGTGACGCGCATTGCCGACGGGCTGAACATGCCTTCCGGGCTGGCCTGGAAGGATGGCGCGCTGTATGTCGCGGCGGTCAATCGCATCCTGCGCTATGACGATATCGACCGGCGCATCGAGCGCCCGCCGGCGCCTGTCGTCGTCACCAACAGCCTGCCCGGCGACACCCACCACGGCTGGAAATTCATCGCCTTCGGCCCCGATGGCAAGCTTTATGTGCCGGTCGGCGCGCCCTGCAACATCTGTGCGCCGGACGACCCCTATGCCGCCATCCTGCGCATGAATGCCGACGGCACCGGCCGCGAGGTGTTCGCCCGCGGCGTGCGCAACAGCGTCGGCTTCGACTGGAGCCCGGAAGACCGCAGCCTGTGGTTCACCGACAACGGCCGCGACTGGCTGGGCGACAACAGCCCGCCCGATGAACTCAATCGCGCGCCGCGCGCCGCCATGCATTTCGGCTATCCGTACTGCCACGGCGGCGAAGTCGCCGATCCCGAGTTCGGCGCGCAGCGCAACTGCGGCGAGTTCGAGCCGCCGGCGCAAAAGCTCGGCCCCCATGTCGCCAGCCTGGGCATGCGCTTCTACACCGGCACGATGTTCCCCGCCGAATACCGCAACCAGGTATTCATTGCCGAACACGGCTCCTGGAACAGCCTCTCCAAGGTCGGCTACCGCATCAGTCTGGTGCGCGTCAAGGACGGCCGCGCGGTGAGTTACGAATCCTTCGCCAGCGGCTGGCTGCAAGGCCGCTCGGCCTGGGGCCGCCCGGCCGACCTGCAGTTGCTGCCCGACGGCTCCCTGCTGGTGGCCGACGACCATGCCGGTGCCATTTATCGCATTACCTACCGGAAACCTTGAAACCTCTTTAGCCACAGAGGGCACAGAGATCACAGAGTAAAAACAGTTGAAAGCAAGACATCCGCTATCCTTCGAGGGGGAAACGGGAAGTCGCGAATGAAATTCGCTTCATCTCTGTGTCCTCTGTGCCCTCTGTGGCAAGAAGTCCGGTTTTTAAAATTGAAAGCTCCAAAACCATGAGCGATTTTCGCAGCGACACCGTGACACAACCCGGCCCGGCGATGAAGCAGGCCATGATCGAAGCGCCCCTCGGCGACGACGTCTTCGGCGACGATCCGACGGTCAATCGGCTGCAGGACATGGCGGCCGAGATGCTGGGCTTCGAGGCTGCACTGTTCGCCCCCAGCGGCACGCAAACCAATCTGATCGCCCTGATGACGCACTGCCAGCGCGGCGACGAAGCCATCGTCGGCCAGCAGTGGCACACCTATCGCTGGGAGGCCGGCGGCATGGCGGTGCTCGGCTCGATCCAGCCGCAACCGCTGGAAAACCAGGCCGACGGCAGCATCGCCCTGACCGACATCGAAGCCGCGATCAAGCCCGACGATCCGCATTTCGCGCGCACCCGCCTGATTGCGCTGGAGAACACCACCGGCGGCAAGGTGCTGCCGCTGTCATACATGCGCGAGGTGCGCGCCCTGGCCGAGCGCCACGGTTTGCAAACGCACATCGACGGCGCGCGCTTGTTCAATGCCGCCGTGGCGGGTTGTGAGCCATCCGGCGGCGATCCGATGCAACAGGCGCGCGAGATCTGCGTTGGCTACGATTCGCTGTCCTTGTGCCTGTCGAAAGGATTGGGCGCACCTGTAGGTTCCCTGCTGCTCGGCGCGGCCGACTTCATCGCCCGCGCCCGGCGCCAGCGCAAGATGCTGGGCGGCGGCATGCGCCAGGCAGGCATGCTCGCCGCAGCGGGAATCCATGCGCTGCAAAACAACGTGCAGCGCATGGCCGATGATCACCGCCATGCCGCCATGCTGTTCGAAGGCCTCTGCCGCATCGCCGCCAGCCATCCCGAACTTGCCGGGCAAATGACGGTGCACCCGGTGCAGACCAACATCCTGTTCATGGACGTGGCGCTCGATCTTGCCGACGCCCTGCTCGCCCATTTGGCCGAAAACGATATCCGGGTAACCGGCAGCTATCAGCGCGGCAAGGATCTGGCTCTCAAACGCATCCGCTGGGTGACGCACCTGAATATCGATAGCACCGACGTCGAGCGCGCGCTGACGGCGGTGGAAAATTTCCCGGCGGTTTGATCGGCCTGAGCCGGTGCCCGGCCCCGGCTCAGGCTTCCGGTGCGAGCAATTGCCGCAGTATCGCCAGGGCGCCGGGATAATCGAAACTCTCGATGCGTCGGCTGAGTTGCATCCCCTGGGTGCCGAATGTTGCCAGCAACAAGCCCTGGTTGGCGTCGAACATTTCGCTCGCCGCGGTGTTGTCCCTGGCCAGCAGAGGTTCCAGCGCCTTGAGCACGGCACGCGCCTGGCCGGCGTCGCCCACAATGGCCGCATCCGCCGTATCTGGCAGCGTCGCCAGTACTTCCGCCAGCGCGGCGAGTTCGATCTGAAGGTTTTCCAGCAGCGCCGGTATGATCTCCGAGCGTGCATTGTTCAGGGCATGTTCGATGGCCGCGGCCACGGCCTGAAGGTTCGTGGCGCCCAGATTGCCTGCCGCGCCCTTGAGGGCATGCGCCCGGTTTCGCGCCACTTCAATCTGGCCTGTCGCGATCGCGTCCCCCAAGTGCACCGCGTCGGCGCCATGCAGGTCGACGAGTTGCCGCAAAAGCGCCACATAGGCGCTGGTGTTGCCGCGCAGTGAAGCCATCCCGGCGGCGGTGTCGAGGCGGCTGAATTCGGTCAGTGCCTGCGGCAGTTCGCCATGGCCTTGCTTCGCCTGGCGGGATGCGGTCACCGGGCGTTGCGCAGCGTAGCCCGATGCCGGTTGCGGCAGCCATTCCAGCAGGGCTTGATAAAGCACGTCGGGTTCGACCGGCTTGGTGATGAAGTCGTTCATTCCCGCCGCGTCGCAAGCCAGGCGATCTTCACTGAAGGCATTGGCGGTCATTGCCAGAATCGGGGTTTCGGCCCAGCCCGGCAGCTTGCGGATGGCGCGGGTTGCGTCGAGGCCGTTCATGCCGGGCATCTGGATATCCATCAGCACCAGGTCGTAGGCGGCTGCCTGCGCCTTGCGCAGCGCATCGAGGCCGTCGATCGCGGTGTCCACGTCCAGGCCCGCCCCGTGCAACAGTTCCAGCGCCACTTCGCGATTGATCGGGTGATCGTCGGCCAGCAGAATCCGGACCCCGCCATACAGTCGGCGCAATCTCGACTCGGCGTCCTCCTTTATCTGCGTCTGCACGGCGGGCATGACACCACGACCGGATCGCAGGCGACAGGTAAACCAGAAGCAACTGCCCGCCCCCGGCGTGCTTTGAACGCCGACTTCCCCGCCCATCAATTCGGCAAGGCGCCGCGTAATGATCAGGCCAAGACCCGTGCCGCCATACTTGCGTGTGATCGAAACATCGGCCTGGCCGAAGGCCTTGAACAGCTGCGTCATCTGCCCGGATGAAATGCCGGTGCCGGTGTCCTCGACTTCGAAGCGCACCAGCAGCGAATCGCCCTTTCGATGCACGAGGACGGCGCGCAGGGTGACGGAGCCCGTCTCGGTGAATTTGACGGCATTGCCGGCGTAGTTGAGCAGCGCCTGGCGCAGGCGTGCCGGGTCGCCGCGCAGCCACAGCGGCACGGCATCGGGGTCGATTTCGACCCGCAGCCCCTTGGCCCGCGCCGATTCGCCGATGATGGAGGCGACGTTGTCGAGAACGGCGGTGAGGGGAAAATCGGTGCTCTCGAGTTCCATCCGGCCGGCCTCGATCTTGGACAAGTCGAGGATGTCGTTGATGATGGACAGCAGATGTTGCCCGGCGCCGTCGATCTTGTTCAGCCATTCGATCTGCTGCGCCGTCAACGCGGCGCGCTTCAGCAAATGGGTGAGGCCGATGATGGCATTCATCGGGGTGCGTATCTCGTGACTCATGTTGGCCAGAAAGCTGCTCTTGGCCAAACTGGCGGTGTCGGCCAGTTCGCGCGCCGCAACCAGTTCCGTGGTGCGGCTCGCCACCAGTTCCTCCAGGTGGTGCCGGTGCGCGTCCAGTTCCATGCCAACGTGCTTCTTCTCGGTGATGTCCTCCTTCACCGCGACGTAGTGGCTGACCGAGCCGTCATCTTCGCGCAGCGGCGTGATGATGGCGAACTCGATGTATTCGCTGCCATCCTTGCGCCGATTGTGGAGTTCACCTTTCCACGCCTCGCCATGACTCAACGCCTGCCACATGGCCACGTAGCTCTCCGCCGGCGTGTTGCCGGAGCCGAATATTTTGGGATTCTTTCCGATGAGTTCTTCCGGGCTGTAGCCGGTGGTCCGCATCAGGGTTTCGTTGACGTACTCGATCCGCCCATCCACATCCGTGATCAGGATGCTCTCCGGACTTTGTTCCACCGCCAGGGACAACTTGCGCACCAGCGATTCGCCCGCCTTGCGCTCGCTGATGTCGGAAAAGGTACAGATCGCCCCGACCACCTTGCCGCTGACAAACATCGGCTTCGACCAGTAGGCAACGGAAATCGGTGCGCCATCCACGCGCCAGAACATCTCGTCGGTGACGTGGATCGCTTCCTGGGCGACATAGGCTTTATACATTTTGCATTCGTCTGCCGGGTAGGGACTGCCATCGGCCCGGGTGTGATGAATGAGTCCGTGGACATGCTGCCCCAGCACCTCGTCGGCACTCGAAAACCCGAGCATCGCGAGAAATGCCTGGTTGACGAAAGTACATTTGCCCTCCGTGTCCACGCCATAGGCGCCTTCGGCCATCGAGTCGAGCAGCAGTTGCAGGCGCTCGCGTGAATCGCGCAATTCCGCTTCGAACTGCAACCTTTCCTCAATGTCGCGCACCAGCACGATGAATCGCGGCGCCTGCCCCGCCCCCACATCCTTCCTGGCGATGGAACACTCGCTCCAGCGGTAGCCGCCGCCCAGCGGTATCTGGATGCGAACGCCCGACACCCGCCCCCGCTCCTGCGCTTCGCGAAACCCGGCCAGGGTCGCCTGCACCGAGGACTCGGGAAGAAAATCTGAAACGGGCCGGCCGCGAATCTTTTCCACCGGCAGGATGGCGATATCGGTGCGCGCCGAGTGCATGTCGAAAAGTGTTCCATCCATTCCGGCCTCGAACATCAGATCCGGGATGGCAGCCAGCGTGGCCTGCAACTGATTGCGGGCCACGGCGATTTCCTCCGTGCGGCGGGCAACCTGGGATTCCAGGCCTCGACGAGAAGTCCTCGCCTCGGTCAGCAGTTTCGCCATGAAGGCCAGCAAGAAGCTGGCTGCCAACCCGATCGCGGCCTGCATCGAAAGTATCAGTGAGTCGCCCCAGCCCTTGCTGGGGGCCGCGCTCAAGCTCCAATGGCCGTGAGGCAGGTCCACCCGGGCCTCGATCGGTTCGATCAGGCTCGCGGTCGTCGATGCAACGATGATCTGCTCCGCACCGCTGTTGGGATTGATGCGCCAAAGCTTGTATTCCAGCCCGTCCGCCGCCAGAACCGGCAGGTGTGCACTCAAGAGGACATCCGGAAAACGCATCAGGACGTTGACGAAACCCCAGAAGCTTGCCCGATTCTCTTCATCGCCGAGATACACCGGCAGGCGCCCCACCAGGCCTTCTCCACCCTGCAGCAACGGAAACGGCCCGGCCAGCGTCAGCCTGCCGGCATCTCGCGCCACGAAGGCCTCCCGGGTGCGGGTCGGGTCCCGCAGCAAGTCATGCGCGATCGCCGCTCCGTTGCCGCCCAGGGGCACGACCCGCTGAATGACACCCCTGGGCGCCAGTTGCAGCGACGCCACCCCCGGATAGTGAGGCAGCATTTGCGCGGCAATGGTTTCAAAATCGGGGAACGTGCCGTGGCCATGGCGTACCAGGGTGGCCAGTGTGTGCGCTGATTGAAGGTTGCTGTCGATGGTCCTTTGAATCGTTTCGGCGTAATTCCCGAGCAGACGGGTAACCTGTCCCCGCAATAGTTCGCGCCGGTTCTGATCAAGCTCGACCACCCGCTTGCCGGCGATTGCCGCCGACAGCACGAAGACCACCAGGGCGACGAGCCATGGCCAGGAGCGCGACTGGCCCGCCGTCGAAACCGGCTTGATCGCATCGGAATGTGGCGGTCTATTCACGATCCACGCTGTCGTCGCGGCGGCGCCCGTCGGTTACGCACTTCGGGATAGCGGCACGGACCGTCGCCGAGACATTTTCAAACGCCTTCGCGGTAGCGCTCGGCGATGGCGACGAACTCATCAAACTTGTCCAGGAAGGCATCGACCGCGTCGGGGTCGAAGTGCGTGCCGCGGCCCTGGGTGATGATCGCGCGGGCTTCGTCGAAGGACATTGCCGGCTTGTACACGCGCACCGAAATCAGGGCGTCAAATACATCGGCCAGCGCCATCAGGCGCGCGGCGACGGGAATCGACTCGCCGACCAGCCCGTCCGGATAGCCGCTGCCGTCCCATTTTTCGTGGTGCCAGCGGGCGATTTCCTTGGCCACGGAAAGAAATTCCAGCGGCATTTCGATATCGCTCTCCGCATGCTCGATGGCATCGCTGCCCAGCCTGGAATGGGTCTGCATGATGGCCCACTCCTCGGCCGTGAGCTTGCCCGGCTTGAGCAGAATGTGATCCGGGATGCCGACTTTGCCGATGTCGTGCAGGGGCGCCGAGCGGGTCAGGAGATTGATGTAGCGCTCGGTCATGGTGGCGGCGAAACGCGGGTGCTGCTGCAAGCCGGTGGCGAGTTGCTGCACATAGCCCTGGGTGCGCAAAATGTGGCTGCCGGTTTCCGGGTCGCGCGTTTCGGCCAGATGCGCCAGGGCGCGGATGCTGACGATCTGGGTCAGATCGTTTTCGACCATGCGTCGCGCGACTTCGGCTTCGAGGACAGCGTTCTGGTCCTTGAGCCAGTCGCGCGCCTGCTTCGCTTCGAGCTGGGTACGCACCCGGGCCAGGACCACCGAGGGCTTGATCGGCTTGGTGATGTAATCGGCGGCGCCACACTGCAGGCCGCGCTCCTCATCGTCGACTTCGGCCAATGCGGTCAGAAACACCACCGGAATTTCGCGCGTCGCCGGATCAGCGCGCAGTTGCTTCAGTACCGCGTAACCGTCAATCCCGGGCATCATCACATCGAGCAGCACCAGGTCGGGCTGCGGCTCGCTCGCTGCCGCACGCAGCGCGCTTTCCCCCGAATTGGCGGCGCGCACCTGAAATTCAGGGCGCAACAGACTGGTCAGCAAATACAGGTTGGTGGGTTCATCGTCTACGATGAGTATGGTTTTCGCAGTCATGAAACTTGCGTGCTCCTCGCCTCGTCCGGATTGATGTCATATCGACGCTGATTGCCGACGGCACGTTGTACAGACCTCGACCATTAAGGTGTCGAGCAACGAACATTCTGCACCGAATAGTTTGAATCTAGATATCTTTGCCTGAAAAAAATCGACGGCAAGGAATCGTCCCGATTACCCATACTTCCATCCCATGTACTTCGCCGGGCGACGGGTTCGATTCCGGACCTGCACACAAGTCTCTGTCGGCATCTGGGCGAAAAACTTTAGAAGTGAAATGCGCGATGGAGTGCTTTCAGCCGTCAACAGGCTGAACTTGCTTCACATGACAACATTGGCAAAGTGCTTCGATCTCATCGCGCTTGCTGCATGGCGACCGATCCACCGGATGTCGTGCGCGCTCGGCTGCCAGCCGCGGCGAATATGACCGCGGAGCCAGACGCTCAAGCCGGCGCAAAAGTCGGCGCTGGCGCCACGGCGTGGCCGCGTGTCGGCAGATCGGGCCCTATCGCCCCGTTGTCGCCAGATGCAGCGCCAGGCCGATGAAAATCGTCCCGGCGCATCGATCGAGCCAGACGGCGAGCTTCGGCTGCTGCTGCAATCGCTTGCCGATACTTCCGGCGAACCAGCCGAGACTGCCGAAAATGATCACCGTCTGCGCCGCGAACAAGGCACCCAGCAGCAGCATCTGCGGCCACACCACGCCACGCGCCGGATCGACGAACTGCGGCAGGAAGGCAATGAAGAACAAGGCCACCTTGGGATTGACCGCGTTGGCGACAAAGCCGCGCCGCAGATGGATGCCGATGGCGCCATCCCTGCCTTGCTCGAGCTTTTGCAGCGCGATCCTGCCGGCGTGGCGCCATGACATCACGCCGATGTAGGCGAGATAGCCGGCCCCCGCCATCTTGAGCACCGTAAATGCCGACTCGGAAGCCAGGATCAGCGCACCGATACCCAGCGTCGCCCACAGGGTATGCGAAAAGCATCCCAGGGCGCAGCCCAGGCCGAAGCCGATCCCGGCGGAACGCCCGCGACTGATGCCGACCGATAACACCATCAGGTTGTCCGGACCCGGCGCCACAGTGACCAATGCGGACGCTGCCAGAAAAGCCAGCACAACATCCATGGTGATCATGTGCGCTGTTCCCGCAGCGCTTGGCGCAAGCGTCCGGCCCGCGGCAACAGCCAGACCACCACGCCGCCCAGCAGGACGGCTTCGCCGAGCAGGGTGATCGGCGCGCCGGCAAGTGCCGCGATGCTGCCGGCGAGCAGGCCGCCGACGGCATCGAGCCCGAAGCGGAGGCTGGAAAAAAATGAAACCACCCGCCCGCGCAATCGATCCGGCGTCAGGGACTGCATCACGGTATTGATGCCGACGTTGGCACCGGAAATTCCGAAGCCCATCACCGCCAGCGCCGGCAAGGCGATCGCCAGTTGCGTCGTCAGCGGAAATACGAACAGGCCGAGCGCCGCCATCAGGACGCAGAGGATCACCAGGTTGAGGCTGCCGCGCACCGACGAGCGCGTCGCCAGTATCAGGGTGGCGACAAAGGCGCCGCTGCCCGCCGCACCCCACAACAGCCCCAG